>WFTT01000018.1 GCA_015485335.1 Robiginitomaculum sp.
GGAATTGGAATGCCGCAAACCGTGAAGCGATGCGGTTGGCTAAGCAAACGCCTACAGCGTGAATGACCTCTGCCCTATTTGGGCTGCGTTTCATCCTATGGTGGACCCCGGATCAAGTCCGGGGGCCTGGGTTTGGTTTTTCTCTTTTGTCCTCCATCCTTCGAGGCTCTCTTCGTTCGCACCTCAGGATGAGGCGGAGAATGTAATGCAGCCCTCATACTGAGGTGGCGCAAAGCGCCCTCGAAGTATGGCTAGCACTATACCTTAACTACACCGGTGTGGGACTAGATATTTCTATCCCCACCCTCAAACCCATGGCACCGACATAGAGGCGATCTCTTTCCTCTCCCGGGGCGGGAGAGGAATAAGGTGAGGGGTCAGGGACTTAAAGAAAGTGCACTATCTTTGCTTCACAGGCCCCTCATCCCAGCCCTCTAGGAGGAAATCCCCCGCATAGAAAACCCGAGGGTCAAAGAGGGGTAAGCCTTACCCCTCAGCACGCCCGTCTTTACCCCTTAATTGCCCCTAAAGTACGCAAAAGAGACCCTGAAATGTCCCTCATTCACCCCTGTTTGTCCCTAAATTGACGGGGATAAAACGGGTTTGTCCTCCCCCCTGATCAAGGGCGTAAAATAGTGCATTTTGAAAAATGCTATCAGGCAATAATGTCTGGTGTGAGCTGGATTTCCAGGCGGTGAATTTGATCTTTCAGGGCCAGTTTGCGTTTTTTCAGGCGGGCGATTTTAAGCTGGTCCTGGGTGCGGGCCGCGATAAGCGCATCAATAGCCGCATCAAGATCACGGTGTTCTTCGCTAAGCGCAGTCAGACGGGCACGAATGGTCTCGTCACCATTAAAACTCATGCGCATGCCCCTCAATGCTTCGGCTGTGCGAACCCAGAAGTTTCCACGCCGATTCACAGCTTCAATGGTATTATGGGCGCAAAGAATGCCGACACGCAAGACTTCATTCATCCTGCGGCAACTTGTGAAGTGACGTGAGGATGATTATGTGGCATGATAGGTCGTTAATTACAGGAGGAGCCTATGGCTGTGGATGCGCGTATTCGCGAATTGGGAAATCGTCACTCTCACCTTGAAGATGAAATCGAAAGAGAACTTAAACGTCCCGCCCATGATCCATTGCACATATCGGACCTGAAAAAACAAAAACTCAAACTTAAAGAAGAAATGCAGACCCTGCGACAGACCTAGCGTCTATACACCTAGCCTCCGCCGTCACTTGCTTTTATAAGCCAGGGATATCCGGGCACTTTGCCCGGAAGATCCAGCGTATGAGGAAGAAACATGGCGGACGAACGGGTTGTAATTGTCACCGGGGCATCCAAAGGCATTGGTTTGGCCTGTGCCCGGCGCTTTGCCGACGAGAAATGCCATCTGGTGCTGGCCGATATTGATGTCGAAGCCGGCAAACAGGCCGCCGAAGACCTGGGCGCGGCCAATGGCAAAGCCCTGTTTGTGGATTGCGATGTTGCCGACCCGCTATCGGTTCGCAATCTGTTTGCCGAAACGCGCTCGGCCTTTGGTCGGGTGGATGTGCTGGTCAATAATGCCGGCATGGTGCGCGCCGGCAATATACTGGACCTTGGTATCGATGATTTTGATGCGGTACTGGGGGTGAACCTACGCGGCGCATTTTTGGTGGCACGCGAGGCAGCCAGACAAATGGTAGCCCAGATTGCCGAAGCCGAAGGACGCGCCGGCGAGGCGCGGCGCCGTTATGCCATTATCAATATGTCTTCGGTCAATGCGGTAATGGCCATAGAGAATCAGATTGCCTATGTGGTGTCCAAGGGCGGCATGAACCAGATGACCAAGGCCATGGCCCTGGCCCTGGCGCCCCATGGCATTCGCGTTAATGCCATTGGGCCGGGTAGTATTAATACCGAAGTTCTGAAATCGGTGGCCGACAATCCCGAGGCACGGCGCAAAATCATGAGCCGCACCCCGTTGGGCCATATTGGCGATCCGGACGAAATCGCCGGGATCGCCAGTTTTCTGGCCAGCAAGGATGCCAGCTATATTACCGGCCAGTGCCTCTATGCCGACGGTGGCCGGCTGGCCCTGAACTATACGGTAGACGTGGATTAGGCCTCTTCAGGCTTTTCCTTGAAGGCGCCGAAAACCGAGGCGGCGTCGACTGGTTTGCTGGCCATTTCGCGCATTTTCTCGTCTTCATCCGCCACGGCTTTTTCTGTGGCGGCGTTTTCCGCAGCCGTTTCGGCGGCGGTTTCAGCCGCAGCGCGCAAGGTATCCAGGTCTTCACCACGTTCCAGCGCCGCTTTTTCGTCCATTTTGCGTTTCTTGGCACTGGCCTTGGCCACCACCGCATCCAGATCAATCTGGCTGCAGAGCGCCAGGCTGACCGGATCCACGGGCTTGATATTGCTGCTGTTCCAGTGTGTGCGGGTGCGTACCGCCTCGATGGTGGTTTTGGTGGTGCCGATCAGCTTGCCGATCTGGGCGTCCGATACTTCGGGGTGATTGCGAATCATCCAGGCAATGGCGTCCGGGCGTTCCTGGCGGCGAGACAATGGCGTATAGCGCGGACCCCGGCGCTTTTGCACCATTTTGTCGGCATGTTTGGGGGTGACCGCCTGCATGTCATAGCTGGGATCAGCCTCGGCCTTTTCAATTTCCTCGCGGGTCAATTGCCCCGCGCCAATGGGATCCAGACCACGCACCCCGGCGGCAACGTCACCATCGGCAATGCCTTTGACCTCAAGGGCATGCAACCCGCAGAACCGGGCAATCTGATCAAAGCTCAGCGAGGTATTGTCGATCAGCCAAACAGCTGTGGCCTTAGGCATCAGGATACTGGCCATTATTCTCTCTCCATAAAAAAAGCCCGGCGCGCGAGGCGTCGGGCGGACGTCTTGCCGGTTTGATCTTCACTCTTAAAATCAAACCTGTTGATACTGATATAGTCGCCTTTTGCGCATAAGAAAACACCCCCCTATCAGGGAATCAGCAGCAGCTTTCCCTTGTGCACCCCTGATTCAAGATAGGCATGGGCTTTGGCGGCATCACAAAGGGCAAAGGTTTGATCAATAATGGGGACCAGCTTGCCGGCGGCCACCCATGGCCAGACGTGTTTTTCGACCGCCCGGCACAGGGACGCCTTGGCCGCAAGGCTGAGCGGCCGCAAGGTCGAGCCCATGATATGCAAATGTTTTTGCAAAATCGGAATCAGGTTGATCCTGGCCTCATAACCACCCAGAAGGGCAATCAGCGCCAACCGGCCACCGGGATTCAGCGCGGCGATATTCCCTTCCAGAAATTCGCCCCCCACCATGTCCAGCACCACATCAACGCCGCCCGCCTCGCGGGCAATGGCGGCAAAGTCTTCTTTTTGCGTGTTGATGACAATATCGGCACCCAGCCCTTTGCCAAAGGCGGCCTTGTCATCATGGCGCGCCGTGGCGATCATCCGGGCCCCATGGGCCTTGGCCATTTGAATGGCGGTGGAGCCAATACCGCTGGCGGCGCCGTGCACCAACAGGGTTTCGCCGGGCTTAAGCCCCGCCTTGGCAAACACATTCTGCCAGACGGTCAACACGGTTTCGGGCAAAGCGGCCGCATCGCGCAAGGAAATGCCTTTGGGTGCGGTCATCACACTGCCCGCATCAACCAGCACAAATTCTGCATAACCGCCACCATGGGTCAGCGCACAGACCGCCTCGCCTATTGGCCAGTTTGTGACGCCATCACCCCGCGCATGGATATGGCCCGACACCTCCAGCCCCAGTCCCGGATTGGCGTCCGGCGGCGGCGGGTAGAGACCAACACGTTGCAACACATCGGGCCGATTAATACCGGCGGCCAGCACCTTGATCAGCACCTGATTTTTGCCGGGCGCGGGCATGGGAACTTCCTGGCATTTCAGCACATCGGCATCGCCCGGCTGGTCAAACACTATCGCACGCATGGTGGCCTCGTTTTTTTGTGGACTGGCGCAATATCGCCCTGCGCGCTAAAATAGGCTGCGATTGTGGGAGCAGGCAATGTTTGATGAGGAAAAACCAAAACCCAAGGGTGAAATCATACTGGGCGAGGACTTGTATGATTTTTCGGTCGAGGAGCTGTCGGAGCGCATTTTGGCCCTGGAGGCCGAAATCAAGCGCGTGGAGAGCGCCCGCCAGGAAAAACGCCAGGGACTGGATGCCGCCGCCGCCATCTTTGGAAAATCTTAGGGTCTGTGGTCGTTAATTCCCTATGATTCGGTTTTGGCAAGGGATAACATCAATGCAGGCGGGCATGACCAGAAACGGCAAGACCTTTGCATTACCTCCTCTGGAAACCGCCAAAGTGATGCGAGATGAGACATGAGTGAAGACCTTTTTGCTGCCCATTTAGGCGATTTTGCTGCCTCTGAGCTGTTTAAACGCACATTTCGCGAAGGCATGGACCTGGTCGAGGAGACCGCCGCCTATCTGGATGGCCCGGGCCGCGAAGAATCCCGTGCCTTGTCCCGCTCTGGGGCACTGGCCTATGCCGGTGAAAGCATGCGCCTGACCACCTGCCTGATGCAGGTGGCGTCATGGCTGCTGGTGCAACGGGCCGTCAAAGAAAATGAAATGAGCCCCGCTGATGCCCGCGCCGACAAATATCGCATTAACGAGGTTCACATTAGCAAAAGCCTGTCTGGCACACAGGAACTGCCCGCCGCCTTGCAGGATCTGATCCTCCGCGCCGGACGCATTTATGAGCGCACTCGCCGGTTGGACGAGAAACTGTATGGGGACGCACAGGAAAACACCGGCGCCCGCGCCGTTTCTGATCAGTTAAATCGCCTGAATGCCGCCTTTGGTCGCGGCTAGGCAGCAATGCTGCCCAAACCCGAAGCCTAGCTGACGAAGCCAGCAAACTTGTTCTTAAAGCGGCTGAGACGACCACCGCGGTCCGTCAAGTGTTGACTGCCGCCGGTCCATGCCGGATGGGTTTTTGAATCAATGTCCAGGTTCAGCGTTGCCCCTTCTTCGCCGTAGGTCGAACGGGTCTGATAGGTGGTGCCATCGGTCATGACGACATTGATCATGTGATAGTCTGGGTGAATGTCTTTTTTCATCGGCTTTTTCCGCAAAATCTGGCGTCACAGACGCAAATGCGCCCGCAAGAAGCGCGGCTTATACCCCCAAGCCTCCATAAGGGCAAGCACGATTGGCTGCAAAATGCGGTCGGGGAAAGGAATGGCGGTCCAATACCCGCCTGCCCGCTTTATGGACACAACCCCCCTGTGTCACCCCGGCCCCCGTGCCGGGGGCTATTGTGCAGATGAGGCGTTCATAAGACAGGGGTAAATGCTGGAGTCTTGCCCCTAAGTCCTCGGCGTCATACCGGCGTAAGGCCGGTATCCAGAGCAGGGCTTCATCCTTTTATGATTTACGCATTGTTATGCACCATGGGTCCCGGATAATTTCTGACGAAATTTCCGGGATGACACGGATTTGGGTGCATCTAGTTTTGGTTGTTGTCATCGTAATTTTATTACTTCAGAATATTGTGAGAGTTTTGGAATTTTTAAGTACATCTCTTTTGGAAGGTCATTACCATCGATTATGACTCTATATTCATCTTGGTAGCTAAACCTAAAATGTTTGCTAAATTGAATATCTATATTGCTATGTAGTTCTAAGTAAGGGTCAAAATACTTAACTTTCTCTGATTTTAAACTCAATTCAGAATTTAATTCTTTAAGGGCTATTTTTATCTCACGCTCAAACCGTTTCTTATCTCTGATGATAAGAACGGAATCATAATCAAATGCGATTGGAATTCTTGGATCATATGATGCCGCTGCACACCATACAAGGTAATCTCGTTCGGAATGAAACTGAACATTCAAACTGTTTGCGTATATTTTTCTGTCGAAGTCAGAATAACCAACCATTCCGTCTAGGTTTTTCAAAAAGACGGGCATGACGGAAAAGGTAAACTGATTTTCGTTATCTTTTTGAGCTTTTCCCATGTCGTCAGACAAGTACTGGCTAGAGCTAATTAATCGAATTTTACCGTCATTTACTGAATCTTGATTATACTTGTATTTGCCAAATTTGAATACATAGTTTCGGTCCCAAAGGTTATGATCAATATGATTTATACCTCTTGTTAATTTATCGCTCATGCACGTACAAATCATATCTTGGCCTGGCATAGCAGGAACTCCACCTCTAAAACGGGACTCAGCTAGTAAATCACTGAAGGCCTCCATCCACCTTGGTTTTGTCTGAGGGGGGGCAACGGTAACTTTTAATTCCGGTGTAATTTCCAATAAATTATCCCAGATATCCGCCCATCTCGATACGAATTGATCTTTTGAAAAGGTCGCCATGTACGGCTCTCGATAGTATCTGAGATACCAAGTATCATACAAAACGATTTGTTTTCCTCTAGCTTCGATTTCTTTGATGTAATCTCGGTTAAACCTCTCCCGTAAATCTGAAGGTAAGTAATATTGAGTTCCACGCAAATGTTCTCTGTCACCAAGAATAGGTGTTTTCAGCATCGGTACAAATTCAGTCATGGCATGCACCTTGGTTACGGTAACAATTACGATAGGTGCTTACAGTAACCGGAATCACCCTAAAACTGAAAATACACAAAAGGCGTCGCGGATGCTTGATGAAAATTGGCACGTTCGGACAAAGTTTCGAACTGTGTGTTCAATCCGTCAACGGCACTAAATTGACATGCGCATAGTATATGCATATGAAATAAGGTGATATTTGGGGTGCATTCAAAAGGACAAACCATGCCGCGACACGCCAATCAGCTCCCGTCACGTCGGCGCAGTGTCAATCTGACCATTCGCAAAGACGTCATGGAAACGGTCAAAGCCTTGCGCTTGAATGCTTCTAAAGCGGCTGAGGCGGGCATCATTCAAGCAATCCGCGAGGCGCAGGAGCACCAGTGGCGCGCCCGTAATGGCGCCGCAATCGACCAGCATAATGAACGCATTGAACAAGATGGGCCATTGCTGAGGCCAGGCTGGACGGTGGAAGAATAAGGTGGCACGGTTTGACGTCTATCGCTTTGCCAACAAGGCAGCACCATTCGTTATCGATGTGCAAGCTGACCTTTTGGGCGATCTGGCCAGCCGGGTCGTCGTGCCACTGGCCCCCGCCGCCAGCTTTGCCAAGGAAGAATTGCCGCGCCTGAAACCACGCATTCCGATAGATGGAGAAGACTATATTTTAATGACAACAGATATTGGCGTACTTGCCAAAGCACAGCTTGGCATGCCGGTCACCAATATAGAAACTGGCCATCGCGATGACATCACCGCTGCCCTGGACTTTCTGTTTCAGGGGTTTTGAACGTGCCCCCGCGCCGTATCAAACCACTCACTTAAAACTGAAAATACACAAATGGTGCGGCGGTTAGCGGGTAGATGCTAAGCGCCAGAGCAATGGCCGCCCCGGCCCCGGCCCACCAAAGCTCTGGCCGTTGCAAGACGGGCCAGTTTGGCCGCCAGCGACGCACCCCCAGAATGTGATCAAGCGCCAGAACGGCAATTATCAGCAGCGCCATCAGGCTAAGGGTTTGCGCCCCGCCTACACGCAGGCCACTGAGTGCGCCAAGGGCGCTAAGCGCATCGGCGGTGCTGTTCGCGCGAAAGATGGCCCAACCGGCCAGCACCACGCCCTGGGTCAGGGCAAATCCGGCAATCCAGCCCAACAGGGATGGCAGGCGTACATGCGATATTACCACGGGTTTCAGATAAGTGATCCATAATTTGTGTATCACCAGCGCCACCCCGTGCAGCGCCCCCCAGGCAACAAAGGTCCACGCCGCGCCGTGCCACAAACCACCCAGCACCATGGTAGCCATCAGATTACGATAATAAGCAAATTTGCCGTTTCGGGATCCGCCCAGCGGGATGAACAGATAATCGCGCAACCAGAAGCTAAGCGACATATGCCAGCGCCGCCAGAAATCGGTGATGGAAACACTGGCATAGGGAAAGTTGAAATTGCGCGGAATGTGATAGCCAAAGAGCCGGGCAATGCCGATCGCCATCAGGGAATAGCCGGCAAAATCAAAATAAATCTGTGCCGCAAAGGCAAAGGTGGCCAGTATGACCGCGCCGTTGGTATAGGCATCCAGATTGCCATACACCCCATCCACCACGGGCGCGATATTATCGGCCAGCAAGGCCTTGTAGACAAAGCCAACGGCAAAAGCGCGCAAACCCACCACGATAGCCCGGCCGCCAAGGCGCTTGGGACGATCCATTTGCGGGAAAAAGCTGGCGGCGCGCACAATGGGACCTGCCACCAATTGCGGGAAAAAGGCAATATAGAGCGCCACGCGGGCAAGACGTTTTTCCGCCCCCAGCACGCCACGGCGCACATCGGCCATATAGGAAATGGCCTGAAAAATATAAAAACTGATGCCCACCGGCAGGATAATGCGCAATGTCGGCATATCCGCGCGCAGGCCAAGACGGCCCAGCAATTCGGCAAAGCTGTCGGCAAAAAAGCCGGTATATTTGAATATACCCAGCACGATCAGCGAGATTAGCACCCCGGCGGCCAGTGCCAGATTTTGCGAGCGTTTTGTGGCCGAGGGGCGCTTCATGGCCAGCGCACTGGCCCACGACACCCCGATCACCAGACCGATCAGGCCCAAAAACCGCCAGTCCCACCAGCCATAAAAGACCGTGCTGCCGGCCAGCAGAATATAAAGGCGCGCCTGATTGTTTGTCACCAGCCAATAGGCCGTAAAAACAACCGCAAAAAAGATCAGAAATGTAAAGCTGGTAAAAATCATGGCGTTTCTCCCTCGAGGGTGCGAAGAGCCAGCTTGGGGTGGGCTTCTGGTGTACCCAGCACCCCGGAGGCCATCACCCGTCCCGCCAGCCAGCGGTCATAAAGAGCCGCGCCAGGGGCCAGCAAATGTTCCTCATCAAACCAGACCGGACCATCCAGGGCGGCCAGCATGGCTGGATCTACCGGCGCAATGCAAACCTCGTCCGTCCGGCGTTCGCATATGGCATGAATATAGGCCCGTTCGTGCGCATCAATGACGGGCGGAAAGTAATAGGCAATGTGGCGCACCCCGGCCTGTTGCAACATGGCGCGCTGATTGGCCCGGAATTCCTCGCCCCAGGCATAGATATGATCGGAAGGTGGCAAAGCTTTGCGTAAGCCCGATTGGCGATCATCTTCCGTGACTTCACGGCGCGGCGTATCCTGTGGGTCATAAGAGGCCAGTTTGGGGGCATCCTGCAGGCGTACCGCCTCGTTAAAGAGACCCACATTCAGCCAGTTCAGGGGCACATGCAGGCCTAGAAGAATTGTATTCTTGACCAAGGCTGCTGCCCCATCGGGCGCACCGCCCAACAGCCCCCGCACGGTCCAGAACGTGCCACGCGGATCAAACTGGCCGATCACCCGCTCGGAAAATTTGGCAATTTCAAAGCCATAGGTGGGGTTACGATCAAATTTTTCCGAGATTTCCAGAAACACCGTATCGGGGGGACGCGGTGCCGCGCGCAAAAACTGGCGCAGGCGCAAATCACGCTCCTGAAGGCTGGCCCCTTCCAGGGCAAAAGTAATCACGCGCTGGTTATACCCATGGGCACGAAGGCGCCGGGTCAGAGATTGATCATTGATGGCGTTGCGCGAATAGCTGGCCCCGACAAACAGGACATAAGGCGCAGGGTCTTCCTTTATCGTGTGCAGGGCATTGGCGGCGATTTGCGCATAGGGGCCATCACGCACAATCTGTGCCTGGTTTGAACCAAAGCCGATCAGCGCCGCGGTAAGCCCCAGCCCCATTACAAAAGCCGTGATCGCACGCATGGCATGGCCTGCAGATCCAACGCCCGACATCTTTGGAGGTCGACGAAGCACAAAGGCGGCCAGGATCAGAACCAGCCCCGCAAATATCAGTTTTATGGCGAGCATTTTTTCCCCGCTTATTTCACCCGGGAGCAGGCTCGCACAAATTGTCTTATAAAGGGTTACGGGGCGCAAATCATGAACCTTGCTTGCATATGGATTGTCCCATGCGCTAGGCTCGGGCCCCTGATAAACGATGCGCCAACGGGCACGGGCGCATAATTATTTCATGAACAAGCTGCTCACAACGCTGTATCGCCGCAATGCAAACCGGTTGGGAAAAATGATTTTATGTGCGACTAAGCAGGCATGAAAGCCAAGCCCACTGCCCCCGCCGTTGACGTCATCATTGTCAATTACAATGCCGGCACCATGTTGCGTGATTGTGTCGAGGCGCTGGCACGCCAGAGAATGGATAATTTTCGTGTTTTTCTGATCGATAATGCTTCTTCGGATGGCTCGATCGAGGCGTTACCGCCGCTGGATGACCGGTTCGAGGTTATCTGTCTGGATGAAAATACCGGCTTTGCCAAAGGCAATAATATCGGGGTGGCCCGGGGCAGTGCCCCGTGGATTGCCCTGTTGAATCCCGACGCCTATGCCGAGCCAGACTGGCTGGGCACCTTGTTAAATACGGCACAATCTGATCCAGCCGTCGTTATGGCCGGGTCAACACAGATTGATGCCAATTATCGCCATTTGCTGGACGGGGCGGGCGATCTATATGCCCCCATTGGGTTTGCCTGGCGCGGCCTGTGGCATCGCCCACTGGAATTGTTGCCACCAACCGGCGAAGTCTTCGGCCCCTGTGCCGCCGCCGCGCTTTATCGGCGGGATGTCTTTGAGTCGGCGGGTGGCTTTGATGAAGATTTTTTCTGCTATCATGAAGATGTGGATCTGGCCTTTCGGCTGCGTCTTGTCGGCGGCAAAGGCATCCAGGTCAGCGAAGCGGTGGTCTATCATGAAGGATCGGGGGTTGCCGGGGCGCAATCCCCCTTTGCGGTCTTTCATGGAACGCGCAATCGCACCTGGACCTTTGTTAAAAACATGCCTTTGATCCCAATGATCATTTTTTTACCATTCCACCTTGGACTGTTAGGCGCATTCATCGTTCGGGCTGTTTTCAAGGGCCAGTTCATGCCGACCCTGACCGGCTTTACCGCCAGTATAGCAGGCCTGCCAGAGGCCTTTGCCAAACGAAAGGCCGTACAGGCTACCCGGAAAATTGACGTGATCACCCTGCTCAGAGCGCTAACCTGGTCGCCGGTGACATTTTTTTGCCGGGGAGCCGACGTGCGGCCTTGGCGGCGCTGAGGCGTTTCATAAAAATTAACAATGCGAGCGACAGGTATTCGCTCTGCCATGCGTTTTATGCTAATGAGGGACGAGGCATAAGGACGAATTCATGGCTGACATTGATGCGCTTACTGCGGCCCACCGCTTTGGACTGGGCGCACGTTTTGGGGAGTTGGCGACCATTTCACCAGATCCGCAAGGCTGGTTGAATGCACAATTAACCGAGGTTTCTTCGGTTCTAAACGATCCGACGCTTCTGACCAGCGCGCAGGCAATTACGTTGTTTTTTGATTTTCAGAACGCCAAGCGTGCCGAATTAAAAGGCAGCACCGTGGCCGCCGCCAGCGCGCCAGCAAGTGGCAAAAGAACCGACCAAGAGCGCATTTCACATTTCATCAGAAGTATAGACGAAATTAAAAAAACCGAAAAGCTGGCCCGCCAGACTCTGGACACCAGCGCCGTGGTTTCCAGTGTCGCCAGTTCACACAGCAAGCCACAGGCGGTCAAAACGTCTCAGGAAATTCTTCAGGAAATGTATAATGCCCTGTTGAATGACATTTCCGCCCGCACACTGCACGCCACCGTAACGCCAGCCTCTTTTCGTGAACGCCTCGTCCGTTTCTGGAGCGACCATTTTTCCGTTGATTTCAATAAAAACCAGATCACCATTCCCACCGCCATTACCATGGAACGCGAAGCCATTCGCCCCCATGTCACCGGAAAGTTTTATGACATGCTGGTGGCCGTAGAGAGCCACCAGTCCATGTTGCTGTATCTGGATAACTGGACCTCGATCGGCCCCAATTCCTGGGCAGGCTTGCAATTCGGATATGGTCTGAATGAAAACCTGGCCCGCGAAACCCTGGAACTGCATACCCTGGGGGTTGGTGGCGGTTACAGTCAGGACGATATTATTGAATATGCAAAGGCCATTACCGGCTGGACCATCGGCAACCCTGATTTTAACGAAGACACTATGGGTGAATTTGTCTTCCAGCCCTTGTTCCATGAACCGGGCGCCCGCACTATTATGGGGATTACCTATCCGGAGGGGGGGCAGGACCAGGCCCTAAGTGCTCTGCAGGATTTTGCCCGCCACCCCTCCACGGCCAAACATATTGCCCGCAAGCTGGCCTATCATTTTCACTCGGACACCCCGCCGCAAAGCCTGATTGATAAGCTGGCACAAGTCTTTACCGATACCGATGGAGATTTATTGCAAGTCAGCCTGGCGCTGGTCAGCGCCCCGGAAATGTGGGACGGACAGTTTGGCAAGCTTAGAAATTCTGAGGAATTTTTGCTGGCCGCCTACCGGGCCTTTGACATGAAATATCTGGCTCCAAAGGAAACCTTCAACCTGTTTCAGTTAATCGCCCAGATCCCCTTTACGGCGGGCTCGCCTGCCGGTTGGCCAGACGATGAGGCCAGTTGGGCCAGCTCGTCCATCATAGCCGGCCGGTTGAATATGTCAGTCATTCTGGGCAATACCATAGATAACGCTCCCTTGCCTCCGGACTATGCCAGCGATCTTTTTGGCTCAACCATCAGTGCCAACTCGCTGCAGATTCTATCGGGAGCTTTCACCAAGGCACAGGGGTATGCGCTGATGCTGATGACCCCTGAATTGCAAAGGAGGTAGACATGATTACCGGTAAGCCTAAATTATACCTGAACCGTCGTGGCCTCCTCAAAGGAGCTGCCGGCATTGCCGGCCTCAGTGCCAGCGGGGCCAATCTGGCCTTTGCCGCAGGACCGGCCGGGCGAAAACTGGTGGTGATCATTCTTCGTGGTGCCATGGACGGCCTGAATGTGGTCGTGCCCTATTATGAAAACCGCTATTATGCCAAGCGCCCCAATATTGCCATCTTGCCCCCCGGTGAACCCGGCGGCGCCATCCCCTTGATGGACGGGTTTGGGCTGCACCCGGCATTGCCCGGCCTGGCGGCCATGTTCAACAAGGGCGAAGCCCTGTTTATGCATGCGGCCAGTGCCCCCTATAAAGAACGTTCGCATTTTGATGGCCAGGATGTTCTGGAAAACGGCACCACTTCGCCCCTTGGCACTCTGGATGGGTGGCTGAACCGATCCCTGAGTGCGCTGAACCTCTCCCCTGGGGCAGTTGGCGTGGGCCAGACCGTGCCTCTGGTTCTGAAGGGCGATGCCAGTATTACCACTTGGGCCCCTTCTAAACTGCCCCAGGCCGACCCTGAAACCATCGATGAAACCCTGGGTCTTTATATCAATGACCCTGTGCTTCATTCCGCCTTGCAGGGCGCGGTGGATATTGGAGCGCTGATCGGTGATCTTAGTGCATTGGGCAGTGGCTATGAACAATTGGCCCGGGCTGCCGGCAAGCTGTTATCGGCCGATGGAGGCCCCGGAGCGGCGGCGATCTCTTTTAATGGCTGGGACACCCATGCCGAAGAAACCAGTGTGTTGACTTCTAATCTGGTAAATCTGAATGCGGCCCTGTTGGGTCTACGTGAAGAACTTGGCAGCCAATGGGCCAATACCGCCGTGTTAATGGTCACAGAGTTTGGGCGGACCTTGGCCGAAAACGGTACCCAGGGAACGGATCATGGGGTTGGTGGCGCCTCCTTCCTGTTGGGTGGTGCGGTCAAGGGCGGGCGGATGATCGGCTCATGGCCCGGTCTCTCGCCAGTCAATCTCTATCAGGGACGCGATGTCTATCCCGCCAATGATTTGCGCACCTTGTTCAAAGGCGTTTTGCGGGATCATTGGGGCGTGGACCTGAGTGCGCTGAACACGTCTGTATTCCCGGGCAGCACTGATGTCAGCCCCACAGAAAATCTGGTGTATTAGCCTTTAGGTTCAGGCTTCCAGAAGTGAGCGCCCGATATTCAGAAAGCGCGCCTTGCGCTGGGCGCGCAACTGGTCGCTGTTCATGGCCTCAAAACGGGTCAGAAATGATGATATCTGATCCGCCGCGGCATTGATGGCAGCTTTGTGATGGCGATGAGCGCCACCGACCGGCTCGTCGGCGATACCGTCAATGATTTTCAATTCCAGCAGATCCTGTGCGGTGATTTTCATTGCCGTGGCCGCATCCTTGGCCCGGGCCGAATCGCGCCACAATATCGAAGCACACCCTTCGGGCGAAATGACCGAATAAATTGCGTGTTCCATCATTAAGACCGCATTGGCCGCGGCTATGGCCACCGCCCCGCCAGAACCACCCTCGCCGGTGATCAGGGTGATCATGGGCACCCCCAAAGACAGGCATTTTTGCGTAGAGCGCGCAATGGCTTCGGCCTGACCGCGCTCTTCGGCACCAACCCCGGGATAGGCGCCTGCGGTATCAACAAAGCTAAGGACCGGCAAGCCAAAGCGATCGGCCATATCCATCAGGCGTACTGCCTTGCGATAACCTTCCGGACGGGCCATGCCAAAATTGTGTTCCAGCCGGGTTTGGGTGTCGTGGCCTTTTTCATGGCCAATCACCATGACCGGGCGTCCACGAAAACGCCCCAGGCCACCAATCAGGGCCCGGTCATCCCCATAACACCGATCACCGCGCAGTTCAGCAAAGCCTTCGATCAGGGTTTCGCGAAAATGTTTGAATTGCGGCCGGGCCGGATGGCGGGCGACCTGCGTTTTTTGCCAGGCATTCAGGTTTGAATACGTGTTTTTCAAAAGCACAGCGGACTTGCCACGCAATTTGTCCACTTCTTCATCCGTACTTACCCCCCCTTCGCTCTTGCTGAAACGCTCCAATTCTTCGATCTTGTTTTCAAGCTCGGCAATCGGGCGTTCAAAATCCAGGTAAGTACGGGTGGGATCAGACATATTCAGACAACAACCAGGCGCGTTAAAGGTCCAGATCGAAAAGGGCTACAGGCGGGCAGAAAAGCTCTGCTTCGTCGCGGCGCACCATAGGCAATGCAGGCCGGCGGAACAAGCGCCCATTCCAGCACCCCGTTTTGCCGCTCAAGAGCCATTTTTTTAGAGAAAATATATTAAGCCGGGCAAAAAGTGCGGCTTATTTGGCACATTTTTCTAAAAATGCAGATTTTGGGCACCCTTTTTGCCATTAATATTAATTTTGGGTAATGTTTGGATTGCCAGCCCGGGAAAAATCATACAGAAATTATGAATCGTTAAACTTAACGACCCTTGCACGACCCAATTAAAAATCAGAGGAACCAATGAAAAAGAAAATATTATTAATGGGGGCTTCCGCGCTTATGCTCAGTGCTTTTGGCACGACATACGCTTTTGCCCAGGAAGAAACGATCGTTGAAGACGATATCATCGTAACGGGTACGCGGCGCACAGCGCGCTCCGCAGCAGACAGCCCAGCTCCGGTGGACGTCATCTCCGGCGAAGAGTTTATCAACCATGGCGCAACGGACATGGGTGATCTTATTCGCCAGACTGTCCCGTCTTACAACGTCAACCAACAGCCCATCTCTGATGCGGCGACCCTTATCCGCCCGGCTAACCTGCGTGGCCTGTCTCCGGATGAAACGCTGGTATTGGTAAATTCCAAGCGTCTTCACCGTGCGGCGGTTATCACCTTCCTTGGTGGCGGCATCTCTGATGGTGCCCAGGGCCCTGATATTTCTACCATTCCAGCGCTGGCGCTGAAACGTGTTGAAGTTCTGCGTGATGGTGCTTCATCACAGTATGGTTCCGATGCCATTGCCGGCGTGATCAACTTCATCCTCAAGGATGGAACCGATGGTGCCACGTTTGAAACCAAATTTGCCTCTAACTACGACAATGGTGGCGATGCCTATACGGTTGCGGCCAATGTTGGCCTGCCTCTTGGTGACAGCGGTTTTTTCAACATCACAGGTGAATGGAGCCAACAGGATCCAACCAGCCAGTCCGTGCAACGTGATGATGCAGCCGCTCTGATTGCTGCGGGTAACACCGCTGTTCTGAATGCAGTTGATTTCATTCAAACCGATGTCGCCCAGGTCTGGGGTCAACCTCGTGTCCGTGACGACATTAAGGCATTTGTAAATACCGGCGTTGATTTTGGCGAAAATGGCCAGATTTATGCGTTCGGCAATTACGCCCAGCGTAAAGTTGAAGGCGGCTTCTTCTTCCGTAACCCCACCAATCGTGGCGGTGTGTTTAGAGGCCCGCTGGTTGACCCAGTGACCGGTCAACCGGACCCCAATGGTGTACCTTCGGTACGCGTAGGTGACCTTTCCGGTGACACCGCTGGTGATTGCCCGGCTGGTATCCCGCTTACCGCTGGTGGTGGTCTGCTTCCGGATCCGACCATTCTTGGTCTGGTTACGGCCGATGACAACTGCTTCTCGTTTGTTGAAATGTTCCCTGGCGGCTTTACCCCGCGCTTTGGTGGTAAACTGACCGACCGCAGCGTGGCGATTGGCGTCAAAGGCGACATTCAGATCGGCAACGGTATTGGATATGATGTCAGCTATAAATATGGTCAGAACGACATCAACTTCTTTATCAACAACACCATCAACGCCTCCTTGGGGCCAGACACACCGACATCCTTCCGTCCGGGTGGCTATACCCAGGCAGAAAACGACATCAATGTTGATTTGAGCTATGCGGTACCAGTGGCCGGCTTTGCTTCGGATCTGAACATTGCCGCCGGTTTTGAATGGCGTTCAGAAAGCTTTACCATTCGCTCTGGCGACGCCGCTTCCACGGCGCTGGGTCCGCTTTCCGCACCTTCACCTGCTTTCCCAACGGGCCAGGGCTTCTCGTCCAGCTCCAACGGTTTTGGCGGGTTTATCAACTCCAGTGCCGGCACCAGCACCCAGTCGAACATTGCGTTCTATCTGGATACGGAAGCCGACGTCACCGAGCGTTTGATTGTTCAAGCCGCAGTTCGTTATGAAAACTTTGACTCTTTCCAAAGCACGACGGACTTTAAACTTGGTGCCAATTTTGAAGTCACGGACAACTTCCGTCTTCGGAGCACCTACAGCTCTGGTTTCCACATCCCGACCGCTGGTCAGGCTAATGTAACCAACGTATCGACGGTCTTTGTTGGCGCCGAGCTTGCCGACCAGGGCACGATCCCGCTTTCCAGTGCCGCTGGCCAATTCATGGCTGACTTCCTGGTATCGCAAGGTCAGAACCGCCCGACGCTTGGCCCTGAAAAGTCTGATAGCTTCAGCGCCGGTGCCGCTCTGAAACTGGGTCCTGCCAGCTTCACCGTGGACTTCTTCCACATCAAGGTGAAAGACCGGATTGCCCTGTCTTCCAGCTTTAACTTCGTTGCGGCCCTGCAAAGCGTGGCCACCAGCAATGGGGTAGCATTTGACCCGACAGCCTCTACGTCGCAATTGCTGAACACGCTGGATGCTGCTGGTATCCTGAACGCTGGTGACTTTGCCGGTTCAGAAGACCTGACCTCGTTTGGCTTCTTTAACAATGACTTCGACACCCGTACACAAGGTATTGATATCGTTGGTAATATGCCAATTGACCTTGGTCGCGGCAGCACCAATGCCACCCTGGCGTTGAACTATACCGACACCAAGGTTACCCGTCCTGGTAACATCAGCCCAGGTCGCCTGCGTCAGTTGGAAAGCAACCTTCCGAACTGGAAAGGCAATCTGACCCTGAACCATGACGAAGGTAACTGGGCTGTTCTCTTGCGCGCCAATTACTATGGCAGCTTCTTTGAAGATCATCTGGACTCTAATCTGGCCTTCCCCATCAATGGTGGTGCCGAGATTACTTTTGATGCTCAGCTGTCATTGCGCTTCATGGACGAAAAATACCAGATTGCTGTTGGGGCCAATAACATCCTCAACAACTATCCGGACAAAAACCCATGGGCCGGTATTGTGGGTGCCAAATACCCGCTTACCGCACCTGGTGGTATCAATGGTGGACTTTACTACATCCGCCTGACCGCCAAATTGCCTTAAGGCGATGGTCTTGATCTGATCCTGCCCTGGCAGGGTCAGATACACCAAACGAAAACCCCGGCTGGAAACAGCCGGGGTTTTTTGGTGTGATGATAAATTTTAAACGGACAGATGGTCTGTAAAGAATCAAAATTTCTTGGCCAAGTTTTCCAGCTCGATATAAAGCCGATCCCTTCCCAATGCCGCCCTTCTTGCCAGTATGTATTCTTTGGCAACCTCAAAAGCAGCCTTCATGGCCTTTTGCGCTTGTCGCTTGACCGTACGTCTATCCAAATCATCCTGGTGGTATCCAATCGCCACAAACTCGTAATAACTCAAGAGCATAACAAAAATACGATCCTCTTCATCATTTTCTGGTTCTATTGGGTAATGCTTCTTGGCAGCCACCAGTTTTCCAACTAATTGCGTGGCCTTGGCCAAATCTGGATTGCTGAGGCGCTGTAACATGATGGTTTGCGTAAATTCACGTCGCAAACGCTTTTGATTTTTGGCAAAGCCAATGACTGCAATGACCAGCGCCACAATAACAGAAACCAATGTCGCTATGGCTTCGGCATGTTCAACCAAGGTATCCATTCTTCCCTCCGAGGATAAATAATATTTCAATAGATTATATGCTTGCAAAGCTACACCATGACTTTTTTAATTGTTATACACATTTATAAACATGTACAATTGCAGATAATTTTGAAATTGATCCACTTTGCTATTATAGAATTTTATTAAATTGAATTATATTTAATTTATTTTATTCTTGCTATCCTCTTTGTTCAAACGTTATAGAGAATTGAGTGATTGGGGGGGGGGATGCAATAATGTCCACAGACATCATGGATAAAGGCAAACCAAGTAACGGTTCTGAAGCAAAGACAGAAAAAGAAGGTCATGCCGATTTAACCAAGGTTGTCTCGCCCGAAACCAAAAGTATGTTAGAATCCAGCTCGGAATTGCCGTGCCACCCTGCGCAGGAAGAGGCAGATCAGGCGCTTGATCAAGCCAACCTAGATGGCTTTGGCAAAGTCAGCGCCAATGTCACGCCATTTTCCCGGCAAATCAAATTGGAATGCCGGATATCTTTCCCTGATGATACTGCCGCCTATGATGCCGCCGACCAAAACCAAAGCCGAGCAGAAAAACTCTACTTCATACTGAGAATGACGACGTTGATGGCATTCACGATCTATATTGTATGCACCTTTTTCATTCTTCGGTATTTTATTGAAAACAATAATGTTTCCACTTTGATCACGAAGGAATCTTCTATATCCCTGCCCGCTTTCAGAAATTCGGAAACCGTCTATCTGAGTCTATTGGTAATTCTGTCCAGCCTTGCATTTACGCTCCTTCGCTTTTCACTTCGTTGGTTTTTTCATGACCGGCTTTTAAACTGCACAGCCCGCTTTGCCCATGAAGTGTCCATGCGATACAGCGATATTGAAGAGCGCATGCGTCGCTGCGCCGGCGATATTTTTATACGTTCAGAAAAATGGGAAAAAAACGGCCTGTCCTGGGAAGAAAGCGTCAAGCTCTGGACCAGAGCCGCCCTGTGGAACGCAAAACGGGCTGAATATCTTGACCGTTACAGCACTACGGTGTCCTGGAAAATCAGGTTATTTATTAAACGCCTGGAAGGCACCACCTTCATCTTAAAGGCTCTCATTTTAGGGGTAGCGTTTTATAGTCTGTATCAAAGTTATGAGCGTGGTTACGTTTCCCCCGATCATTATTTTCCATTATTGTTGAGTGTAGCCATCGTCTTGATTACGTTTCTGATCGGGTGGGGGTATTTTTTCCGGTGGGATGATAATTTTCTGATCAATGCCTTCGAAAAAGAGGCAAAATTATCATATGATCCGGATACACATTACTATAATTTTATGGCGTCACGATTAGCGGCCAAAGCCGTCGATATTGAAAAAAGGGAATTTGGCAAACAGATATAGCCACCCGCAAACACCGTCGGTCGCCACGCCTCGCCCTCACAAGGGTTATGGCAAACGGCCAAGATGTGCAGTCAAAAGGTCAAAATACCCGTCCGCATCAATCTGGTTCATCACCATACAATTGGGGTCCTCCGCAGTGGTGCCCCACCAGTCCATCACCGTCATTCCCAGGGTCAGGCCACTGGAAATTTCAATCTGGACCGGCACTTTCTTGCCATCAAAAAGTTCAGGTTTGAGGAGATAGGCAATCACACACGGATCGTGCAGCGGTGCGCCTTCGGAGCCATATTTTTCCACATCATGGCGATTAAAATAGGAAAGCATGCCGGCACAGGCCCGGCCGGTTTCATTGCCCAGGGCCGCCATGTCACCAATGCGATAGGCCGTGGCCAGCGCCTTGTGGGTGACATCCAGCGGCATCAGCGTTAGCGGCAGAGCGCTATTGAACACCACATGGGCCGCATGGGGATCGACCAGAATATTAAACTCTGCTGCCGGCGTGGTATTGCCGCCTTCGAAAAAGCCGCCGCCCATCATCACGATTTCGCCGATGCCGCGGGCGCATTGGGGCGCCTTGACCAGTGCCATGGCGATATTGGTCAGTGGCCCCAGGGTGCAGAGCGTTATCTCGCCTTCATCGGCCGCCATCAGCGTATCAATAATAAAATCAACGCCATGTTGGTCCTGCAAAGGGGTTTTGGTTTTTGGCCAGTCATAGCCATCCACCCCGGTGCGTCCATGGACATTTTCTGCGGTAATCAGATCGCGCACCATGGGCCGCGAACACCCCGCATAGACCGGCACGTCATCGCGCCCGGCAAGATCCACCAGCCGTCGTGCATTTTTTTGCGTCAGGGGTAGCGGCACATTGCCTGCCACGGCGATAATGCCGCGAACATCCAGTTTTTCCGGCGCCGCCAGGGCCAGCAAAATGGCCAGCGCGTCGTCCTGCCCCGGATCTGTATCAATTAGTATTGGGTGTCCCATTACCGATTCCCACCTTTTTGAGATTTGTAGAGCATGAGGGCCCCAGAGCAAGCCTATTCTGGAACTTGTGAAAATGCAGAACAAACTGGAAACGTCGTGCCGGATGCGGTACAACCGCGCCATGAGCGAACGTCCCGGCATGAACGAAACCCCACAGCCAGATTTTGTGCTGGATGGCCCGGTGGATACGGCCACCCCCTGGGTGCCACACCGCCCGGCGCGGCCGGAAAAGTCCGAAGGCGGCAAGGCCTTCAAACTGGTTTCGCCGTTTGAACCAAAGGGGGACCAGCCCCAGGCCATTGCCGATCTGGTGGCGGGCATACAGGATGGCGATAATGATCAGGTGCTGCTGGGGGTTACCGGCTCTGGCAAGACCTTCACCATGGCCAAGGTGATCGAAGAAACCCAGCGCCCGGCCCTGATTCTAGCCCATAACAAAACCCTGGCAGCACAGCTTTATGGCGAGTTCAAAAGCTTTTTCCCCGACAATGCGGTGGAATATTTTGTCTCGTATTATGACTATTACCAGCCCGAGGCCTATGTGCCGCGCACCGACACCTATATCGAAAAAGACAGCTCCATCAATGAGGCCATCGACCGCATGCGCCATGCGGCCACCCGCGCCATTTTGGAACGCGATGATGTGATTATCGTGGCCAGTGTGTCGTGCATATACGGCATTGGTTCGGTCGAGACCTATACCTCCATGGCCTTCACCATAGAGGCCGGCGAGACCATGGACCAGCGCACCTTGATGCGCCGTCTGGTTGATCTGCAATACCGGCGCAATGATCAGGCCTTCACCCGGGGCTCATTTCGCGTGCGCGGCGATGTGGTCGAGATTTTCCCGGCCCACTATGAAGACCGGGCCTGGCGGGTTGATTATTTTGGTGACGAGATCGAAAGCATCGCCGAGTTTGATCCGCTGACCGGCAAAAAGACCGGCTCATTGGAGGCGGTAAAGGTCTATGCCAATTCACACTATGTGACCCCGCGCCCGACCATGAAACAGGCCATTACGCAAATCCGCGAAGAGCTGAAGGTTCAGCTTAAATGGCTGTATGACAATGGCAAATTGCTGGAGGCGCAACGCCTGGAACAACGTACCATGTTTGATCTGGAAATGCTGGAGGCATCGGGCGTTTGCGCCGGCATCGAAAACTATTCACGCTTTCTGACCGGGCGAAAACGCGGCGAGCCGCCCCCCACCATGTTTGAATATCTGCCCGATAATGCGTTGGTGTTTGTTGATGAAAGCCATGTTTCCGTGCCGCAATTGGGGGCCATGTATAAGGGCGATTATCGGCGCAAATCCACGCTGGCCGATTATGGCTTTCGCCTGCCCTCCTGCATGGATAACCGGCCCTTAAAATTTGAGGAATGGGACGC
The DNA here is from genome assembly GCA_015485335.1 of Robiginitomaculum sp. Classification (GTDB taxonomy): domain Bacteria; phylum Pseudomonadota; class Alphaproteobacteria; order Caulobacterales; family Maricaulaceae; genus Robiginitomaculum_B. Next base: position 22,370 of record WFTT01000018.1, read on the forward strand.
CATGCGCCCCCAATCGGTGTTTGTTTCGGCCACACCAGGGCCGTGGGAGCTAGGCCAGTCCGGCGGTGTCTTTACCGAACAGGTGATCCGGCCCACGGGCCTGATTGATCCACCGGTCGAGGTGCGCCCGGTCTCAAAAGACGGCGCCAACCAGATCGACGATGTGATCGACGAAGTGCGCCGGGTGACCAAAGACGGCTATCGCTCACTGGTCACCACGCTTACCAAGAAAATGGCCGAAGACCTGACCGAATATATGCACGAACAGGGCATTCGCGTGCGCTATATGCATTCGGATATCGACACGCTGGAACGTATCGAAATTATCCGCGATTTACGTCTGGGCGCGTTTGATGTGCTGATCGGCATTAATTTGCTGCGCGAGGGTTTGGATATCCCAGAATGCGCCTTTGTCGGCATATTGGATGCGGACAAGGAAGGGTTTTTGCGCTCGGAAACTTCGCTGATCCAGACTATTGGCCGCGCCGCGCGCAATGTCGACAGCCATGTAGTGCTCTATGCGGACCGCATTACCGGCTCGATGGAACGGGCCATGGCAGAAACCAAGCGACGCCGCAAAAAACAAAAGGAATATAACGCCAAACACAATATCACCCCGCAAAGCATCAAGCGCGATATTGGCGACATTCTGGACAGCGTATACGAAGGCGATCATGTGCGCATTGCCGCCTCGGACACGGTGCGTGAATACGCCAAAGGCCTCGCCGAAGATGGCGAACACTTTATCGGCGCCAACCTGGCCGCCGTTATCGAAGACATGGAAAAACGCATGCTTGCCGCCTCTGCGGACCTTGAGTTCGAAGAAGCCGCCCGCCTGCGCGATGAAATCGCACGGCTAAGAGAAACGGAACTCGATATGCTGGAACCCGGCTCCGTGGGCCGCAAAAAGGGCCGCACCTATCGCGGACCAGGGTCGAACAGCCCTAAAGCCGAACGCGCTGGCGATAGCGTCGGCAAACCGCGCGGGGTTAGCTGGAAGCACAAACGCGGCAAAAAGGGGGGAAGGTAGCTTCTTTGTCTTCGTCATCATCCGGCTTGACCAGAGCACTATGAGATGGTGACAGGACTATCATTACGAAGGCAAACCAACCCGTCCCTTGAAATCTGTTCAATGCGCCCTATGTCGGTATTAGTCCGTATTTGTTATGGATAGCCCCATTATGGGCATTTTATGGGAGAGTCTTTTATGACCAACTTGATAAATGTCCCTGCTTCGTGTCAGCATATTTGCTGGGACGTCTGGTGAATTGGGCATACTAGGACGATACCCCGTTAAGCTCCACCTGAAAGGGCGAGCGCTAACTGTATGGGGGCAAGACTGCCAGGCGGATACCTTGGTTCTAAGTTGCAAAGATACCTAAACTCTAGATTCTTCAACGCCGATACAATGTGTTACACGAAGGCTTGCTCCCGGTCCACTTCAGTAGACTGACCACCCATACTCCCTCTCGTCGCCCTCCGGCTTGACCGGAGACTCCATTAGGCCATCTCACATACGCTGTCCTTCACTCTGGAGCCGGCTCGGGGGCCGGGATGACACGGGCGTAAATATCAGTGACGTCCTCTCCCAGGGGGAGAGGGTGAGGCAGAAAATGATAGATGATCATTTTCTACGAACGGTGAGGGGTTTGTGCGTAATTAATTCTGTTCCGGTTTTCACTTCACTATCCCCTCATCCCAACCTTCTCCCTAAGGGAGAAGGAGCAAGACGTTAACC
>WFTT01000019.1 GCA_015485335.1 Robiginitomaculum sp.
CACAAACCTCGCTTATGCGCGGCATGGTGAGTTTTCTGCGTGAAAAAGCCTGGCTGATCATTGCGTTTCTGGTTGGCGTTATCATTTATCATTTGCCGGTCCCCGATGGGCTAACCCGCGAAGGCCAAATCATCCTGATGATGGTGATCGTGGCGGTGATCCTGTTTGTAACCGAACCGGTGCCTTTGCCCACGGTGGCCTTGCTGATCATTGGTGGCCAGGTGATCCTGCTGAACAAGGACGCCAATGTGGTGGCCAGTTCGCTGATGAGCGATTCGGTGCTCTTTATCATGGGCTCGCTGATGCTGGCGGTGGGGATTATCAAGCAAAAGCTGGATAAACGGCTGGCCTATCTGATTGTGCGCATTACCGGCACGGGCCTGTTTCAGATCAGTGTGGGCATTGCCGTGGTCTGCGGCCTGTTATCATCGGTGATTGGCGGGCACACGGTAGCGGCGATGATGTTGCCGGTGGCATTGACATTGATCACCCTGACCAAAGAACACACCAAAAACATCAAAGGCCTGGCGGCGGTGTTGCTGTTGTCCATTGCCTATGGGTGCGCCATTGGCAGTATCGGCACCCCCTCGGGCGGTGCGCGCAATGCCATTATGATTGGTTATTGGCGGGATTTTTTCTTTGACCCGACAGACCCAAGCACCAAAAAATATATCGTCGATTATCTGGACTGGATGAAATATGCCTATCCGATTTTTCTGGCGCAATTGCCTTTTGTGACCTGGATTTTGTTCATGACATTCAAGCCCGAGCACAAAACCCTGCGCCGGGCGGTGGTCAAACTGCGCAAGCAAATTGAAAAGCAAGGCCCCATTAAAGGCGCAGACTGGGCCGCCATCGTGATTTTTCTGATGACCCTGGCCGGGTGGATCACTCTTTCGGACCGGCTGGGCCTGGGGATTGTGGCCATTATGGGCAGCGCACTATTCCTCATGGTGGGGCTGGTGCGCTGGAACGATATGAATACCGGGGTCAATTGGGGCGTGGTGCTGATCTATGCCGCCACCATCTCTTTGGGGGTGGAAATGACCCAGTCCGGGGCCGCCGAATGGCTGGCGGTCAGCTTTTTGAACCTGTTGGGGCCCATGCATATGGATCACGGGGTGCCGTTATGGGTGGCCTATACGGCACTGACCACACTGGTGGCCAACACCATGTCCGCAGGCGCGGCGGTGGCGGTCTTGGGGCCGGTAACCCTGCATACCGCCGAACTGGTGGGGGAAAGCCCGATCAAGCTGGGCTATATTACCGCCATTTCCACATCCTTTGCCTATTTCACCGCCGCGGCGCAACCGGCCTTTGCCATTGTTTTTGCCTCTGGATATTTGCGTACGCGGGATTTTTTAAAGGTTGGGTGGCGCATGGCCATTATGTCGGTTGTTATTCTGTTGTTGGCGGCCGAGTTTTATTGGCCGTTACTGGACGGGTAGAGAAAGGCCGGTGCCGTGCTGGCTTTGGGAACATTTGAATATTTGCTAGGTTAAGGAGGAAGGGGATTTGAGCATGCAGGGTGGCACAGTCTTGGGGATGAAGTTTTCGCCGCGGGCGCTGGGGCTGTTCCTGCACGACCGGCGATGGCTGATCGCCGCCCTGATTATCGGGGCCGTCCTCTATTTTGTTGAACCTCCTGCGGGGCTCAGCCGCGAAGGCCAGATTGTGCTGATTATCTCTTTGGTGGCGGTCATCCTGTTTGTTACCGAACCTGTTCCCCTGCCCAGTGTCGCCCTGATGATTATCATTGCACAGATCATCTTGCTGGGACTGGATTCCAGCAAGGTGGCGCGCTCATTAATGAGCGATTCAGTGCTCTTTATCATGGGCTCGTTGATGCTGGCGGTGGCGATCGTCAAACAAAAGCTGGATAAACGCATCGCCTATCTGATTGTACAGGCCACGGGGACGGGCATTTACCCGATCTGTGTGGGCATCAGCTTTGTTTGTGGGGTTCTTGCCTCGATCATTGGTGAACACACGGTGGCAGCCATGATGTTGCCGGTGGCGGTAACCCTGGTAACGCTCACCTCGAACAACCCCAAAGAGGTCAAGGGACTGGCTGCGGTGCTGTTGTTTTCCATCTCTTATGGCTGCGCCATTGGCGGTATCGGCACGCCGTCCGGCGGGGCGCGCAACGCCATTATGATCAGCTATTGGAAAGATTTTTTCTTTGATCCTACCAATCCAGAAACCCGCCGCTTTCTGGTGGATTATGTAACCTGGATCAAATACGCCTATCCGATATTTCTGGCGCAATTGCCATTGGTGACCTTCATTCTTTTTGCGGTGTTCAAGCCAGAGCACAAAACCCTGCGACGGGCAGTGGCCAAATTGCGCAAACAGATTGATGAACAAGGTCCCATGAAGGGGCGTGATTGGGCGGCGGTGGGGATTTTTCTGGCCACGCTAGTGGGCTGGGTCACCATGTCCGAATCCATTGGCCTTGGCACTATTGCCCTGATGGGGGCGGTGTTTTTCCTGGTGGTTGGCCTGGTCCCCTGGAACGATATGAACTCTGGTGTGAACTGGGGGGTGGTTTTGCTCTATGCGGCCACCATATCTCTGGGGGTGGAAATGCAGGCCTCGGGCGCTGCTGAATGGGTGGCGACCAGTTTTCTGGAACTGTTGGGCCCCTTGAATATGGATCATGGAATGCCATTATTGGCTGCCTATACCGGATTGACCACTTTGGTCACCAATACCATGTCTGCCGGTGCCGCGGTGGCGGTATTGGGACCGATTGCCTTGCGCACGGCAGAGCTGGCCAATGAAAATCCGCTTCATCTTGGGTTTATTACGGCGCTGTCTTCTTCTTTTGCCTATTTCACGGCGGCGGCGCACCCGGCCTTTACCATCGTTTATGCTTCCGGTTATCTGAAGGCCACGGACTTTTTCAAAGTAGGGTGGCGTATGGCAATTATGTCGGCGGCGGTCCTGTTACTGGCGGCGAAATTTTACTGGCCTTTGCTGGGCCTTTGATGACGATAGAATTGAAACAGGAAGGGACTCCTGATGTCTGACTTGGATATTGAATTAGACGTAGAAGCCGAAGTGGAAAAGCGCTTCTCGATTCTGGTGTGCATTGATGGCTCCGAAGAATCATATTCCGGCCTGCGCTATGCGGTGCGCATGGGGTCTGACAACAGCGCCGATCTTACCTTGCTGTATGTGCGCCCCGTCGATCAGGGGCTTAGCTCCGGTGGCCTGCAAATGCGGGTGGCGCGGGAAAACATGCTCAAATGGGGGGTGGAGCTTCCCGGCACCAAGGCACTGAAAAAAGGCCGCGATATGCTGGTCGAAATGGGCTTTATGGCCGATGACTGGAAAGAACAGGTCGTCCATACCGATGTTACCGGCGATCCGCTGGGCGATAACACCACCGTTTATATGAATGATGAAGGGGCCAGTATTTCACTGAAACTGCTGGTTTCCCCTTCGGTTGACCGCGGCATTTTGGATGAGTGCGAGGTGGGCGGCTATGACATCACCATTATTTCCATGACCGAAACCGCCGAGGCCAAAGAGCACGCGGGCTATATCTCGCCGGCCACGACGTTTATGGTGGCTACACAGCATCGAGGCACGGTGTTGGTGGCGCGCGAACTGGAAGAAGACCACGGCCATTTCATGTGCGTGGACTTTTCCGACAAGGCGATACAGGCGGCGGTCAAGGATGCGCAAATCGCCGCGCGGTGCCATTGTCCGGTGCACCTGTACTCGGTTGCCTCCAATGAAGACGAGCTGGACAAGGCCAAGGGCGTGGTCGCCAAAGCCAAGGCCGCCATCGAAGCCGAAGGCCTCAGCATTGCTGGTGAAAGTGTCGAGATTGGCGATCCGGTGGAAAGTATTGTCGGCAAGGGGCGCAAATACTCGCTGATTGTACTGGCCGACACCAGCGTCAAAGGATTGCGGCGCTTTTTTACTACCTCAGTTGCCTATGAAGTCCTGCAAAAGGCCGCCAACTCGGTGATGATCGTTCGTTAAGTCACGGCTTTCTATTGCATATTTTTTGTTGATATTCCCGCTCAATATGGCAGTGTTATATTAGAAGTACCGAATAAACGGTATGGGGAGGGAATAGCGTGAACGCTAATCCGTTTGCAACGGTTAAGGAAAATGTGGATCTGTCGCCCGAGGTGGCGGACGAGGTCAAAAACACCACCTGTTACATGTGCGCCTGTCGGTGCGGCATTCGGGTGCATCTGAAAAACGGCAAGGTGCGTTATATCGAGGGCAACCCCGATCATCCGGTCAACCAGGGAGTGCTGTGCGGCAAGGGCTCTGCCGGCATTATGCAGCAATACTCACCTGCCAAGTTGAAAAAGCCGCTTCTGCGTACAGGCGAGCGTGGCTCGGGCGAGTTCAAGGAAATCGAATGGAACGAGGCCTTGGAACTGGCCACAAAGTGGCTTGGCGACGTACGGGCCAAGGATCCTGGCAAATTGGCCTTCTTTACCGGGCGGGATCAGAGCCAGTCCTTTACCGGCTGGTGGGCAACCCAATATGGGGCCCATAACTTTGCTGCCCATGGCGGGTTTTGTTCAGTCAATATGGCCGCCGGCGGGCTTTATACTCTTGGCGGGGCGTTTTGGGAGTTTGGCGAGCCGGACTGGGATCTGACCAAATATTTCATGCTCTTTGGGGTGGCCGAGGACCATGACAGTAACCCGATCAAAATTGGTCTGGGAAAATTAAAAACCCGGGGTGAAGCCAAGTTTGTAGCGGTGAACCCGTCGCGCAATGGCTATAACGCCATTGCAGACGAGTGGGTGGGCGTGCGTCCGGGCACGGACGGGCTGTTTGTGTTTGCCATTATTCACGAATTGCTGCGCGCCGAGAAAATCGATTTTGCCTCGCTGGCGCGCTATTCCAACGCGCCGTGGCTGGTCATTGACGAGCCGGGAAAACCCGACCACGGCCTTTTCCTGCGCGATGCAAAGGGCAATCCGCTGGTTTGGGACCTGCACAAGAAAAAAGCCATTAACGCCATGGGGCCGGATGCCGATGCCGCCCCCGCCTTTGCCGGGGCGCGCACCGTGAAAAAGCGCAATGTGGTGCCGTCGTTTCAGCATCTGGCCGCGCGCTATCTTAGCGACGAATTCAGCCCCGATGCGGTGGCAGACACCATCGGAGTTCCTGCCGATACCATTAGACGCATTGCCGCCGAAATTGCCCATGTGGCCTTTGAAGAAGAAGTGGTGATCGAACAACCTTGGGTGGACGCCTGGGGCCGCAAACACGATAAAATGATTGGCCGCCCGGTGTCGTTTCATGCCATGCGCGGTATTTCTGCACACTCGAACGGTTTTCATACGTGCCGCGCTTTGCATATTTTACAGGCTTTGCTGGGTTCGGTCGATGTGCCAGGGGGCTGGCGCTACAAGGCACCATTTCCAAAACCCATTCCGCCGGGGGTGCGACCCGCCGGGCCTGCGGCCAATCCGGGCGAACCACTGGGCGGTCCGCCGCTGGGCTTTATCAAATCCCCCGATGATCTGATCGTCGATGAGGCCGGCGCGCCACAGCGTATCGATAAGGCCTATTCGTGGGAACACCCGTTATCCCTGCACGGCATGATGCACATGGTGTTGCACAATGCGGCTAATGCGGATCCCTACAAGGTCGATGTGCTTTTTATGTATATGGCCAATATGGCGTGGAATTCGTCTATGAATGTGCCAGGCACGCTCGATTATTTCACCGCCAAGGATGACAATGGGGACTATAAAATTCCCAAAATCATCTATTCCGATGCCTTCTGGTCGGAAACCGTACCCTATTGCGATCTGATCCTGCCTGATACTACCTATTTGGAACGCTGGGATTGTATTTCCATGCTGGACCGGCCTATCTCGTCGGCCCATGGGGCAGGAGATTCCATCCGCCAGCCCATATTGAAACCCGAAGGTGATGTGCGCCCGTTTCAGGATGTGCTGATCGATCTGGGCCATCGCCTAGGTCTGCCTGGCATGACCAAAGATGATGGCAGCGCCACCTATCCCGGCGGCTATGTGGATTATATGGCCAATCACGAACGGGGCGCAGGCTCTGGCATTGGGCCATTGGCCGGTTGGCGGGGCAAGGACGGCACGGAACAGGGGCGCGGTGCGCCCAATCCGGACCAGATTGACCGCTATATCGAAAACGGTTGTTTCTGGACGCAGCATTTGTCGGATGAACAGCTTTATTTCAAACCCTTTAACCGCAGCTATCTGGATCATGCCACCGCCATGGGATGGATCGGCCATGCGGATCCGATTGTGTTTCAGCTCTATAACGAAGACTTGCAGAAATTCCGTCTGGCCGCCCAAGGCCATGGGGATAAGCAACCGCCAGAGGCGCACCGCGAACGTATCGAAACCTATTTTGATCCGCTGCCGATCTGGTACATGCCGTTTGAAGAGGCCGAGGTGGACACACAGCAATATCCATTGCACGCGCTGTCCCAGCGACCCATGCATATGTATCATTCCTGGGGCTCACAAAATGCCTGGCTGCGCCAGATCACGTCGGCCAACAAATTGCACATGCATGTGGATACGGCGGCACAATTTGGTATTGATGACGATGACTGGGTATGGATTGAAAGCCGCCATGGTCGGGTCAAGGGACAGGTCAAACTGATCACCGGGGTCAATCCGCAAACCGTGTGGACATGGAACGCCATTGGCAAGCGCAAGGGCGCGTGGAATTTGTCCGAAGATGCGCCCGAATCCAACAAGGGGTTTTTGCTGAACCATATTATTTCCGAAGTTTTGGCCCCCGGTAAAAACGGCCAGCGTTATTCAAATTCCGACCCGGTGACCGGCCAGGCGGCCTGGTTCGACCTGCGCGTCAATATCACCAAATGTGCCCCTGCGGAGGCTGGTTTTACCGAACCCATGTTCGAGGCCTTCCCGCGCGAACCTCATGCGGATCCCATTCCGCCGATATCGCGCTATGGCGCAGACCTGAAGGGCGCACCCACTGGCAAAAAGGCCGAGGCCAAGCCCTGGGTGGGCAATCGCCACGAAAATGCCACCAATATTGCCGGCCTTAAAGATGGCAAGGGCAATCGTACCAAAGGGGATGCCTCATGACCTCTTTGCCGCAAAACCCGTCCAGGGTGAAACTGGGCCTGGTCATTGATCTGGATATTTGCGTGGGCTGTCATGCCTGTGCGGTCAATTGCAAGGAATGGAATACCTCGGGCAAAATGGCCCCGCTGACCGACATTGACCCTTATGGAGGCAAGCCGGACGGGGTGTGGTTTAACCGCATTCATACCTATGAGGCCGTGGACGAGGTGGCAGGCACTTCGCGGACCGTGCATTTTCCGCGTTCCTGCCTGCACTGTGATGATGCGCCCTGTGTTACCGTTTGTCCCACCGGTGCATCATACAAGCGCGAAGAGGACGGCATCGTCCTGATCAACACCGACATTTGTATTGGCTGTAAATTATGTTCGTGGGCGTGCCCGTATGGCGCGCGTGAATATGATGAAGACGAAGGGGTGATGAAAAAATGCACCCTGTGCGTCGATAAAATCTATAATGAAAACCTGCCTCCTGAGAGCCGGGTACCGGCCTGTGTCTCCACCTGCCCGGCGGGGGCGCGCTCTTTTGGCGATCTGGGGGATCCGGATTCTGATGTCAGCAAGCTGGTCGCGGCTCGCGATGGCTATGCGTTGATGCCGGAACAAGGTACCAAGCCGGTGAACCGCTATCTGCCGCCGCGCCCGAAAAAGGTTGGCGATGCGGTGGCTCCGCGTCTTCTTGAGCACCATGACGACAGCAATGATGGCGCTGGTCTGTTGGCCCGCTGGGTCGATAAAGTCCTGTCGGCATAACGTTGAGGAAATCCCATGCATCCGGCTAAATCCGTTATTTATTTCACTACCGCGTCCGGGGCCGGCTATGGCCTGATGGTCTGGCTTGCGGTGATGGGGGCCTTTGGCTTCCTGCCTGCTGATCGTACCTTTGGGATCGTTGGTTTTGGACTGGCCTTCTTTTTGATCATCACCGGGCTTCTTTCCTCGACCGGGCATTTGGGCCGGCCGGAGCGGGCCTGGCGGGCCTTGTCGCAATGGCGTTCCTCGTGGCTGTCTCGCGAAGGGGTGTCTGCCATCCTTACCTTTGGCCCTACGGGGCTGTATGCCCTTGGCTGGGTGGTGCTTGGCCAGAATACCGGGCTGGTGGGTCTGATCGGGCTGCTAGGAGCCGCGTTGTGCCTGCTTACCGTCTATTTCACCTCGATGATTTATGCATCGCTAAAAGCCATTCCGGCGTGGAGCAATCGTTGGACCTCGCTTGGCTATCTGTCGATGTCGCTGATGAGTGGAGCGCTGATCATGCTGGCTCTGCAGGCCGGGTTTGGGCTGGGCCTCATTACCCTCACCATCAAAATCAGTGTGGCGCTGTTGGCCCTGGCCGGCGTTTTAAAACTGGCCTATTGGCGCGCCATCCAAATGGATCCGGCACGCAGCACTGCCGAAAGCGCAACCGGCCTTGGCCGGTTTGGCAAAGTGAGAATGATTGAAAGCCCCCACGGGGAAGATAATTATCTGCTGAAAGAAATGGGCTATAAAGTGGCCCGTAAACATGCCGGTAAATTGCGGCGCATTGCCCTGGTGACCGGTTTTATTCTGCCTATGGCCATGGTGGCGACCATTATGGTGCTGGGCCTGCCCTATGTGGCGGTCCTATCATTTCTGGCGCTGATCAGCGCGGGGGGCGGCCTGGTGGTGGAGCGCTGGCTCTTTTTCGCCGAAGCCAAGCATGCCGTTACTCTCTATTATGGAAATAGTAACGTATAAAGAATTTTGTACGCCTCCAGTTTTCAAAAAATCAAATTACATCGTAATTGTGTATGTTGAAGAAAATGGAAGTATTGTGAAATTAATAAATAAAACCACACTTCATTAAAGCGGATGGACAAAATCCAAAATTGTCTAAACATTTATAACTATATAC
>WFTT01000020.1 GCA_015485335.1 Robiginitomaculum sp.
GCACCCACGAAGGGCCTCGACGTATGGATAGCATGATACCTTAGGTCATACCGGTGTGGGACTAGATATTTCTATCCCCATCTCCAAAACCAAACGTGTCATCCCGGACTTGATCCGGGATCCATTGTGCCGGTCCGTTTGCGTATGGATTCAATATGGATCCCGGCTCGGGGGCCGGGATGACACGGAGGAATTATCCTCCGCATAGCGCAGTCGAGGGTCAAAGAGGGTCACCTCTTACCCCTTCGCATGTCCGCCCTTACCCCTTAATTACCCCTAAAAGAGAAGAAAATATCCCTGAAACGCCCCTTATTTACCCCTGATTTCCCCTGAAATCGCGGGGATAAAACCAAAAAACCCCCGCCGGAATGGCGAGGGTTATAATGGTTTCATTTGGATAAAAGAGATCAGCCTTTTAAGGCCTCTTCGTCGGGCATGCCAACGGCGTGAAAGCCTGCATCTACATGCACCACTTCACCGGCGACCGAGCGGCCAAGATCGCTAAGCAGCCACAAAGCCGAACCGGCAACCCCTTCCATGGAGGTATCTTCCTTCAGAAGGCTCCATTCCTTGCCGGTGGAGAGCATGCCGCGCCCCCCCGATATACCGGCCATGGCCAGGGTGCGCATGGGCCCCGCCGAAATGGCATTTACCCGGATGCCCTGTGGGCCCAGATCGCGGGCCATATAGCGGGTGGTCGCCTCCAGCGCCGCCTTGGCCACGCCCATAACATTATAATTGGGGATCACCCGTTCCGACCCCAGATAGGTCATGGTGATCATGCTGCCGCCATCCTTCATCAAAGGCGCGGCACGTTTGGCCGCCGCGACAAAGGAAAACACCGAAATATCCATGGTCATCTTGAAGTTATCCCGGGTGGTGTTCTCGACAAACGAGCCTTTCAGCCCCTCGCGACCGGCAAACCCGATGGAATGGACCAGAAAATCCAGCCCGCCCCAGGTTTTTTCCACCTCGGCAAAGGCCGCATCCATGCTGTCATCGTCGGAAACATCGCAGGGGGTAAAGATTTTGGCATCCACGCTTTCGGCCAGCGGGCGCACCCGCTTTTCCAGCGCTTCGCCCTGATAGGTAAAGCCCAGCTCGGCCCCTTGGGCATAAAGCTGGCGAGCAATGCCCCAGGCAATGGAATTTTTGTTGGCAACGCCCATAATCAGGCCGCGCTTGCCGCGCATCAGTTTGCCTTTGGGAAAGCCTTCGCACACATCTTCGCTCATGGGGTGTTCCTTGTATTGATCGTTCTTAATGGCGACTGAAAATCACCGAACCATTGGTGCCGCCAAAGCCAAACGAGTTGGACATGACGGTATTCAGTTCGGCATTGGTCGGCGCGGTGATAATGTTGGCCCCGTCAAATTCGGGATCAAGGTTTTCGATATTGATGGAAGGGGCGATAAAACCATCGCGCATCATCAACAGGCTGTATATGGCCTCTTGGGCACCGGCCCCGCCCAGGCAATGCCCGGTCATGGATTTGGTACCTGACAAGGCGGGCATATTATCGCCAAACACATCGCGAATAGCCCGCATTTCGGCAATATCGCCAACCGGTGTGGAGGTCGCATGGGGGTTGATATAGTCAATCGGCCCCGGCGCAGTTTCCATGGCCAGACGCATGGCGCGCTCAGCCCCTTCGCCAGAGGGTTGAACCATGTCATAGCCATCAGAAGTGGCCCCATAGCCGGTAATCTCGGCATAGATTTTGGCGCCGCGGGCCAGCGCATGTTCGCGCTCTTCGACGATGACAATGCCGGCCCCACCGGCAATGACAAAGCCATCGCGGTCCACATCAAAGGCGCGGCTGGCGCGCTCGGGCGTATCGTTATACTTGCTGGACATGGCGCCCATGGCATCAAACAGTGCCGACATGGCCCAGTAGAGTTCCTCACCGCCACCGGCGATAATGACGTCCTGTTTGTTCCATTGCACCTGTTCGGCCGCGGCCCCAATACAGTGCAGTGAGGTGGTACAGGCCGAAGAAATGGAATAGCTGAGCCCCTTGATTTTAAACCCAGTGGCCAGAGTGGCCGAACCGGTGGAGCTCATCGCCTTGGGCACAGCAAACGGGCCAATGCGCTTGACGCCCTTGGCGCGGGCAACATCCGCCGATTTGATCAGCACTTCGGTGGATGGCCCACCGGTGCCGACAATCAGGCCGGTACGCGGATTGGAGACTTCGTTTTCTTCCAGACCGGCATCCTTGATTGCCTGTTCAGCGGCCAGCCAGCACCAGGCCGACCCATCGGCCATAAAGCGCAACAGGCGCTTGTCGATCAGTTCTTTGAGGTTCAGTTCGGGAGGCGGCGCCGCAATTTGCGAGCGAAATCCCATTTCCGCAAAGGTCGGGGCCGCCTTCACCCCGGATTTACCAGCCTTAAGGGAGGCTGAAACTTCATCCAGACCCAGTCCGATGCTGGAAATAATGCCCATGCCAGTAATAACAACGCGACGCATATTACGATCCTATCCGCTTTGTTCAGGTTGAAACAGACCTACACGGAGGTCTTTGGTTTTATAAATGACTTCGCCGTCAGCCTCCATAGTGCCATCGGCAATCCCCAGCACCAGGCGGCGATTGATCACCCGTTTCAGGTCGATGCGGTATTTTACCAGTTTGACGTCCGGGGTGACCTGGCCGGTAAATTTGACCTCGCCAACCCCCAAGGCACGGCCACGGCCCGCGCCGCCTGACCAGCCCAGAAAAAAGCCAACCAATTGCCACAGGGCATCTAGGCCAAGGCAACCGGGCATGACCGGATCGTTTTCAAAATGACAGGGAAAAAACCAAAGATCGGGGCGTACATCCAGTTCTGCCTCAACATAACCTTTGCCATATTCACCATTTTCATCGGTAATCATGGTAATACGATCAAACATAAGCATTGGTGGTAAAGGCAATTGTGCATTACCGGGTCCAAAAATGCCGCCATGGCCCGAACGAATCAGGCTTGCATAGTCATAACTATTGCTAGTCTCATGCATAAACTTCCTGCCCTCCAAACTGTCCTTCATAAACCTGCATGTAAATTGTGGTTTTATTGAAGATTAGAATCACTATTGATTTACGTGCATCTGTTACCGTATTGTGTTACGGTATATAATTACCCCGTTCAGCAGGTACGCCAGCCAGGAAACACTCGCCTAGCACGCTGTTCGGAGACACTCAAGCAAAGCTCATCAGGAGAGCGCATATGGCTGATCAGAAATGTATGACGTGTGCCACTCGCACGGTTAGCAATGAGCGCGCCATCGCCATGCTGGAAAAGGCCGGGCTACGCGCCACCGCACCGCGAGTGATCCTGACATGCCTTCTGTTCTGTGATGAAAGTCATAACCATATCACTGCCGAAGAGCTGTACGAACAGTCTATAGAGGCTGATTGCCGGGTTTCTTTGGCCACAGTTTACAACACACTGCGGGCCTTTACGGCGGCGGGTATATTACGCCAGGTTAATACAGACTGTTCTCGGGTTTACTTTGATACAGACCCTAATGAACATCATCATTTCTATGATGAAAAAACCGGCAAGCTGATCAATATTGGCGAAAACCTGTTAAAGGATCTAAAGCTGCCACCCCTGCCGGATGGTACAGAGCTGAAAGGCGTGGATTTGCTGGTTCGTATTTCCAGCTAATGCACTACTCCAGGGCTCCGGGCGGAATGTTTACCCCCCAAAGACCCGCCTTGTCGGCCCACCCCCGAATATTATCTTTTCTGATCTGACAGCGATCCCCCTGGCATGGCCCAAGACGCAGTAAAGCCTGTGGATCGGCATAGGCCACCACCGTCTGATCATCTCCCATGGTGCGATATAACGGGATTGGCTGGTTCGCCATCACCATGACGATTGAACGCCTGGAAAGCAGGGATTTGTGCATCCAGACCCGGTCTCCCTGTGGATCCAGCACCCGTCGCCAAAAGGCCGTTTCATCAATGACCAGCAAGGGCAGACCCCGACGACGGTATTCCCACAATACCGGTTGCCGGTAGGATGGGCCCCGACGCCCCCAGGCCTCATTGGGGCGCAGATTGGTAAAATAGGGCACTTCGGAGGGTGTATTTTTCTGTGTGTTCTGACCACAGGCTGTGATCAGGACAAGACCGCCAAAACATGCCACAATACGGATGAATCGGCGTACAAAAAATGAATGCGTAAAGTCTGGCACTTGGCAAAAATATCCTTGCTTGCGAAGCAGAATTAAATGAGTTTAATCACCATGAACAAGAGAACCAAGGTAATTGTAACCCGACGACTGCCAGATCCGGTACAGGACCGTCTGGGCACCTTGTTTGATGCCCATCTGAATGAGACTGACACACCATTTTCTCATGAGGAATTAAAAACGGCCGCAGCCAATTGCGAAGTGCTGGCCCCCACGGTAACCGATACCATTGATGCCGAGGTTATCAGGGCCGGAGCAGGCCGGCTGAAAATCATTGCCAATTTTGGGGCCGGTATTGATCATATTGATCTGGAGGCCGCGACCAAGGCCGGCATTACGGTGACCAATACGCCGGGCGTTTTAACCGAAGATACCGCTGATCTGGCCATGGCGCTAATTTTGGCAGTGCCACGCCGTCTGGCCGAAGGGGTGCGGGTGATGCGCGCCGGCGCGTTCAAGGGCTGGGCCCCCACCTGGATGATGGGGCACAGCATTGGCGGCAAGAAACTGGGCATTGTGGGCATGGGACGCATTGGCCAGGCGATTGCCCGGCGTGCCCGCGCCTTTGGGCTGGAGGTACATTATCACAATCGCAATCGGGTCAGTGCCGCCATTGAAGAAGAGCTGGGCGCGTTATGGTGGGAAGATCTGGACGCCATGCTGAGCGCCATGGACATAATATCCATCAATTGCCCCAAAACGCCGCAAACCCATCATTTGTTATCGCGCGAGCGCCTGTCAAAACTGCCGCGTCATGCATTTTTGGTGAACACCTCGCGCGGCGATGTGCTGGACGAAACCGCTTTGGCAGACCTGCTGGAGGCGGGGGAACTGGCCGGGGCGGGGCTGGATGTTTATGAATTTGAACCCAAAGTGGAACCACGTCTGCTCGAAATGGAATGCGTGGTGGCCCTGCCCCATATGGGTTCTGCCACCATCGAAGCGCGCATCGCCATGGGCGAAAAAATGATCATCAATATCAAGGCCTTTGAAGATGGTCACCGCCCGCCGGATCGGGTCATTTTTGAGCTGACCTAGCCACTGGCCCGGCCCTCACGGTTTTGTGTAGGCGGCGGGGGTGCCGGTGCGCTAGAATGAGGCCATATTCGCCCTAGGAGACCCCATCATGAAGAAACCAATACAGCACGCTGCAATGATCGCCTTTTGGGCAGCCACCATGCTGACCGTACCGGCACAGGCACAGGATAATGGCTTTGCCGATGTGAAAATCGAAACCACCGATCTGGGCAGCGGCCTATATATGATGCAGGGCGCGGGCGGCAATCTGGGGCTGAGCACCGGCAAAGATGGTGCCTTTCTGATTGATGATCAGTTTGCCCCCCTGTCCGCAAAAATTAAAACCGCCATCGGCAAGATCAGCGCCAATTCCGTGCGGTTTTTAGTCAACACCCATTGGCATTATGATCATGTTGGCGGCAATGAAAGCATAGGCAAAGACGGGGCCATTATTGTGGCCCACAACAATGTGCGCAAACGGATGTCCACTGACCAGTTCATCAAGGCCTTCAAGCGCGAGATCAAAGCCTCGCCAGCCATTGCCTGGCCGATCATTACCTTTACCGACGAGATCAGTTTTTACCAGAATGCCCAGAACATTCACGTCTTTCATGTCAAAAACGCCCACACCGATGGCGATGCCATGGTCTATTTTGAAGACGCCGATGTGTTGCATATGGGCGATGTTTTTTTCAACAAGATGTATCCCTTTATCGATACCGGCAGTGGTGGTTCCATAAACGGGATGATTGCCGCCCAGGAACGTGCCCTGGCGCTGATTACCGATGACACCAAAATCATACCCGGTCATGGCCCTCTGGCCAGCAAGGCCGATCTGCAAAGCAATCTGGCCATGTTAAAGGCCGTGCGCCGCGCCGTTTTGAAAACCATTGCCGACGGCAAAAGCGAAGATGAGGCCGTGGCCAGCGATCCGCTGGCTGCGCTGAACGCAGAATGGGGTAATGGCTTTATCAAGGCCGAACCCATGGTACGGACGGTTTATGGGGATTTGTCCAAAGGCTGATCGCCACAAACCGGACAGGCCGGATCCCGGGGCAGGTTCAGCACCCGCCAGGCCGCCCCCAATCCGTCAAAAATCATCAGGCGCCCATAAAGCGGATCGCCGGATCCGGTGATGATTTTTATGGCTTCCAAAGCCATCATGGAACCGATGACCCCGGTCAACGCCCCAATCACACCAACGGTTTCACAGGTGTCCCCCTCGTCCGGCAAGGTAGGCACCAGACAGCGATAACAAGGGGTTTTGCCTCCCGCAGAATGAAAGCAGGCGACCTGTCCTTCAAAGCCAATGGCCGCGCCGGAAACCAGCGGTGTTCCCGTTTGGTGACAGACGGTGTTGATCACAAAACGGCTGGCAAAATTATCGGTGCCATCCAGCACCAGATCATATTTTTCAGTCAGATCGACGCAATCTTCTTCAAAGCGTCGCTGATGAGTGATGATATCAATATGCGGGTTGATGCGAGATAGGGTGCGGGCCGCCGCCATTGTTTTTTCCTCGCCCACATCCTTACTTCCAAAAAGCACCTGGCGTTGCAAATTGGAAAGCGAGACCACATCATCATCCATCAGGCCCAGCGTGCCAACACCCGCCGCGGCCAGGTATAGCGCCGCCGGAGCGCCCAACCCCCCGGCACCGATGATCAGGACCTTGGCAAATTTTAGTTTTTGCTGGCCCGGTCCGCCAATATCCTTGAGGATCAAATGGCGGGCATAGCGTTCAATCTCATCTGGATTCATAAGCGGCATCTCTGATCAGGAGGCGGTATAGTTCAGATACACAAGGGCGCGCTCCTGGGCGGCCTGCAAGCCTTTCTGATCAAGAATATCCAGGATTTCTCTGGCCCGTTCACTCATGGCGATATTATAGGCGATGGGGCTAACCCCCGGCTGGCTGGCCTCGCGCAATATGGCCACGGCCTCGGCCTGAAAATCTTCTTTGCAAATCAACAATGCCAAACCGCATTGCGCGCCCATACCGGCATCAAAGTTTTTGCTCTGGTGGGCAAGGGCACAATCTTTTGCCCCTTCATCTGCA
This sequence comes from Robiginitomaculum sp., assembly GCA_015485335.1. GTDB lineage: Bacteria > Pseudomonadota > Alphaproteobacteria > Caulobacterales > Maricaulaceae > Robiginitomaculum_B. Next base: position 7,259 of record WFTT01000020.1, read on the forward strand.
TTGGCACCGGTAACCCGGGCACCAAATTTGCCGCCGCGGCGTATGATTTCCAAATGCCACATCCCCAGCATGGCCCGCGCCCAGGCTGATTGCGGATCCAGTTCCAGCGCCGTCTCGATATGCTTGCGGCTTTTGCCGGCAATACCTTTGCGAAAGCTTTTCATCTTGCTCATACCCCGGGCAAGAATGCCCAACGCCGCCACTTTCATCAGATGGGCTTCGGCATTATTGGGGTCCAGTACCATGGCCTTTTCCGCATCGACCAAAGCGGCCTTGGCATCGGTTTTATGATTTTTGCTGCGGCCAAGATCAATCAGGGCCAATCGGGAACGCGCCGCGAAAACCAGGTTCTCCGCCCGGGCGACACCATTTTCTTCCCGCTCGCTTTCACCCAGTTCAATCGCCTGGTAATACTGCCCGCTTTCATAATAAGAAAGCGCGTTGGCATGGCCATTTGTGCCAATGCCGACAAAGATCAAGACAAGGGTGAAGGCAAAAATTCTCATAATAAACAGTCTATCAAAACCACGCGTTGGCGGATAGGTCAAAAACTTGGAATGGCGCAATCGACAACACACGGCGCATCAGAGTAGGGTCGCCCCATGCAAGTCGACAATCTCAATCAGCTGACCCATCAGAGCGAAGCGCTGGCGCGCCAGGCACTGGATTGGGCCCAAGGTACGTTGCTCAGCCTCGATATGGCCGTGCAGGCCGGGGCGGTGGTGCTGGCGATTGTTCTATCATTATTGCTCAGCCGTCATGTCAACAATCTGGCCGCCCATGTGGCGCAACATGAAAAGCTAAAACGGTTTTTAGTGCCGGTCGGGCCATTTCTGGCCCCGCTGACCAAAGCACTGGTCATGCTGATCGCTTTGCTGGCCGCCCTTTATGCGCTGCAACTGACCGAGCGACCGCTGGCACTGGTGCGCGTTTTTGCATCATTGACCGGGGCATGGATCCTGATCCGCATGGCGTCCAATCTGATTGCCGAGCCCTTTTGGGCCCGCACCGCGGCCAATATTGCCTGGGCATTGGCGGCGCTGAATATTTTTGGGCTAATCGGGCCGATGACCGATTTTCTGGGCACGCCGCTGGGCTTTAAAATCGGCACCAAGGATTTCTCCGTATTGTTGGTGCTGGATGGCATTATTCTGGCTACCATATTGTTGTGGCTAGCCAGCTGGCTGTCACTGGTTTTGCGACACCGCATCAATACCCTGCCCAGCCTGACGCCGTCCATTCGCCTGCTCTTGTCCAAGGCGGTGCAGGTTACATTGCTGACCATTGCCGTGCTGATCACCATGACCCGCATGGGCTTTGATCTCTCTTCACTGGCCATTATCGGCGGTGCGCTCAGCTTTGGTATCGGTTTTGGTCTGCAACGTATTTTTGCCAATTTTATATCTGGCATTATTTTGCTGATGGATCGTTCCATCAAGCCCGGCGATGTGATCGAGGTTGATGATACCTATGGCAAAATCGGATCGTTGGGGTTGCGCTATACCTCGGTGATTACCCGCGACCGCAAAGAACACCTGATCCCCAATGAGAGCTTTGTCACCGGCAAGGTTATCAACTGGTCATTTTCCACCCCCGAAGTGCGGGTAAAACGCCCGGTTGGTGTGGCCTATGGGACAGACGTGCGCAAAGCCATCGATCTGGCCATGCAATGCATGAACGATATTCCCCGAGTGCTAAAATCCCCCAAACCGGCCTGCTTGCTCAAGGGGTTTGGCGACAGCTCCATTAATCTGGAACTGCGCTTTTGGATCCGCGATGCGGAAAATGGCGTCAGCAATATTTCCAGCGAGGTTTTATTGAAAATTCTGGACAGTTATACCGAAAACGGCATTGCCTTTCCATTTCCCCAGCGCGATGTGCATCTTCATGCGCAAGACCCTTTGCGGGTTACAGTGGAAACGGACCCTTCTCATTAATGATTAACCCAAAGCGGTTACAACCCTCTGATCACCATAAGGGGTCAGGGTATGCGTAAAGTCATTTTAGCCATTTCGGTTGTTGGTCTACTTGGCGGATGTTCCACCGTCAGCTCCGGTGTCGAGCTGGTCAGCGGGGCCGCCTCAGCCACCGGCATGATTGGCAAAGGCACCGCCAAAGTGATTGGTAAAAGCGCCAAAGTGGTCAAACACACGGTCAAACGCAAAAAGAAAAAATAGACCGCTACAAACCCGACAACCCCGCATCAACGGCCAGGGTTTGTGCCGTTATGTAAACGCTGTCATCAGATAAAAAGAACAAGGCCGCATAGGCAATTTCCCAGGCCGTGGCCATACGCCCGAACGGGATTGGCGTTTTGGATCTTGATTTTCGCCCTGCACTGGCGGCCCGCCCAATGGGCGTATCCACCAGACCCGGACAAATGATATTGGCACGAATGCCGCGAGCCGAACCCTCCAGCGCCACATGGCGCATCAACCCGCCAAGGCCCGCCTTGGACGCATCATAGGCCGGCAGGCGCGACCCCGCCTTTAGCGCTGCAATCGAGGAAATAAATACGATCGAGGCATCATCATCCAGATACCGCAGCCCCTCTTTGCAGCATAACATCGGGCCAGATAAATTCACCGCCAGGGTGCGTTCCCACTTGTCAATATCCATATTGGCCAAGCCCAGCGGCGGATTGGCAATCCCTACATTCAGCACCATGCCATCCAGACCACCAAGACGTTTGGTCGCCTGTTCCACCATATTTGCCACGTCATCCGGCTTGGCGACATCGGCCTTGATGGCAAAGGCATCCCCGCCTTGCGCCTCGATCTGCGCCGTGGTTTCCCGGGCGCTGTCCAGCACCCGGTCGGCCACCGCGACACGGGCCCCTTCGCGGGCACAAAGCAGCGCCATAGCCCGCCCATTACCCACCGGATCCGTGGCGGCATCATGAATGCGCTGACCACCCCCAACAATCAGAATTTTACGACCAGCGAGGCGGTTATTGCCCGCGGCCATGCCCTGGGATTGCGCGCTAAGGGGGCGAATATGACGTTCTTTCTCTGCCATGTTATTGCCCCTCGGTTATCCGGGGCGGCACGACAGAGATACCGGCCGGTGGATCCATATCGGTTTGCGTAACTTCGGTCAGGCGCGCCATGGTCATGTAAAACCCGATGGTCAGAATGGCTTCGACAATTTCCTGTTCGCTGAAATGTGCCTGCATAGCGGCAAAAACATCATCATCCACCCGAACATTTTCGATGACCTGTCTGCCAAAATGCAAAAGTGCCATTTCGGCGGCTTCAAAGACATCACTGTCTGGCTGGTTCTGCGCCAGAGCATCGATTTTGCCATCGCTGATCCCGACGCTTTGCGCAATGGGTACATGCTGGTGCCATTCATAGGCCCCACCCTGCAGATTGGCGACCTGCAGGATCAATAATTCGCGATTGCTGGCGCTTAGGTCCTGCGCCGACAAAATGGCCGTGCCCAGTTTGATCTGAGGCACAAAGCACGTCTGCGCATGGGCCATCATTTTGAATATATTCAAATGCACCGGCAATTTGGCAAATACGTCGGCTACCTTGCCCGTGGTGCGGGCCGGATCAATCTGGGGTATTCTACTCATGGTATGGCTTTCCTCATTCGGTTAAGGGGCAAACGAAAACGGCACGGTCGATCGTTTGGTTTCATCGGCATAAAGGCGCTTCTGCAATGGCGGAAAGGCCCGTTCGGCACAGGCCGGGCGATCACACAGCCGACAGTTCAGCCCCACTCTCGCCTCCTCGCCCCCGGCCGTATAGATAAGATGTTCGGCCTCTTCAGCCGGACAGGCCAGCATCAGAACCCGCTGGGTGCGAATGCGCGGATCCTCTTCATGGGCCACCCGAATGGCGCAAGAGAGCGTAAAATAGCGGGTGCCATCGCCCAGCTGGATTGCCTGGGGAATAATTTCACCGGAACATTCATTGGCGTGCCACATGGCCAGCCGGGCGCATGAACCACCGGTTTTGGCATAGGCAAACCCCTTGGCCCCAAAGCGCTTGGTAATATTGCCGGCCAGATCGGCACGCAGCATAAAAAAGTCGACCCCCCGCGCGCCGGGCTTTTTCAAGCAGGTCAGCCGATGACACAATTGTTCCAGACTGACGCCCAAACGCCGGCGAAGACTTTCCAGGTCATAGCGCAAGTCCTGCGCCGCCTTCAGGGTCTTGTCATAAGGCATGATCAGCGCCCCGGCGAAATAATTGGCCAGGGCCAGCCGGTATAACCGGCGCGCCACCTTGGACGTCAGCCCGGTTTCCATCTCCATCTGGTCCAGCAAATCGCGCTGTTCCAGCAAGGC
>WFTT01000021.1 GCA_015485335.1 Robiginitomaculum sp.
CGCTATGCGGGGGATAATTCCTCCGTGTCATCCCGGCCCCCGAGCCGGGATCCATACTGAATCCATACGCAAACGGACCGGCACAATGGATCCCGGATCAAGTCCGGGATGACACGTTTGGTTTTGGAGATGGGGATAGAAATATCTAGTCCCACATCGGCGCGGCTGGGGTATGATGTTTCCATACTTCGAGGCTCGGCGAAGCCTCGCGCCTCAGTATGAGGCGAAGAATCATATGCAAACCTCATCCTGAGCTTGTCGAAGGATGAAAGATAAAAAGGGAAAACCAAAACCCTCATCCTGAGGTGCGAACGAAGAGAGCCTCGAAGGATGGCAATGCTAGCCCGGGGCCCCGGACGCGATCCGGGGGCCATCACAGAAGGAAACACAGATTGAATCCCGGATAAGGCTCACACTTTTCCGGGAAACCCAAAGAAGAAAAACCGTTTACTGGGCGCTCATACCACCATCGATTTTAAGTTCGATCCCGGTGATAAACTTGGATTCGTCCGAGGCCAGAAACACCGCCGCATAGGCAATGTCATCAGGCTCGCCGATCCGGCGCATGGGAATGCCCCGGGCCAGCTTGTTATACAGATCATCATTATCCTTGGCGCCGATCGCCGGGCCAATGCCATCCAGAATAGGCGTTTTGATAAATACCGGGTGGACCGAATTAGACCGAATGTCATAGCCCTGGCCGGCGCAATGCAGGGCCACAGATTTGGAGAGCAGCCAGACCGCCGCCTTGGCGGCGTTATAGGCGCTCATATTACCTGCGGCATAAAGCCCGGCAATGGAGGAGATATTGATGATCGAGCCGGGGCCATGATGCTTCATCACCCCCAGGGCATATTTACAACCCAGGAAGACCGAATCCGCATCCACGGCCATAACCCGTTTCCACATTTCAAAGCTTTCATCCTCGACCGAGGCCATCGAGCCAATGCCGGCATTATTGACCAGTACATTAAAACCGCCCAGCGCCTTATCCGCGGCGGCCACCACATCTTTCCAGCTTTGTTCGTCCGCCACATCATGTTCAAAGGCCGAGGCGGCGCCCTGAAATTCACCATTAATGCTGTTGGCCACGGCCTGGACCCCATCCAGATTGATATCGGTCAGCGCCACCTGGGCGCCTTGCGCCGCAAACATGCGGGCAATCGCCGCCCCCAGACCCGATGCCGCCCCAGTAATTACCGCGCGCTTTCCCTCTAGCCGTCCCGTCATGATTTTTCCCTTTTGTTGTGTTGGTTGTAAATTGGTTATTGTGTTTGAAGACGCTTTACCAGAACCATGGTCATGGATTTTGGTGAAAGCCGCCCCATGATTGGCATCATCTTGTTGAAAAGGCCCGGCACGACCACCCGCTTGCCTTTGGCAAAGGCCCGATAGCCCGCCCGGGCCACCCGTTTGGGGGTCATCATGGGCGATACCTTGAGCAACAATGACCCCTTCATGGCCGAGGCTTCCTGAAAGCCGGACTTGACCGGCCCCGGACACAAGGCACAAGCGTGTACGCCGCTGTCTTTCAGCTCAACAGAAAGCGCTTCGGTAAGGCTGAGCACATAGGCTTTGGAGGCATAATAAACCGCCATATTGGGACCAGGCATAAAGGCCGCGGTGGAGGCCACGTTCAAAATACCCCCCCGGCGGCGTTCCACCATATTGGGCAGTAAGGCACAACTAAGTTCTGTCAGGGTACGAATATTCAGATCCACCATAGCGATCAGTTTATTGCAATCTGCCTCGGCCACCGGGTCCATATCCCCAAACCCGGCATTATTGACCAGAACATCCACCTCTAAATGCAGGTCCTCCAGTGCCTGCAACAGCGCCTTTGCCCCCTCGGGAACGGCCAGATCCACCGGGACGATGTGGGTTTTGGCCCCCTTGCCGGCCAGTTTGGCCGCCACCTCGGCCAGCGCATCGCCATTGCGTGCCGCCAGCGCCACATCATAGCCATGGCGGGCAAATTCAAAGGCCAGAGCCCGGCCAATGCCGCCCGACGCCCCGGTGATGAGCACCAACGGCGCACTCATGAGGCAATCTCATCCATGAACAGGGCCAGTTCCACATCCTTGTCGGTTACGCCATCGGCATCGTGGGTGGCCAGGGTCACTTCGACCCGGTTATAGACATTGAACCATTCCGGGTGATGGTCCATTTGTTCGGCCTTCATCGCCACGCGGGCCATAAAGGCAAAAGCGCCACTGAAATCGGAAAACTCAAACGTCTTGCAAATGGCATCGCGCTTGGTTTGAGGGATCCAGCCTTCCAGCAATACCGCCGCCGCGGTGGCACCAATGCGTCCACTCATGATTTTTCTCCATCCATTGAACCTACCTCACCATTATCCCGGTTTTACCACAAGCAAAATCCGCACGCTTTCCCTCATTACACCCCTGTCAGCAAATCCTTAACGCCAATGGGCCATGATCATGTCAGACGTGATAAGGAGAGACCAATGACCCGCTTTTTGGTATCCGAAGAAAACCCTGCCGGCAGCAAGCTGGAAGATCTGCTGATCAATATTCGTGGCGATATTTTGCACCGCTGTACCAAGATCGCCGATGATCAGCGCCCCGAGGCCATGCATGTGCTGGCCAACAATGTTCTGATCCTGGAACATTTGACCGAGGCCATTCAACTGGCCATGGATTCCACCAAAATACTGGATACCGCCTTTGGCAAATCACAGGCCGACAAGGGTGGACCACCACGCATTGGCGTTGCCTGAGCCACATTGCCCACGAATTTTTTATAATCCCTCAAAAAAAGACTTTGCGTACGGGGCGAATTGAAGCAAGCTCGCTCTCATCATTTGCGTAAAGGTGGGCATTATGAAGCTGGCCGTTCTCAAGGAACGAATTACAGGCGAGACCCGCGTGGCAGCCACGCCGGAAACCGTCAAAAAGTTTATCGCCACCGGTCACAGCGTGACCATAGAAACCGGAGCCGGAACCGGGGCGAGCATTGCAGACACCCAATATAAAGAGGCCGGGGCCAGCATCGCCAAAACCGCGACGGCGGCCCTGAAAGGGGCAGATATGCTGCTCTGTGTGCGTCGCCCGGGTGCAAATGTCCTGGCGGGCCTGAAAAAAGGGGCAGGGATTGCTGGTCTCTTGGACCCCTTTGATGACGCCGCCTTTGTACGCACCTGTGCCACCAAGGGCATTGATCTTTATGCCATGGAATTCATTCCGCGCATTTCGCGCGCTCAGTCCATGGATGCGCTCTCGTCCCAGTCCAATCTGGCCGGTTATCGCGCCGTGATTGAGGCCGCCGCCCTTTATGGCAAGGCCCTGCCGATGATGATGACCGCGGCGGGCACCGTGGCACCGGCCAAAACCTTTATCATGGGGGCCGGGGTTGCCGGCCTGCAGGCCATTGCCACGGCACGGCGCCTGGGGGCCATTGTCACCGCCACCGATGTGCGCCCCGCGGCCAAGGAACAGGTGGCCTCTTTGGGGGCAAAATTTATCGCCGTCGAAGATGAAGAGTTCAAGGCCGCCGAAACCGCCGGCGGTTATGCCAAGCAGATGTCGGCCGAGTATCAGAAGAAACAGGCCGAGTTGGTCGCCAAGCATATCGCCAAACAGGACATTGTGGTTACCACGGCGCTGATCCCCGGGCGGCCCGCCCCCAAACTGATCGATGAAGCCATGGTCAAGGCCATGCCGCCGGGGGCCATTATTATTGATATGGCCGCCGAACGCGGCGGCAATTGCACCTTGACGCAAGCGGGCAAGACCATTGTCAAACATGGGGTGACCATAGCCGGCTTTACCAATTTGCCGGCCCGGCTGGCCGCGGCCACCACCTCGCTTTATGCCAAAAACCTTCTGAACTTCCTGCCGCTCTTGAGTGGCGAAAAGGCCGAATACGCCCCCCATTGGGATGATGAAATTGTCACCGGAGCGAATTTGACCCGCGCCGGCAAGGTCACCAATGAGGCCTTTGCCGATAAAAAACCGGCGACGAAGAAAGCTACGTCCAAAAAGGCCCCGGCGAAGAAAGCCGCCACCAAGGCGGCCCCCAAAACCGC
>WFTT01000022.1 GCA_015485335.1 Robiginitomaculum sp.
TTCCAGAGGTCCCGCTGGACCTTATAGGATTTGCTCTTTTTGTTGACGGTCACCATAAACCCGGTGACCTTGGTATCGCGCACATCAAACGGCTTGCCCTGATACTGCAATCCCTTGATATAGCCTTCCGTCAGGCGTTCAAGCATCCTAAATCCCCTTTCCAAACCGTATATCTTAAAATTCCCAAACCGTTTCCAAACCGGGTGACCTGGGGGAGCGCGAGGGTTATTAAGGGGAAGAATAGCGCCAAATGCCTGATTTAGCTAGTGTATATAGTAGACAGGAGGGAATAAAAGGGATAACATGTTCCGACTTCTAAGCGGCAGGTTGAAGGTTCGAGTCCTTCCGGGATCACCATACTTTAATGCGCTATCGCGACGGCTGGCTTCGCTATTTGAGCACGGCCAAAGCCGCCTCAATATCGGCGATCAGATCATCTGCATCTTCAAGACCGATGGAAAAGCGAACCAGTGGGCCGGCGGCGTCCCAGCTACCGGCGGTGCGCTTGATCTGCGGATCGCAATGGATCACCAGGCTTTCAAACCCACCCCAGGAAAAGCCAATGCCAAATAAGGACAATGCATTGACAAAGTCATGCACTTTTTCGGGCGATACCGGGTTCAGCACGATGGAAAAAAGCCCCGATGCACCGGTAAAATCGCGTTTCCACAGTTCATGATCTGGATGTTCGGGCAAAGCCGGATGCAATACGCGCATTACCTCATCCCGCCCGCTTAGCCATTGCGCGATTCTAAGGGCGCTTTGTTGTTGGTGCGCCAAGCGTACGCCCATGGTGCGCATGCCGCGCAAAGTAAGATAGGCATCATCAGGTGAAACCGTATTGCCGTTTAAGAACGCATACTGGTGCATCAACTCGGCCCCCGCTTTATCGCGGGAGGCCACGGCCCCCATTAACACGTCCGAATGCCCGGTGTGATATTTGGTCGCCGCCTGAATGGAATAATCAATGCCCATTTCCAGCGGTTTTAAAAACCATCCCGCCGCCCAGGTATTATCGACCAGTGTGGGAATGCCGCGCGCCTGTGCCAGCGCGGCAATGGCCGGCAGGTCATTAATCTCCAATGTCAGCGAGCCCGGACTTTCCAGAAAAATGGCGCAAGTATTATCGCGGATCTGGCTTTGTAGATCGGCCCCGGCGCGGGGGTCAAAATACTCAATCTCAAGGCCGCGACTGGTCAGTATCTGATCACAAAAATTACGGGTCGGGCCGTAAACGCTGTCGGTGATCAGCATATGACCACCGGGTTTGGAAACTGCCGATAGGGCCAGGGTGCAGGCGGCCAGACCGGAGGGGGCCAGCACCGTGCCGGCGGCGCCTTCCAGATCGGAAATGGCATCACAAAGCGCACTTTGCGTGGCGGTGCCATAACGCCCGTAATAACGCTGTTCGGGGCGGCGGGCATAAAGGTCTTCGGCGCGCTCAAAGAGGATGGTCGAGGCGCGCTCCACCGGCGGATTGACCAGATCTTTGGCCATGCCCTTTACCCGGCGGGCGGCGTGGACCAGACGAGTGTTTGGCCCTTTGGGCGTTTGCGGCGCGCTCATGATAACCAGCCCGGCACCGGCAGGTTCTTTTCGCGCAGAAATTCAGGATTATAAAGCTTGGACTGATAGCGATTGCCATAATCGCATAGAAGCGTGACGATGGTATGGCCGGGGCCCATATCCCGGGCCATGGCCATGGCCCCGGCAATATTAACCCCGGACGAGCCGCCAAGGCACAGGCCTTCGTTCTCGACCAGATCAAACAGGATGTTCAGGGCATCGGCATCGGCTATGCGATAGGCATCGTCGATGGCGACCCCTTCCAGATTACCGGTCACGCGGCCCTGGCCAATGCCTTCGGTGATTGAGCCGCCCTCGGTTTTAAGTTCGCCCTCTTTGACCCATGAAAACAATTTCGAGCCACCGGGATCAGCCAGCGCAATGGTAATGTCCGGATTGCGTTCTTTGAGGGCCAGCGAGACCCCGCCCAGCGTGCCGCCGGAACCCACCGCACAGATAAACCCATCCAGCTTGCCATTGGTTTGATCCCAAATTTCGGGGCCGGTGCTCTGGTAATGGGCATCGCGATTGGCGGTATTGTCAAACTGGTTAGCCCACAGAACGCCGCGTGGCTCCGATTTGGCCATCTCTTCGGCCAGGGTGCGCGAAAAATGTACGTAATTTTTGGGGTTGGCATAGGGCACCGCATCCACTTCGTGCAGCTCACCGCCCAGCAATTGTATGGCATCCTTTTTTTCCTGCGCCTGGGTGCGTGGCATGACGATCACTACGCGATAGCCCAACGCCCGGCCCACCATGGCCAAACCAATACCGGTATTGCCCGCCGTGCCTTCGACAATGGTGCCACCGGGTTGTAGCGCGCCGGATTTTTCCGCATCGCGGATAATGCCCAGCGCCGCACGGTCCTTGATGGACTGGCCGGGATTTAAAAATTCACATTTGCCCAGGATCTCACACCCGGTTTCCTCAGAGGCCCGGCGCAGCCGCAATAAAGGGGTGTTGCCAATCAGGTCGAGAACGGACTGGGCATAGGTCATGGGAAAACTCCTGCAAGGTCGTGGTAAACTCACAGGTAATCGCGCATGTGCGCGCTGGCAAGCGTCCAGCTTATTTGCTTAGCACAAACTGGCCCACATCGGTGCGCCCCGTGGTGAACCCGGCCTCGCAATAGGCCAGATAAAACTGCCATAAACGATTAAAGCGCTCGTCAAAGCCCAGAGGTTTGATGTCGGTCCAGTGGGTGGTAAAATTTTTCATCCATTGGGCCAGTGTCCGGGCATAATCCTGGCCAAACATTTGTGCTTCGTTCAACACCAGCCCGGCCTTGTTGATCTCGCTACGCAAGGCGCTGACCGAGGGCAATACCCCGCCCGGAAAGATATAACGCTGGATAAAGTCCATACGTTTGGCATAGCGCGAAAACAGGTCATCGCGGATGGTGATGATCTGTACTGCGGCGCGCCCTGTGGGTTTTAAGACATTGCGGATTTTATGGAAATAATCGGGCCAGTATTCCTGCCCCACAGCTTCGAACATCTCGATCGAGGCGACCTTGTCATATTGGCCCTCTACGTCCCGGTAATCGATGAATTTAAGGTCCACCTTGTCGCCAAGCTGGGTTTTTTGTATGCGGGCACTGGCATAATCATATTGTTCGCGTGAAATGGTAATGCCGGTCACCCGGGCGCCCACCTCACGGGCGGCAAATTCCGCAAAGCCGCCCCAGCCACAACCGATCTCCAGCACATGATCGCCGGCCTCCAGGTCAAGATTATTGGCCAATGACTGATATTTGCGCCGTTGCGCCTCTTCCAGAGATAAGTCTTCTCCGTCATAGCGCGCCGAGGAATAGGTCATGGAGGGGTCCAGCCATTTTTCATAAAAGGCATTGCCCAGATCATAATGGGCGGAAATATTGCGTTTGGCACCGCGGCGCGTATTGGCGTTCAGGCGTAACATCAGGGTGTAAAACAGGCGCATTATGGGGCTGGCCCCGGTGGCCAGCGCGTGCATGCGGTCCAGATTAAGCGATATGGTGGTCAGCACCTTTGCCAGATCCGGCGTCGTCCATTCCCCGGCGATATAGCTTTCGGCCAGACCGACATCGCCGGTGCGGGCCACCCGGCCGACCAGGGCATAGCTGTGAATGCTCATAACGGCTCTGGGGCCATCGTCTGCACCGCTGAATACTAATGTTTTTCCATCCGGCAAGGTCAGCTCCAGACTGCCGGCGGAAATGCTTGTCAAACGCTCTGCAAGACGCTTGAAACTCCATGGAACGCCTTGCAGTGCGCGAATGTTCTGCGGGGTTGCCGCCATTGCGATACCGTGCGCCATATCTCCTCCTGTTTGACCAGTGGAAGGGTTAACATAGCGAAAAAGCACCACTTAGGCAAAGGGACGCCCTGTCGCAGCGGCTTTTTTGCTTCTGCCTCTTTGCTGCCGCTTTTGAATCGTGCAATGGAGTGTCCTTATATGCTGCAAAATGAAAGAACGCCCATGCGTGCTCTAATCTCTATTCTGATCCTGCTTGGTCTGGCACCGATGACCCAAGCTGCCGAGTTCGAAACGCCGGCCACCCATGCGGTGATCCTGGATTATGATACTGGTCTGGTTCTCTTTGGCCATGATGCGGATACGCCCATCCCGCCGGCCTCGATGACCAAGATCATGACCCTGTATATGGTGTTTGAACGGTTGCAATCCGGGGCCTTGTCTCTGGATGATGAATTTACGGTTTCTGCCGATGCCTGGCGGCGCGGCGGATTTTCATCGGGATCGTCTACCATGTGTCTGCGCCCCAAAGAGCGGGTGCGTGTGGAAGACCTTATTCGCGGGGTCATCGTGCTATCGGGCAATGATGCGGCGATCACGCTGGCCGAAAATATTGCCGGCAGCGAGGCCGCCTTTGCCCGCCAAATGACCGAACGGGCGCACGAGCTGGGCCTGAACACCGTACAGTTTCACAATGCCACGGGCTGGCCAGATCCCGGTCATGAAATCAGCGTGCATGATCTGGCCAAGCTGACCCGCATCATCATTCATGATTTTCCCGAAGACTATGCCTATTTTTCCGAACGCGAATTTGACTGGTGCAAGGCCGCACCCTCGAACCGTTATAACCGCAACCCCTTATTGGGGGTGGTGCCGGGGGCCGATGGTTTGAAGACCGGCCATACCAAGGAATCCGGCTTTGGCCTGGCTGGCTCGGCAGTACGCGATGGGAAACGGCGCATCATTGTGTTTACCGGCATGAAATCCAGCCGGGGACGGGCCAGCGAGGGCGAACGCCTGATGCGCGCCGCCTTTGGCGAATTTGATATCAAAACCCTGTATGAAAAAGGTGCTGTGGTCGGCGAGGCCAAAGTGGCACTGGGCAAGGCCCTGACTGTGCCTGTGATCACCGATCAGCAAATCAATGTGGCTTATTTTCGCCCGAACCGGCGCTCCATCACCACCGCCTTCGTTTATGACGGTCCGGTGCAGGCCCCGGTGCAAACAGGCGATCCGATCGGTAAGCTGGTGGTCGAGGAAAAAGGCGTGGTCAAAGCCACCTATCCTTTGCTGGCCGGCGCTTCGGTAGAGAAAAAAGGCCTCTTTGGGCAAGCGATCGATGGTTTGGTCGGGCTGATACGGGGCGCAGGCACGGAATGAGCCAAGGGGCAAAATTCATCAGCTTTGAAGGCGGTGAGGGGGCGGGTAAAACCACCCAGATCAAATTGTTGGGCGATTATCTGCAGGCCCAGGGCCATGAGGTGGTGATCACCCGCGAGCCCGGGGGCACCTTGGATGCCGAGGCCGTGCGCGATCTGGTGCTGGGCGGCGAGCCGGGGCGCTGGTCCGCGACCGAGGAAATGCTGTTGATGTATACGGCGCGTTCGCAATTGGTGCGCACGATCATTCGTCCGGCGCTGGAACGCGGGGCCTGGGTGCTGAGCGATCGCTTTGCCGATTCTACCATGGTTTATCAGGGCTATGCCGGCGGCGTGCCGGTAGACAAGGTTCGTGCTTTGCACAGGCTGGTACTGGGTAATTTCAACCCCGACATTACCTTTATTATGGATATTGAGCCGACCAATGGCATGCAGCGCGTGCATTCACGTGCCGAGGCTCTGAACCAGTTTGAAAAACGCGATACGAAATTTTATGAACGCACTCGCGATGCTTATCTTGCCATTGCCAAGGCCGAGCCGGAACGGTGTGTGGTTATTCATGCTGCCGAGGCTCCCGAAGTGGTTGCCGCCAATATATTGCACCATATTAAAACGCGCGCCGGAGGCGATCTTTGAGCGCCCCGGACTATCCTGATGAGCCGGACCGGGCTCCCGGATGCCCGGCGCCGCGCGAAACCCATGATCTTTATGGACATAAAGAGGCCGAGCGCGCCTTTGCAGAGGCACAGGCCGCGGGTCACCTGCACCATGCCTGGCTGATTTGCGGACCGCGGGGCATTGGCAAGGCCACTTTGGCCTATCGTATGGCGCGGCGTGTTTTGGGGGCAAAGCCGGACCCGGATCACGGGGTGTTGGGGGCGGATGTGAGCGATCCCACCACCATGCGCATTGCTGCGATGAGCCACGGGGATCTGATGGTGTTGCGCCGCCCGTTTGATGAAAAGCGCAAACGCTGGCGCGGTGAAATCACGGTGGAAGAAGCCCGGCGCATGGCGGGCCTGTTTCACACCCGCGCCGGCGAAGGGGGCTGGCGGGTCTGTATTATCGATGCGGCGGACGAGCTGAATTTGAATGCGGCCAATGCCATCCTGAAAATGCTGGAAGAGCCGCCGGATCGGGCCATGGTGATTTTGGTTGCCCATGCGCCGGGGCGGTTGCCGGCCACCATTCGTTCGCGCTGCCGCCGTTTGGATTTGCGTCCCTTATCGGCTGAATTGACGACAAAAATTGCTATTGACCACGGGGCCGGCGAAGACGAGGCGGCGCTGGCCAGTAAACTGGCGGCGGGCAGTCCCGGGCGGGCGCTGGCCATGATCTCGGCGGACGGGGCGGCGCTGTGGCATGAAATTGATCAATTGGTGAGTCAGGGGCCACGGGCAGGGCAGAGCATGGCGCACGGGCTCGCGCGCCGGTTGGCGCTGGCCAAGGCAGCCCCGCAACGGGGGTTGTTTTTTGAATTATTGTCGATGCGACTGGAACAGCAAATCCGGCGAAGCGTGGGGGCGGGGCAGATCGCGGGGATCGAGCCATGGTTTGCCTTGCGTGATGAGCTGAACGCCCTTGCGGTGGATATGGAACGGCTTTATCTCGACCCGGCGCAGGTGATCCATAACGCCATCCAAAAAACGTGGCGTACCGTTTCATTGCACCCCTTACAGGAATATGAGGCTTAGATGCTGATCGACAGTCATGCCAATTTACACGCAAAATCCTATGAAGCGGATTTGGGCGCTGTGCTGGACCGATCCCGGGACAAGGATGTGCAGGTATTGGTGACCATTTGTTGCCGCCTGCATGAATATGCCCGCGCCCTGGCCGTGGCCGATATGAACCCGGATATCTGGTGCACCATTGGGGTGCATCCCCACCATGCGGGTGATGACCCGCATATATCACCCACCATGTTGGCCGATCTGGCGGCGCATCCCAAAGTGATCGGCATTGGTGAAACGGGGCTGGATTATCATTACGGCTATAGCAGCCGCGCAGACCAATTGGCCAATTTGCACAGCCATGCCGAAGCGGCACGGCAAACCGGCTTGCCTCTGGTATTGCATACCCGCGAAGCCGATGAGGATATGATGCATTTTCTGGAAGAAGAAAATGCCGGCAAGGATTTTGCCTTTATTCTGCATTCCTATACCTCTGGCGAGGCACTGGCAAAAATGGCAGCCGAGCGTGGCGGCTATTTCAGCGTCAATGGTATTGCCAGTTTTCGCAATGCTGGCAGCGTGCGCGGCGTGATCGCCGATATTATGCCCATGGACCGCATTTTGCTGGAAACCGATTGCCCATATCTGGCCCCGGTGCCCAAACGCGGGCGTCGCAATGAGCCGGCTTATTTGCCCTATATTGCCGATTGTCTGGCGGCCATCAAAGGCATTACGCCGGTACAGGTGGCCAAACAAACCACCCAGAACTTTTTTGCATTATTTGAGCGTGCCTCCCCCTCAAACCGGGAGGCGAGGGGATGAGCAAAGCGCGCACCGAAATTCGCATACTGGGCTGTGGCTCCTCTGGCGGGGTGCCGCGCATTGGCCCGAACTGGGGAAATTGTGATCCCAATGAGCCAAAAAACCGGCGCTCGCGCTGCTCAATTCTGGTACAGCGCTTTGATCAGGCCGAAGAGGCTACCAGTGTACTGGTGGATACTTCGCCCGATATGCGTGAACAATTGATCAGTGCGCAAACCCGCCGACTGGATGCGGTGCTCTATACCCATGACCATGCGGACCAGGTGCACGGCGTCGATGATTTGCGCCAGATTTGTTATGCCATGCGCAAACGGGTGCCGGTGTATATGGATACCCCCACCGCCAGGACGCTAAAGCGGCGCTTTGATTATTGTTTTGAACAGGCCGAAGGCTCTGGTTACCCGGCCATTCTGGAAGCCATGGACATGCCCGCACCGGGCGCGGCGTTCAGCATTGACGGGCCGGGGGGCGCATTGCCGGTTATCGCCATTGACCTGGAACATGGTCCCAGCGTCCGCTCTTTGGGATTTCGCTTTGGCGATATTGCTTATTGCCCGGATGTTTCAGCAATCCCCGCGGCCAGCCAAGAACAGTTTGAAGGGCTAAGGCTGTGGATTGTGGATGCGTTGCGTATAGAGCCACATCCCACCCATGCTCATCTGGAACAAACCCTGCAATGGATTGAGCGGTTCAAACCCGAACGGGCCATCCTGACGAATATGCATGTCACGCTGGATTATGCGACATTAAAGGCCAGCTTGCCCCAGGGGGTGGAGCCGGCCTATGATGGCATGGTCATCCCGCTCAAAGATACCTGATTACTTGGCTTTGCTTCTTGATTTGCGGACACCTTTGCCCAGACCGATTTCTTTGGCCAGGCTGGAACGGCGGCGCGCATAGGACGGGGCCACCATGGGGTAATCAGCCGGCAGACGCCATTTCTGGCGGTATTCATCCGGAGTCAGATTATACCGCGTGCGCAGATAACGCTTCAGCATTTTCAGCTTGGCACCATCTTCCAGGCAAATCATATAATCTTCGGTGATAGAGCGCGAAATCGGAACCGCAGGTTTTTGCTTGACCGCAGGAGCACCAGTGCTGCTCAATTCACTCATGGTTGCATGAACGGATTTGATCAGCGCAGGCAGGTCTTCGATGGAAATGGTATTGTTGCTGACAAACGAAGCAACAATATCCGTTGTCATGTGCGTTTTTTCCAGCGTGTCCGGGGAGTTTTCATCTTCATTGGGCATATGCATTGTCCTTCGAGGTATGTTTTAATTTTTTTATTCTATAAACGAACAAAATGCTTACTTAACAAGTATGAATGAATTAATTTTTTTGCGCAATAGGCCATGTGTAATTAGAAGTGCAGAAAAACACATAATATTCCATAACTTCTATCAGGTTTTTAGCGCTTTTGTTTTCGGTTTGGCGTTTATTGAGAACAAATATGGCTCCTATGTTTGTTGATCTTTGTATAAAATCCGTATTATGACGTTATAATATAATGTTGCAAACAAGCGCTGGCGTACACATTGAGGCTTCATATTAATGAAAAGCCAGTTGTGCAGAACGAAGTCTGGTTTTATCACCATCTCTTTTACATCATTGGTATGCGCATAAGGGTGCCATTATCTTGAAAGGCCAAAACATGGCTCATTCACCAGAATTCAACTTCTTTAATGACCGCCTGGAACAGGACGATTCTCAGGTTTTTGCTGCTATTCTTCAGGAAGAAAAGCGCCAGGCCCGGCAGATCGAATTGATCGCTTCGGAAAATATTGTTTCGCGCGCGGTCTTAGAAGCGCAAGGCTCAGTCTTCACCAATAAATATGCCGAGGGCTATCCGGGGCGGCGCTATTATGGCGGCTGTGTCAACGCGGATATTGTCGAAACACTGGCGATCGAGCGGGCCAAAGCGCTGTTTGAGGCCGGTTTTGCCAATGTACAGCCAAGCTCCGGCAGTCAGGCCAATCAGGGGGTGTTTCTGGCCCTGATAAAGCCAGGTGATACGGTGCTGGGGCTCAGCCTGGCCGCGGGCGGGCATCTTACCCACGGGGCGCGGCCCAATATGTCTGGCAAATGGTTTAATGCGGTGCATTACGGGGTGCGCGAGGATGATGCACAGATTGATATGGACGAGGTGCGCGATCTGGCGCGCCAACACAAACCGGCGCTGATCATCACCGGCGGATCAGCTTATCCGCGTACCATAGATTTTGCTGCCTTTAGGGAAATTGCCGACGAGGTGGGGGCCTATCTCATGGTGGATATGGCCCATATTGCCGGTCTGGTGGCGGGCGGGGTTCATCCCAGCCCCTTACCCCATGCCCATGTGGTGACCACGACCACGCACAAGACCTTGCGGGGGCCGCGCGGTGGGATGATCCTGACCAATGACGAGGTAATCGCCAAAAAAGTCAATTCCGCCATTTTTCCTGGCCTGCAAGGCGGGCCATTAATGCATGTTGTGGCGGCCAAGGCGGTGGCCTTTGGTGAGGCTTTGCGCCCATCCTTTAAAACCTATGCCCGTAATGTGGTTGCCAATTGTCAGGCCATGGCAGGGGAACTGGAAAATGCAGGCTATGATCTGGTGTCGGGGGGCACCGATACTCATCTGGCACTGATTGATTTGCGCCCCAAAGGGGTAAAGGGCAATGCGGCCGAAATTGCCTTGGAGCGGGCTTATATTACCTGCAATAAAAACGGCGTCCCATTTGATCAGGAAAAACCCACCATCACCTCTGGCATTCGGATTGGCTCGCCGGCCACCACCACCCGGGGCCTGAACGTGGATGACTTTAAGGCCGTGGGTGGTATGATCGTACGGGTATTGGATGCATTGGCAGAAAATTCTGAGGGCAATGCAGCCATCGAGGCGGATATTCGCGCCGAGGTCGAGGCCTTGACGGCGCGCTATCCCTTATATGGAGAGCTGCATTAATGCGTTGCCCGTTCTGTTCCAGCGAAGATACGCAGGTCAAGGATTCACGCCCCGCGGAAGAAGGCGCCGCTATTCGGCGCCGCCGCCAGTGCCTTTCCTGTGGACAGCGCTTTACGACATTTGAACGGGTGCAATTACGTGATTTGACAGTGGTGAAACGGTCTGGCCGCCGGGTGCGCTTTGATCGGGAAAAACTTCTTCGGTCCGTATTGGTGGCCATGCAGAAACGCCCCATGGAACGCGACCAGATTGAACAGCTGGTCTCCTCCATCGTGCGTCGCCTTGAGGGGGAGGGCGAAATGGATATTACGTCTGAACGCATTGGCCAAAAAGTGATGGAGGCGCTATCCAATCTCGATCCGGTGGCTTATGTGCGCTATGCCTCGGTTTACAAGGATTTCACTGAAAGCAGCGATTTTGCGCGTTTCATCGCGGATGAAAAACTCGACGAATAGGCATTTGTTATATGTATAGCAGTTTACTCTGCGGCTCACTCTGGCCGTAGGCCTGCCCTCAGGTTACAGAGCCAAAAGAGTTATATTAGGATTGTTCGATGAACACGGCATCAGAAAAACACGCCAAGCAACACGCCACCGCGCGACGGACAGCGCGTTTGCGCGCCATACAGGCCCTGTTCCAGATGGATATTGGCGGCATGGGCGCGCGCCGGGTGATCGAAGAGTTCAAGGAAAACCGCTTGGGCGGGGGCGATGATACCGGCCCGCAAAGCGAGGCAGACATCGCTCTTTTCGAAAAACTCGTGCGCGGAGTGGTAGAGTTTCAAGACGATATTGATAAAGGTATTAGTGTCCATCTTGCTAAAAACTGGCGTCTGGAACGCCTGGACACTACGGTACGGGCGATTTTGCGCGTCGCCAGTTTTGAAATCATGCACGCCCCCAATACGCCGGTCAAAGTGATCCTGGACGAATATGTTGATCTGGCCGGTGATTTTTTCTCTGGTCCCGAGCCGGGCTTTGTCAACGGGGCTTTGGAGGCGCTGGCCCGCGATACCCGACAGGGTGAGCTGAGCTAGCCATAGGCATGGATGAAGTCTGACCCCCATTTCACAGGCGAGTTTGCTTTTATTGCTGCGCTGGCTACCAAGGCGGCCAAAACCCCTGAGGCATTGGGCCTGGGTGATGATGGCGCGGTGCTGTGGATGGGCGATGGGCGAAAGCTGGTCCTGGTCGCCGATATGTTACAGGCGGGCATTCATGCGCTAAGCGACGCCGCACCAGCGCAAATTGCCTGCAAGGCCCTGCGCACCAATCTCTCTGATCTTGCTGCCATGGGGGCGCAGCCGGCCTTTTATCTCAGCACACTGTGCTGGCCCAAAGATACGGATGAAGCACAAAAACAAGCGCTGATCGACGCCCTCGCTGAAGATCAGGAACGCTTTGGCATTTCATTGATCGGTGGGGACACCATAGGCGGGGCCGGGCTGTTCACCATTTCCATAACCATGTTGGGCTGGGCCGGTGGCCCCTTATTGCGCCGCGCCGGGGCGCAGGTTGGCGATGATGTCTGGGTCAGCGGCACCATAGGCGATGGGGTTTTGGGCCTGGGGGTGGCGCAAGGCTCTATCTCAGTCGCCCAGGAGGCGGATGCGCAGTTTTTGCGGCGTCGGTATGAATACCCCGACCCCAGATTGGCATTGGGGGAAAAGCTGGCCTCATTGGCCTGTTGCGCCATTGATGTTTCGGATGGTTTGATCGCCGATGCCGCCCATTTGGCCGGAGCGGCCACTGTTTGCCTGTGCCTGGATCCGGACCAAGTGCCGCTGTCTGATGCTGGTCGGCGCTGGCTTGAGAGCGAAGCGGGTCGACAAAACGCTTTGGAATATCTGATGGCGGGCGGAGATGATTATGAACTGCTATTTACGGCCGCTGGCAAAGACAGACAGAAAATCGAAAGCGTTTCGCAACAAATCGGGCTGTCTGTAAGTCGGATCGGCCGTGTGATCGAGGGGCAGGGGGTTGTGCTTGGCCGAGACGGTGAACCGTATCGAAAACCCCGCCAAACCGGGTTTACGCATTTTTGAGCTCTTTGATGTACGTTGGCGTCAAAGAGGAAGAATATTATGCGCCTTATCACCATTGCCTTTTTATCCATGGCTATTGCCAGCCCTGCCTTTGCCAGCGGCGGAGGCGGTCATGGCAAGAAGTCGGGAAAAGGCAAAAGCAATCGCATCAAGGCCGAATGGACGGTCAAAAATGATGTGATTCCCGAATACAAAATTCCGGATCAGGCGCAATCTGTGCATTCGGTTGATATTCCCGTGGTGGTTGCCCCTATCGCGGTGAACGGGCATCTGGTCAATTATGCCTTTTTGAATATTCGCGTGGTGCTGCACAATAATGTGGATGCATGGAAAATGCGGACCAAGGCGCACTTTATGCGCGATGCGGTGCTGCGCGCGGCCCATGAAAACCCGTTTGGTAAATCCGGGGAGCGGTCCTTGCTGGATGAAGAGCGCACCTTGAAAGAAGTACGCAGTGCCATCAAACCCTGGGTTTCTGATGCACAGCTCGACCATATCGAGTTTCTAAGCATTGATATGCTGAACGGTTGATCCCGGTTCTATTGTAAATTGCTGAAATCCCTCTGGAAAGGGGGAGGGCTAGGCGGCGCTAAGGCCGCTTTGGGCATCTGTGCTGATGGAAACCTTGTTGCGTCCGGCATGCTTCGAGCGGTACAGCGCTTCGTCGGCGCGCTCGATCAGGTCTTCAATGGAATCATGGGGGGTAAACTGTGCAACTCCCAAAGAAATGGTGACCGTGCCCATGTCTTCATTGGTGGATTTACGCAACAGCTTTTTGGACTCAACACTGGCCCGGATATTATCCGCCATGTCAAAGGCCGTTTGACCATCAGTAGAGGGCATGA
Organism: Robiginitomaculum sp.; assembly: GCA_015485335.1. GTDB lineage: Bacteria > Pseudomonadota > Alphaproteobacteria > Caulobacterales > Maricaulaceae > Robiginitomaculum_B. The sequence goes on from WFTT01000022.1 coordinate 13,512, forward strand.
TGACGGCAAACTCTTCGCCGCCATAACGCGCAACCAGATGATTTTTGGCGGCATGGCGTTGCAGGCAACTGGCCACAAAGCGAATGATTTGATCACCGGTCTGGTGGCCCCAGGTGTCGTTAAAGCGCTTGAAGTGATCAATGTCACATAAAACCAGGCTCAAGTTCTGCTTGTCTTTTTCTGCGGCATTGCATTGTTGCAGCATGAATTCATCAAACCGTTTGCGATTGGCAATACCGGTCAGGGCGTCGGTCATGGCCTCGGTGCGCACCTGTTCCAGATTATCGCGCAGGGAATTCACTTCGGCGGTCGTTTTGTTGAGCTTTTGCTCCAGCTGGTGCGTATGCTCGTGCATTTTTGTGGTTGCCGCCAACAGCGTGTCGACCATTTCCTTGAGAGAATGGTTGCTGCCGGCATTTTCCAGAATATCCGTGGCACCCGAAAGGGTCTTTTCATACTCGACCGCATTTTTTTCGGCGACAGACAGCATGCGTAATACGGTGCCGATTTCTTCGCTGAATTTACCGCCCGTATGCAGGGCATGATCAACCAGGTCCACACCACCAAAATGGCGTTTATGCAAGGCAGTACAAGTGGACTGGTTCAGGGAGCCGCTAGACAGCAGGGGACGCATTTCTTTGACCAGGGTGGGATTCTTGTCCACCAGATAGCCATGAAACAGCTGATAGTTGTCGGGTGTGGCTTCCAGATCATGCTCAGCAAGAAGCTCCAGAAGCGTCTTTGCGTGCGTCTGGTCGTTCTTTCTGGGTTGTTTCGGTGCAGCCGACATTTTCTTGCCCTTCTAGCGATCCCATTTTTGGCAATCGAATAAATTTTAATTGCGCAAGGTTAGCCCATAAAACCCGAACAGAGAGTAAAGAAAATGGCTCAAAATCTTCACGATTGAAGGAATGTAAGGTAGTGGTGGGATTCAACCCTCAATAAAAACTTATGTAATTGCGGCAATGCTTTAGCATAAGGGGATGGCATCAAATTACTGGCATGTACATAATGAACAAGTTTAAGAGTAACTTGTGTATAAAATTATTATTATAATTTTTAATGCGACAAAATATTGGTTGAAGGGCGACCATTCACAAGGATTGGTGCTGTGTGGATCATTGTGACATTCGTTTAATGAAAAAAACGAGTATATGCGCTAGCATTCTCTTTTAAAGAAATTTGGGGTGGCATTACCAAAACCCATATTGCTTTTTGAGGGTGATTCCTTTGGTGAAGAATCGCCCTTGTTTGGATTTTTTCTAGATTTAGGTTTGCGATCAGCGGTTTTGATATTGTCTTTGGTCTTGCCAGAGTCATCTGTTGCTGCCGGTGCCGGGGTTGGAGCCGGTTTCGCTTCCGGGGAAGAGGCCTTGGGCGTATCCATTACCGGGTTCTGCATGTTCGTTTTTGCTTTGCGAACCCTAACACGTCGTCGGCCGCGTGGCTTTTCCTCTTCGGGGGCGCTGGGCGCAACTTTTTCGGCCTTTGGTGTATCGGCAGGAGCCGGTTGTGATTCTTTTTCGCCAAATGAGAGTGGAATGTCTTTGCCGATCAGGCTTTGAACGCCGTGTAATGACTTGGCATCACCGGGCGTTGCAATGGTGATGGCGTGTCCTTTTTTCCCGGCGCGGCCGGTGCGCCCAATACGGTGGATATAGTCCTCGGGATGCATGGGGACATCATAGTTCAGCACATGGCTGACGTCGGGGATATCCAACCCTCGGGCGGCAACATCGCTGGCAATTAACAGCTTCACATCGCCATTTTTAAATTTTTCCAGGGTGGCCGTACGCACACTTTGCGGCAAATCCCCGTGAATGGGTGAAGCGCTGTATTTGGCTTTTTTCAGGAAGGTCGCGACCCGGTCTACGTCGCGCTTGCGATTACAAAACACAATGGCATTTCGTACATTATGTTCGTCAATAATGGTGCGCAGGGCCTCGTTTTTAAGGCGGGCATCATTGCGGTCCAGCTTGATCAGCAATTGCTCTATGGTATCGGCGGTATCGGTCGGACGGGTCACCTCTACGCGTTTGGGATTGTGTAAAAATGTATCCACAATGCGCTGGATCTCTGTGGGCATGGTTGCCGAGAAAAACAGGGTCTGGCGGGTAAAGGGCGTCATTTTGAAAATGCGCTCGATATCGGGAATAAAGCCCATGTCCAGCATGCGATCGGCTTCGTCTACAACCAGCAGTTGCACTCCGTTCATCAGCAGATTGCCGCGTTCTACATGGTCCAGCAGACGGCCGGGTGTGGCGATCAGAACATCAACGCCCTGCATCAATTTGCGGTTTTGTTCGCCAAAGGCAACGCCGCCAATCAGCAAGGCCATGGAGAGCTTGTGATACTTACCATATGTCTCGAAGTTTTCGGCCACCTGGGCGGCTAGTTCGCGCGTGGGCTCCAATATCAACGAGCGCGGCATGCGCGCCTTGGCGCGGCCCCGGCTTAGGATATCGATCATCGGCAAGGTAAACGAGGCGGTTTTGCCGGTCCCGGTCTGGGCAATGCCCAATACGTCCCGTGCGGCCAGTACGTGTGGTATCGCGCTAGCCTGGATCGGTGTGGGTTCAGTATAGCCGGTCTCTTTGACGGCTTTTAAGGTTTTGGGGCCAAGCCCCAGATCTTCAAAATTCATGGGCACCAAGGTGAAATAATAGGCGCGGTAATAAAAGCATCCTGCGCGCCACGGACCATAGTGCCGACGCGGCTCAAGTCAATGCAGGCCGGACAGACAAATGTCTGTCCGGCCTTTTGTATTCGTACTAAATTGACTTAACGATAAGCGAATGGGTTTTCTTTGGCCTTTTTCAGATCCAGATAGCGATCACGCAATTTGGTCTGGCGGGAGCTAAGCGATTGGGCCTCGCCGCCAATAAAAACGTAATCGGGACTAGTCATCAGTTCCAGCGGATCGCCATTCCATACCACCACATCGGCGATCATACCGCTTTGCAGGGTACCAAGTTCGTCCTCCAGACCAAAAATCTGTGCCGGGGCGCGGGTGATGGCGGCAAAGGCCGCGTCCCAGGGCAGGCCATTGGCCACCGCATCGCCGGCCTGTTGCGGGGCCAACCGCGCATTAAAGGCTTCGCCAAGCTGGGCAATGGCAATGGTCACGCCGGCCTTTTGCAGACGGGCCGCATTGGTCATGGTCGCCCCCAGGCTTTCAAAGCTGCTGGGCAGATTGTTTTGAGGTTCCAGAATTACCGGTATGCCTGCCGCGGCCAGCTCATCAGCAACCATCCAGCCTTCGGCGGCCCCGACGGCCACCAGGTCCAGTTTGGGCTGGGCCTCGTGCAGACGGATCAGGGTCATCAGATCCGAAGCGCGATTAACAAAGACCAGCAAAGGCATACGCCCTTCGGCCACGGGTTTTAATGCCATGGCATCCGGCCCGTTCAACAGGGCATCCTTGGGTGCCCGGCCCGGGCGATAATGGCGGGCTTCGGTAAGGGCATTGCGCAAATAGGCCCATGCCGCCGGGCGCGAACCACCGGCTATGCGGGCTCCGCGTTCGCCCATCTGTACCATGACAAAGGCATGGTCCCGGGTAATGCTGTCCACAACATCGCCGCTGGTATCGGCAACAAAACCGGCACCAGAGAATATATTCTCGCCCGGCCCGGTGCTAACGGCAATGCGGGTCATGCCTTCGATCTTGGTGATGGCAACGGCTTCGGCCTTGGGGTTAAAGCCATCCACACCATCCAGCGCAACCGAAAATTCAGACTTTTCAGCACGGCTGTCATCGGTGCTGCTCTCCAGCGAAATCTCGATCAGGCCAACCTGTGAAAGAGGGGCAAACAAGCCTGGGGTGACCCATTTGCCGCTGGCATCAATGCGTGTGGCCCCTTCGGGGATGGTTATATCGGCGCCAACCGAAAGGATTTTGCCATCCTCGATCAAAACTGTGGCGTTATCTAATTGGCCTTGGGCGGTGTTGGTAATGACCTTGCCGCCCGTAATGGCAATGGTTTGCGCCCAGGCGGGGGCGGCACTGGCCAGGCAGAGCAGCGCGCCCGCCGTGGCAAATTTTCCAAGAATACTCATTTGTCATCTCCTTCACCGGGCTGGCCCAGCTCAAAATCAGAAACCGCCTGATGGGATTTGTCATGGCGATCAAACACCCGTGCCCCATCCACAAAAACGATATCTGCGCGGCTATACACACTGAACGGATTGCCGGACCAGAGTACCACATCGGCATTCAGGCCAGGTTTCAAGGCCCCGGTTTTATCCCCGATGCCCAGCAATTTGGCCGGGTTCGCTGACAGCCAGGTCCAGGCTTCACCCTGGGATATATTCAGGCCGGCCTTGTTGCCATCAGCCAGGGCCTTGGCGGCTTCCTGATTAAGGCGCTGAATGCCAACTTCGCTGTCTGAATGGACAATGGCGCAGGCCCCGGCCTTGTGCACCAGGGGAATGTTTTCTCGGATGGAATCATAGGCCTCCATCTTAAAGCCGCCCCAATCGGCCCACATGGCCGCACAGGTATCATTTTCACGCAGCAAATCGGCGACCTTATAGGCCTCGACGGCATGGTGAAATGCGCCCACATGATAGCCAAACTCTTTGGACATATCGATCACCTGCGCCATTTCATCGGCACGGTAACAGTGCATGTTGACGATAATCTCGCCGTTCAAAACCCCCATCAGGGTTTCCATTTGCAGGTTACGCTTGGGGGCTTTGGGTGCTTTTTTGTCCTTGTCCTTTTTGGCGCTGTTGCTGTCTTTTTTGGCTTCCCATTTGGCATAATCTGCGCGGTAGTCATCCCAGCTCTTTTTATAAGCCTGTGCCTTGATCCAGTTTTTGCGGTAACCGGCAAAATTGCCCATGCGTGAACCGGGGCCACCCTTTTGACCGTAAACCCGTTTGGGGTTTTCGCCGCACGCCATTTTCAGCGCATAAGGCGCACCCGGGAATTTCATCCCCTGAACTGTGCGCGACGGTATATTTTTCAGAACCGTACCCCGGCCACCAAACAGATTGGCCGATCCCGGCAATACCATCAGGGCCGTAACCCCGCCGGCGCGGGCGCGGTTAAAGCCGGGGTCATGGGGCCATATGCCATGTTCGGAAGACACTTCGGCGGTGTTTGGATTTGTCGCCTCATTGCCATCAGCGGTGGCGCGTATCCCCGGCGAGGCATAAACGCCCAAATGCGAATGCACATCAATGATGCCGGGGGTTACCCATTTGCCGGTGCCATCAATAATGCGCGCCCCCTGAGGAGCTTCCAGATGTTCACCCAAAGCGGTGATTTTGCCGTTTTCCAGCAACAGATCCGCCTTGGACAGTTCCGCACCGGTGCCATCGAAGACATGGGCACCGCGGATCAAAACCGATGGTGCCGGCATGGGTTCATAGGTGGATGGAAACGGATTTTTATCGATTTCCACCATTTGAGCATTGGCGGTGCCATATGCCAGTGTTAACGCGCCAGCCAGCGCGAATTGCTTGATCAAGATTGCCTCCCCTTTGACCCGTTGCGTTTATAAAGTGGGCCATTCGTCAAAGGCTATCATCGCGCGCCCATGTTTCAAGCGGTGCAATTCTAACATTATTGTCATCTAATAAAGGGGGATGCTCTGTGAGACCACCACCTAGATCATCATGGCGGCATCATCGGCAACATAAAGCGGGGCCTGCCCACGGGAAAGCCGGTGTAAATGCTCGGCAAAGGCATCCAAAGACACCCCGGCCGCGGCGGCGGCCGCAATCAACTGGTCCGGCTCTGCCCGGCCATAAAGAGCACTGGCCAGCGCCCACAGGCGCAAGGAACGCATGCCGGTCAGGCAAAACCCCAATACCGGCCCCTCATTGTCGGCCAGGGCTTCGCCCGCCGCAATCAGCGCATTATGGGAAAAGGCCGCCCCGTTCAGGATGGGCACATAGGCATAGGCCAATCCGGCGGCTTGGGCGGCTTCTTTGAGGTGACGGCTCAAGGGCTGTTCATCCTCGTCTTCCTCGCCATCGGGGCGGGCATTGAGGATCAGGGAAAAGCCTGCTTCTTTGGCGGCTTTCATGTCGGCAATCATCAATTGCGGGGCGGTGGCAAAATCGTCCGTGATGCGGGTCAGGCGGTTAATCAGGGCAGGGGATGTCATGCGGGCCAATCTTTCTTTTGCCCGCTCTACATGGTTGCGGCGCTTTGGATTGGCAAGAGCGCAGGTGAGGCCTAGCGCTGATATTTGATGAAGGGGGTCACTTTGGCCACCTTGTCGTATAGCCGCCGACCAGCCTCATTAAAATGCTGGGTCAGCCAATAGACCTGCGCCGCGCCGCGTTCATCGGCCTTTGCATAGACCGCCTCGATCAGGGCGCGACCAACCCCCTGGCCGCGCTTGTCGGCATCGGTAAAGAGATCAATCAGATAACACGAAGGCTCGGCCCGCCAGCTATGGCCATGAAAGACATAATGGGTCAGGCCAACCAGTTTTCCCTCATTGTTTTCAGCTACCAGCGCAAACGGCCCGTCCACAGGTGGGTTCATCAGGCGCTGCCAAGTGTCCCCGGACGTGGTGGAAATGTCGGCTTCGTAATAGTCCAGATAGCCTTTCCACAAAGGCAACCAGGCCTCATGATCCTGGGGGTGTGCGGGGCGTATAATCATGCCGCCTTATAGAAAGCGCCGCACCTTGCCGCAATAGTCTTCATAGGGTTTGCCATACATGGCCCTTAACCATGGCTCCTCGCTAAAGGGTGCCATAAACAGCGTTATCAGGGTTAGAATGATGACCGGCATGGCATTGGATGAAGCCGATAAAATAGCCCAGCCGCTAAACAATATCAGGTCCGCGGTATATTGCGGATTGCGTGAGTATCGGTAAAAGCCATTACTTTTCAACGTGGTTTTGGCCCCGCTGGTGGTTTTATAACCCAGATAAATAATGCTGTGGATGACCACAATATTGCCGATGATTACCAAGGGCAGGCCCAGCCCCCAGCGCAGCGGCGCTGGCCAGCCTAGACTGTCCCAATCGTGAAGGCCCAGCCAGAACATGCTGCCCAGCGCCATTACCGTCAGTACCCAGATCAGGGCCTGGTTTAAAAATGTTGATTTTTGCGGGGGCCAGATTCGCCTTTGCGGAAACGCAATGGACCAGAGCACCGCCGCCAGAAAGGCACCGCTGGCGAACATGCCGGTTAATTGTATCCAGAATGTGTTGTCCATAACCGGCCTCCGCAAATGCCCTGGGCGGGCGATCCAGACAGGCTAATCCCTACAATGGCTGTAGGTTCAAGGGGGCAAGGGGGGCTACTCGCTGCCTTTGCGTTCAATTACCAGAATACGGGCGGTCCCATCGGGGCGGGCAATGTGTTCGTCGCCGTCCTGGGCATGAAAAATATCGCCTTTGACCAGACGCCAGACCTGTTCGCCCTTATTGTCTCGGGTATGCATATTGACTACGCCGTCGAGTACTACAAAAACCTCGGGTCCATCATTGATGTGCCATTTATAGGGCTTGTCGGTCCAGTGCAGGCGAATGGATGCGGTATCAATGGTTTCGATATCCAGGGCATCCCAGGCGCGGGTGCCGGTAAAATCACTGGGGTGGATAATGCGCATAATGCTCCCTAAACATCCAGTTCGCGCACAAATTTGGCGTGTTCCTGTATAAAGGCAAAGCGCAGTTCTGGTTTTTTGCCCATGAGGGTTTCCACCAAAGCTTCGGTGGTGGGCAGATTATCTTCGTCAAAGCGGATGCGGGCCAGGGTGCGTTTGGCCGGGTCCATGGTGGTTTCTTTGAGTTGTGCCGGCATCATTTCGCCAAGACCCTTAAAGCGGCTGACCTCGACCTTGCCACGCCCGGAAAATTCTGTGGCCAGCAATTCTTCGCGGTGCGCATCATCGCGGGCATAGGCGCTCTTGCCCTTCTGGCTGAGCCTGTAAAGCGGCGGCAGGGCTAGAAAAAGCCGCCCGGCATGGATGATCTGGGGCATGGTTTTATAGAAAAACGTGATCAGCAATGCGGCGATATGGTCTCCGTCCACATCGGCATCGGTCATGATGATCACCCGTTCATAGCGCAGGTTTTCAAGATCAAAATGTTTGCCGATCTGTACACCAAGGGCCAGGGAAAGGTCGTGGATTTCCTGATTGGCGGCGATTTTGTCAACGCTGTTACTGGCAACGTTCAGGATCTTGCCTTTCAGGGGTAAAATCGCCTGGGTCTTGCGATTGCGCGCCTGTTTGGCCGAGCCACCAGCGCTGTCTCCTTCGACCAGAAATATCTCGGTATCTTTGGCGCCCGAGCGTGAACAATCGGCCAGCTTGCCCGGCAGACGCAGCTTGCGCGTGGCACTTTTGCGGCTGACCTCTTTTTCGCGGCGACGGCGCAGGCGATCTTCGGCGCGCCCGATCACCCATTCCAGCAATTTGGCCGCTTCCTTGGGCGCCCCGGCCAGCCAGTGATCAAACGGGTCGCGCACCGCGGTCTCTACGGCCTTGGCAGCGGCCGGTGAGGCGAGCTTTTCCTTGGTCTGGCCCTGAAATTCCGGCTCGGTAATGAAGACCGAGACCATGGCCCCGGCGGTGCCCAGCACATCATCGGCGGTGATTTGCGCTGCCTTTTTGCCAAGCCCCGCGGTTTCTGCATAGGCCTTCAGCCCCTTGGTCAGGGCCGAGCGCAGGCCCGAAACATGGGTGCCTCCTTCGGCGGTGGGCACGGTGTTGCAATAGGATGAGGTAAAGCCATCGGCCTCGCCAAAGCCCTGGGGCGTCCAGGCCACTGCCCATTCAACCGAACCATGGCCGCCGTCTTTTTCCACCCGTCCGGCAAACACATCCGGTGTAATGGTGGTTTTTTTGCCAAGGCGTTCGCGTAAAAAGTCGGCTAGACCACCTGGAAAATGAAATTCTGCCTCGGCGGGTGTGTCTGTGCCTTCGACCAGGCTTGCCTCACAGCGCCAGCGAATGCGCACACCCCGTTGCAGATAGGCCTTGGCGCGAGCCATGCGGAACACCTGTTTTGGCGAAAAGGACAGCTTGTCACCAAAAATTTCCGGGTCCGGCGTAAACCGAACCAGGGTGCCGCGACGGTTCGGCGCGGCGCCCATTTTCTTTAGAGGGCCAAGGGACAGACCGCGGGAAAAGCTCTGGGCGTAGAGTTTTTTGCCCCGGGCTACTTCGACATCCAGGCGCTCGGATAAGGCATTGACCACCGATACCCCAACCCCGTGTAGGCCGCCTGAGGTCTGGTACACTTTGGACGAGAATTTGCCGCCTGCGTGCAAGGTGGTCATGATCACTTCCAGGGCGGATTTATCCTTGAATTTTGGATGCGGGTCGACCGGAATGCCCCGGCCATTATCAATCACCGTCAGGGTGTTGCCAGGCTCCAGCACTACTTCGATGCGGTCTGCATAATTGGCCACGGCTTCATCCATGGCATTGTCCAGCACTTCGGCAAAGAGGTGATGCAAAGCGGCACGGCCCGTGCCACCAATATACATGCCCGGGCGCTTGCGCACCGGTTCCAGGCCTTCGAGCACCTCAATATCATCGGCGGTATAGGCGGTTGGTGCGCTGGACTTTGTGGGCGCTCCAAAGAGGGCCGAGGCCTCTTCCAGTTTGGATTTACCAGATTTGTCGCTCATGCTCACCTTACTCATCACCAAAAATATAGACTTCATCCCGGTTGGCGGTTTTTACGCCCCGGAACATCATTTGTGTTGTAAACGAAAAAGCATAAGTGCCTTTGGGGGTCAGCGCCAGTACACCACCTGTGCCGCCCATGTTTTTAAGGTCCGCCAACACCAGATCGGCGGCCTCCTGAATGGTGGCATTACTCCATTGTACGCGGGCGCAAATATCGCGGGCCGCCGTGCCACGAATAAAAAACTCACCCCAGCCGGTGGCCGATACAGCACAGGATAAATCGCTGGCATAGGTACCGGCACCAATTATGGGACTGTCGCCAATGCGGCCAAAGCGCTTATAGGTCATACCACCGGTCGAAGTACCCGCCGCTATATGGCCATCGGCATCCAGCGCCACCGCGCCCACCGTGCCAAAATGACTGCTGGCGGGCAGGGCCGCCTTGGCCTTGGCGCGGGCTCGGGCGCGCTCCAGTTGATCCCAGCGTTTTTGCGTAAAGAAATAAGACGGCGGCACAATGTCCAGCCCCTGTTCTTTGGCAAAGGCCTCGGCCCCATCGCGCGCCATCATCACATGGGGGCTTTTGTCCATCACCGCGCGGGCCGCCAGGATCGGGTTTTTGACAATGGTGACCCCGGCCACCGCCCCGGCATTGCGGTTGCGCCCGTCCATGAGAGAGCTGTCCAGTTCGTTCTTGCCCTCGGCGGTAAAAACGGCGCCTTTGCCCGCATTAAACAGGGGGTTGTTTTCCATGGTGACAATGGCGGCCTGAACTGCGTCCAGCGAACGGCCACCTTTGGCCAGCACGGCATAGCCCGTATCCAGCGCCAGACCCAGCGCCGTGCGATAGGCCGCCTGATCCTCTTTGGACATGCCATTTGGCCCAACCGATCCGGCCCCCCCATGTACCAGTATGACCAGAGGGGGCGTGGGGTTGGTTGCCGAGACGGTGCTAGGGTCTGCAAGGCTCTGGCAGGCGCCAAGCAGGGCCATAACGGCCAATGACAGCATACATGTCGTCTTTGTCATATTCATGCCCCCTGATGATTCGCCTGAATATACCAGAGCATGAAATGTGATGTAGAGAAAAGAAGGGCTGAAGCTCGGGGTGTCTTCAGCCCTTCACCCCCGGAATAAAGAGCACGGGGTGAGCCCGGCCGGGGAAATGCGCCTGACACGATAGGACGCACATAAACACTCGTATAAGTCGTATATTAAGTCAAGTTATAAGAAGAGGTTTTTGAGGAGAGAAATACGCACAGGAAAACAATGGCATAAGTGAATTGTCGCCTATGCCAAAGTCTGAAAAGGAAGATCTTGTTAAGATTTTAAGTTTGCAATCAGAAGATGAAACGAATCACCAGGCGTCCAGTATGGCGAACAAAGCCGTTGCGCACATCTGCATCATAATCAAAACCAAATGAGGTAAAGCGGCTGCCGGCAGAAAGCGAGAAGCCTAACAAAAGTGCCGTTTTGGGGAGCTGTTGCGGGGTCAGGGTGAATTCGTCGGTAAAGCCAGAGAAACGGGCGACCGTGCTGGTGGCATTGCCCTGGAACTCGTTACGGGCGCCAACCCGAAGCCGTGGTGACCACCAAGAGCCTTCCAGGTCACCAAATTTACGGCCAAAGGTAATGGCCGCGGTGCCGGTCAGGGATTTGGATGTGCGGGCATTGACATCAAGGTCAAAACCCGAGCCGCCACCGGTCTCAACATAGCTGTTTTCTCTCAGCCACAAATAATCCAGTGATGCGCTGGGGCGGATAAACCATTGCCCCGATGTGATGTCATAGGACAGGCGCGTCGTGCTGGCGATGTGATAGCCAGACCAGCCACCAAGGGAGGTGCGTGACAGATCACCAAATTGCAGCACACGTTCAGAACTGAAATCATCATACCCAATGGCCGAATGGGTTTCGAAATTAAAGCCACCGAAATTACCGCCGGCATAAGCCCCGACCTGCCCGGACTGAGAGGTCAAGGGCTTGTCAAAGCCAACGGCCTGCTTGATTTCATTCGAGAAGCCGCTGACGGCAATCCCGACGGCCTCAAACGGGCCAAGTGGCCGGTCAATACCAATGGCCAGGCCCAGGCCAAACCCGCGATAGGGTTGGGAGATAGAGCTGAGATTGCGGTTCATGTAATAACCGATTTCCTCTGCCCACAGGCCACCTTGTTTGCCATAGCCACGGCGAACATTGTCCAGACGTGATGCCACGGCGCCAGTGGTGCCGTCGGTATTGGCCAGCGCAAATTGCAGGGCCGCGGCGCCAAATTCCGGCAATAACTGGTCATAGGCGGCGTAAAATTCATCTGCTGTGGTCAGCTGGGCAAAGCCCGATTCCAGGGCCGTATCATTGCTCTGGGAAAGCGCCGTAAACCAGGGGTTATACACGGCGGCCTGATTGCTATCAAAACCCAGATCCGTTGCAGAGCGTCTTTGCAGGTCCAGCACCAGCGTGTTGCCCGCCGCGCCCTGGCGAAGATTGACATCATAGAGAAACGGCAATTGATCAGAGTTCAACAAGGAATTCAGACTGCCGGCAATGCTCAGCGAGTCGGCCTGCAAGAAACTGAAACTGCCGCCATCGCCAATCAGGCCATTCAGGATCGGCGCAATAGTGGCCCCATCCAGAAACGTAACCGCGCCCGAGGCATTAAAGGTGGCCCCGATAATGCCATTAGCCGAATCGGCCAGTGTCATCTGTAACAGGGCATCGGCCCCAAAGGTGGCATTGGTCAAAGCCAGGCTGGTGCCTGAACCCAGGGCCAACAGGCCATTGCGGATATCCAGGGTCAACAGGCCATCCGAATCATACAAGGCTCCGGTCAGGGCCGCACCGCCATCAATGGTCAATACATCGGCGCCATCGCCAAACACAATGTCACCATCCACGGTGCCGGCATCCAGTTCAACCAGATCGTCGCCGCTGCCAAGCAGAATGTCGCCTTTAATGGACGGATTGCCACCAATATCAGGATCCGCAAACTGGCGGACCGTTACGCCATCGGTATTGGCAGAAACATCAATGGCTACGGTGCGCCGGGTGGTGTCATTCGGGTCAACGCTCTGCCCGTCGGGCAAAATTTCGGTATAGGTGGCGGTAATTTGTCCCTGGTTTTCAATCAGGTTGATCGACCCGGCGGCATCCATGATGGCCACGGCCTGCGAGCCATTGCCGGCCCCGGTGTATTCGGCCTCGATAACATTGTTATTGGTAATGGTGTTGGTTTCACCGCCGGCATCAATGGCAATGGCCATGGACTGGCCGCCGACCTGTGAGATGACCGAACTGCGAATGCGGCCGGTATTGGTAACCGTGTCCACATAGGCACCATTGCCAACCCAGAGGGAATGGGCGCTGGCATCAAAGGCCGTCGCCAGAATGGTGCCACCATTAAAAATACCGTGTTCAATAATGGCGCGGCGCATAATGCCGCCAACTTCGGCGCCCTGAACACGGATGGCCGAAGAGGCAAAGCCATCATTAATCCCGGCCGCGGAAATGTTGCCAACATTAAACAGACCATAATCCTGATTATCGGCGGCGGTCCCGATTTTACCCAGCACCACATCGGCATCAGGGGTGCCACTTTGTCCGGCCGCAATCAGAATGGCCGGGGCCGAGCCCTGGCTGAAAATCTCGCCGGTGCGTACCGTATTGCCCGCATCATCCAATTGTGCGCCGTTCAGAAAGCCACCGGAAATACTGGCCCCAATCGAGACCGCAGAACCACCCTGGCCCAGATCATCTGCATCCAGCTTGGCCCGATCATCAGCATTATTGCGTCGAATGGTCTCGCGAAACCCGGTTACACTGATCTGGCCGGTATTGGTGACGGTGCCATTTACGGCGGCATCAATCCCCAGGCCAATACTGTTAGTTCCTTTGACCACAATGGCCCCGGCATTGGTGATATCGCCATTAACGGTTCCACCCACCTGAATACCATACCCGTCATTGCCGGTTACAGTGATGTTGCCATTATTGGATAAATTGCCATTCAGGCCTGCCAGTACCCGAACGCCCGCCGAATCATTACCCGCGACCGTAATGCGACCCGTTGCGGCATTGGTGATATCCCCGTTAAAGGCACTGGGCCCCTCGATCAGTACGCCGGTGCGGTCCGATCCGATGGCAAAGGGGCCATCCAGATCGCCATCTTCATCATTGTCAACGGGGGTGTAGTCTTCGTTCAGATCAACCACGCCAGTATTGGTAAAACCGCCAGTAGTGCCACCAGAAATCAGAATACCCGTGGTGTTGTTGGCGTCCGCAGAGCCAATGGTGCCTTCATTGGTTACGGTGTTGTCTGTATCTATGGTAACGGCGGCATTGCCCGCCCCAACCAGAATGGAAGCCCCAGAGCGGATAATGATGTCGCCCGGACTGCCGCCATCAATGGTTCCCGTGGTGACCGGGGTGGTGCGTTCATCGGTAAGTTCTACCTGGGCGACGGCGACACTGGCGAAGCCAAACAGTGGCAGGGCAACACTGGTGAAAAGAATTTTACGCAACATAGGCACCGGTTCCACAAAAAATAGGCGTGGCCGAGCCACGATATGCGCTGTCTTAGCCGATCCTGTGGACCTCGTCCATTGGGGGAGGCGCGTTATTTTCAGGCATAATTTCGCCACATTTGAGGGTGCTCGGGCCCAGATACAAAAATGGCGCTGTCGGTATTGCCTGACAGCGCCATTTTATTGTGGATTTAGCTGGCGTAATACATATCAAATTCCACCGGATGCGGGTGCATGGCCAGGCGGGTAACCTCTTCCATTTTCAGTTCGATATAGGCATCGATCTGATCCTTGCTCATGACATTGCCTTTCAGCAAAAAGTCATGGTCCGCCTGCAGGGCGTCCAGGGCCTCGTGCAAGTTGGCACACACATGAGGCACGTTTTTCAGCTCAGCCGGGGGCAGGTCATACAAATCCTTGTCCATGGCATCACCCGGATCAATCTTGTTCTCAATACCATCAAGGCCTGCCATCAGAAGGGCCGCAAAGGTCAGATACGGATTACCGGCCGCATCGGGGAAGCGGGTTTCGATGCGCTTGCCATTGGGTGAGGTGGAATAGGGAATGCGAATGGAGGCCGAGCGGTTGCGCGCTGAATAGGCCAGCAAGACCGGCGCTTCAAAGCCGGGCACCAGACGCTTGTAGGAATTGGTGCTGGCATTGGCAAAGGCGTTAATCGCGCGGGCGTGTTTGATGATCCCGCCAATATAGTGGAGGCAGTTTTGCGACAGGTCCGCATAGCGATCCCCGGCAAATACCGGCTTGCCGTCTTTCCAGATCGATTGGTGCACGTGCATGCCCGACCCATTATCTCCATAATAGGGCTTGGGCATAAAGGTGGCGGATTTGCCATAGGCGGCCGCCACATTTTGCACGACGTATTTGTACAGCTGTAAATGGTCGGCCATTTCCACCAGGGTAGAGAATTTCATCCCCAGTTCGTGTTGGGCCGGGGCCACTTCGTGGTGATGTTTTTCCGGATTCAGGCCCAGCTCGGTCATTACCGAGAGCATTTCAGAGCGCATGTCTTGGGCCGAATCAACCGGCGCCACCGGGAAATACCCGCCGCCGGGACCGGGGCGATGGCCCATATTGCCATATTCGTATTTGGTGCCGCTATTGGCTGGCAATTCCGTGGAATCAAAGGCATAGCCGGTATTGTGGGCCTTGGTGTTCCAGCGCACATCATCAAAGATGAAAAACTCGGCTTCGGGGCCAAAATAGGCGGTGTCGCCTGCGCCAGAGGTTTGCAGATAATTCTCTGCCTTTTTGGCGGTCGAGCGTGGATCACGGCCATAAGGGGCCATGGTGCCCGGCTCCAGAATATCACAGAGCAGGGTCAGGGTCTGATCCTGATAAAACGGGTCCATTTTGGCCGATGAAACGTCGGGCATCAATACCATGTCGGAATCATTGATGGCTTTCCAGCCATTGATCGACGAGCCATCAAACATCGCCCCGTCTTCAAAGAAATCCTCGTCCACCATGGCGGCGTCAAAGGTTACGTGATGCAGTTTCCCGCGCGGGTCGGTAAAGCGAAGCTCCACATAGGGGATGTCTTCGTCCTTGATTTTTTTCAGTATTTTATCGGCCATGATGAAGTTTCCTGTTTGTCGTCTGAAAGATTAAAGGGCGTTGTTGTCGCGCTCGCCGGTGCGGATGCGCACTGCCTGTTCAATGGAGCTGACAAAGATCTTGCCGTCACCAATTCGTCCTGTACGTGCCGCGGTTTCAATGGCTTCGATCACCGCATCGGTTTGATCATCGGTCACCACCACTTCCACCTTTAGCTTGGGCAGAAAATCGACCACATATTCGGCACCGCGATAAAGCTCGGTATGGCCTTTTTGGCGGCCAAAGCCTTTGGCCTCCAAAACGGTCAGCCCCTGTACGCCAACATCATGCAGCGCCTCTTTCACATCGTCCAATTTGAAAGGTTTGATGATGGCTTCAATTTTTTTCATGCTATTCTCCGGGCTGTCCCGCACATGAGTCCAGGGGCTAGGTTTGTTTGATGCCTTTTTTGTACCCCAGCGTGTCTTTGGCAAGGGGGGATTGGCGCGGTAGAGAGGTTCTTATGCGTTGCTTAAATATTAGGCAGATCATGCCCGGTGATCAAGCATTGGAGGGATGAAGTGCACGAAATCCTGAGCGTTAAACAGGCGTATATGGCAGATCACCTGGCCGAAGGGGCGGGGATTGAGAGTTATGCCCTGATGTTACGTGCTGGCAAGGCACTGGCCGGGGCCGCGTTGGCGGCCCCCCATGGCGGGGCAATACAGGTGCTTTGCGGTCCCGGCGCCAATGGGGGCGATGGCTACGTGGCGGCAAAAATCCTGCACGAGGCCGGGCGCGAAGTTTCGGTATACAGCTTTGGCGATGTGGCGCGACTGAAGGGCGATGCGGCGCGGGCGTATCTGGATTGGCACGGCGCAGTAATCCCGGCCACGCCGGATATCATAACGGGCGATGGTATCCTGATTGACGCACTTTTCGGGGCCGGGCTGTCCCGTCCACTGGCGAATGAGGTGGCGGCATTGGTGCAGGCGATCAATGCCTCGGGTGCCTATGTGATCAGTGCCGATCTGCCTTCGGGCATTTTCGGCGATAATGGCACGGTGCCGGATGTGCATGTACGCGCCCGGGAGACGGTAACGTTCTTTCGTCAAAAACCGGCCCATGTTCTGCAGCCATCGCGTGAATTTTGCGGCCAGATTACCTTGGCCGATATTGGTATACCCGATCAGGTTCTGGGCGAAATCCAGCCGCAATGCTTTGAAAATGATCCGTCTTTATGGCCGGACCTGCCGCCTTTTCCATCGGTGACGACCCATAAATACAGCCGCGGTCATGTGCTGGTGCGTTGCGGCGCGGCGCTGCAAACCGGCGCGGCGCGGCTGGCGGCCCGCGCGGCCCTTCGTGCCG
This sequence comes from Robiginitomaculum sp., assembly GCA_015485335.1. Lineage (GTDB taxonomy): Bacteria > Pseudomonadota > Alphaproteobacteria > Caulobacterales > Maricaulaceae > Robiginitomaculum_B. The sequence goes on from WFTT01000022.1 coordinate 30,570, forward strand.
GGGCCGGTCTGGTGACCCTGTTGGCTGATGCGGACGCCGCCCAGGTCTGCGCCGCCCATGAAACCGAAGTGATGATCACCAGCCGGGATACAAAAAACACGCTGGAAACCATACTCAGCGATCGCCGGGTAAGTGCCGCGGTGATTGGTCCGGCGGGCGGGGTGGATGCAGCCATGCGCGAAGATGTACTGGCCATACGCACCCATCAATGCCCGCTGGTGCTGGATGCCGATGGCATTAGTGCCTTTGCCGATACGCCGGATCAATTGTTTGCGGTGCTGGATGAAACCTGTGTGCTGACGCCCCACGAGGGAGAGTTTGCGCGCCTGTTCCCGGATCTGGCGGATCGCTCACACAGCAAGATTGTGCGCGCCCAAGCGGCCGCAAAGCGGGCGGGATGCGTGATGGTGCTGAAAGGCCCGGACAGTGTGATCGCAACGCCGGATGGCCGCGTCATCATTAACACCAATGCGCCGCCATGGCTGGCCACGGCGGGATCAGGCGATGTACTGGCCGGTATTATCGGGGCTTTGCTGGGCCAGGGGGCCACGGGATTTGCGGCGGCGGCTTGTGGGGTATGGTTGCACGGGGCAGCTGGGGCCGTGTGCGGGCGCGGCCTGATCGCCGGGGATCTGATCGAGGCGTTACCCACAGTATTAAATACGCAATTGTGAGCGATGTTTATGACGGTCATGCAGATTTGGGGCTGGCGCAAAGGCGCAACGCGGCCTAAATGCGGGTCTTGAATTATTGTAGTGGTTGAGTATTGGCGCCATCCGTCATGAATCCTGAAGACAAAAAAAACAAAGCTCGGCAAAAACGCGATCTGACCAAAGGCCCGGTGATGGGGCATTTGATCCGGTTGGGCATTCCCATGACCATCGGCATTGTCGCGGTGATGTCGGCGGCGGTGGTTGATACCTGGTATATCAGTCGTCTGGGCACGGTGCCGCTGGCGGCGATCAGTTTTTGCGTGCCGGTGCTGTTTGCCATGCAAAGCCTCTCTATCGGTCTTGGCATCGGGGCCAGCTCGGTGGTTTCGCGCGCGGCGGGCGAGGGCAATCGTGATCAACTGGCACGATTGGTGACCGATGCGCTGTTGCTGGCAGTGCTGGTGGTGGCCACCGTATCCATTGTCGGCACGCTAAGCGTTGATCCACTGTTTCGCCTGCTGAGGGCGGATCCGGCGCTGATGCCCGATATTCGCTCTTATATGCATATTGCCTTTATCGGCGCGGCATTCATTGTTGGCCCTATGGTGGCGGGCAATCTTTTGCGGGCGCTGGGGGATGCGCGCCTGCCGGGCATGACCATGGTGGCCGGCGCGGTGATCAATCTGATTTTGGACCCGTTTTTAATCTTTGGCATTGGCCCGTTTCCGCGGATGGAACTGGCCGGGGCGGCGCTGGCTACGGTGCTCTCCAACGTTACCGCCGTGGTGGTGATGGGCTGGATCATGGTGTACCGGGAAAAATTGATCTTGTTGCATATTCCACCCTGGGCAGAGCTGAAACAGTCCTGGGGAGAGGTGATGCGGGTTGGCCTGCCGGCCATTGGCACCAATATGATCAACCCCATTATGATGGCATTGGTAACGGCGGTTTTTGCCAGCTTTGGCCATGCCGCCGTGGCGGGCCTTGGGGTGGCCGGGCGCATTGAATTTCTGTTTGCCATTCCGCTCTTGGCATTATCGGCCTCGATTGGGCCGATCACCGGGCAAAATGGCGGGGCGGGCCTGACCGGCCGGGTGCGCGAAGCGTTTAAGTCGGCCTATCTCATTGCCATAATCTGGGGCGCGTTTACCGGCCTGACCCTGTTATTGCTGTCCGGGTTTGTGGCAAAGCTGTTTTCCCATGATCCCGATGTGATCGCGGTCAGCCGGCTTTACCTGTCCGTGGTGCCACTTACTGCTGCGGGCTATGGCGTGGTGATTGCTACGGCGGCGGGCTTTAACGCGCTGGGGCGGCCGTTCCCCGGCCTGGTGATGACCTTTGGCCGCTCGATCGTACTGTCTTCATTCGGGGCCTGGGTGGGCGGGCATTTCTTTGGCCTTACCGGGGCCATTGTGGCGATGGCACTATCCAATTTGGTTTCGGGACTGGCGGTCTGGCTCTGGGTGCGCCGGGCCAGTATGGAGGTCAAACAGCGCCCAAAAAAAACGGCAACAGCCGCCGCAAAGC
>WFTT01000023.1 GCA_015485335.1 Robiginitomaculum sp.
CGTGCGGGTCGAAGGCCATCATGTGCGCCATGGCTCCGGTGGGGCCGGGCAATGGCATGGCGGGGATGGCAGTGTACGTCTCCTGCGTTTTTTGGAACCCATGAGCGTGGCGCTGCTCTCGACCCGCCGTGAAACCACGCCTCCCGGCCTATCGGGTGGAGCGGACGCCCAAAGCGGTCGGCAAGTTCTGATCCGTGCTGATGGGAGAGCCGAGATGCAAAACGGCTGTTTTCAGGCGGATATGTCCCCCGGCGATTGCCTGGAAATCCATACTCCCGGCGGCGGCGGGTTCGGCAGAAAGCCTTAAGCTTTTTTTCTCTACATTCCGAAGATAGACGGCTCCTCTGCGGCGTCCGATCCCTGCCTGCATGATGTTCATGGATCGTTCCGCCTTAGGGTTAATAATTCACAAAAAAACGTCCAAAAAGCCTAAAGATTTTCTTAATCGTCATTGTTTCCCATAAATTCCCATGCTATCCCATAGAGCATTCGCAAGGGGGTTCGGATAAGGGCGGGGTAGCTGTTCTGAACCAGAATTAGGGAGCAGAACGCGCGTGTTTTTATCGACGTCAGAACATACCGCTGATGCGAAGAACCGGGTTTCTGTGCCGGCGAGTTATCGCGAGGCATTGCGCGATGATCCCTATGATGCGATCTATGTTTTGCCGCATTTTGATGGTCCGTATCTGGAGTGCGGCGGCGAACAGTTTGTCCAGCAATACCGCATGGATATTGCCAATTTGCCGCGCTATGACCCGCTCAGAAAAGACTTGGAAGTGGCCATTCTCGGCTCTATCCGCCGCCTTGATTTTGACAGTACCGGGCGGGTCACCCTGCCCAAGGAATTTATCACTCATGCCGGTATAGAGGGGCGTTGCGCCTTTGTGGGCTGTGACTCTCATTTCCAGATCTGGAACGCCCAAACCCATGCGGACCGGCTGGGCAATATTCGTGGTCGTCTGGCGGCGCGCCTGGCCGATCCGGCCGAGGCCGAGCGTATGGGCGGCGGGGCCGACCTTGCCTCTTTGCTGCGCGACAGCGAGTCTTTGCAGGCTCTCCTGAAGGGAGAGAAATTGTGATCCATGCCCCGGTCATGCTGGACGAGGTTTGCACGGCGCTGGACCTGAAGGCCGGTGCCCGCGTGGTGGATTGCACCTTTGGGGCGGGCGGTTATTCCCGTGCCCTGCTGGGGCGTGAAGACATCTCTTTGCTGGCGCTGGATCGCGATCCCACGGTCAGGCCTCATGCCGAGGCACTGGCGGCTGAATTTGGCGATCGCTTTGCCTTCACCCAAACGCCGTTTTCCGGCCTGGAGGCGGCGATTGCCGGCCAGGGATGGGACGGCGTCGAGGGCGTGGTGCTGGATATTGGCGTCTCTTCCATGCAGATCGATAATGCGGATCGCGGATTTTCCTTTATGCGCGATGGACCGTTGGATATGCGCATGGGCGATACGGGGCCGACGGCGGCCGATGCGGTTAACCACTTGAGTGCACAGGCGCTAAGCGCCATTTTTCGCACCTTTGGTGAAGAGCGCGGTGCGCGCCGTGCCGCCGCCGCCATTGTGAATGCACGTGCCGAGGCGCCTCTGCAGACCACCGGGGCGCTGGCAGACCTGATGGTGCAGGTGCTGGGTGGAGGCTGGCAGAAAATTCATCCGGCGACCAGGGTGTTTCAGGCCTTGCGTATTTATATCAATGACGAGCTGGGCGAGTTGCACCGCGCATTACTGGCCGCCGAGCGGATGCTGGTGCCGGCGGGGCGTCTGGTCGTGGTGGCGTTTCATTCCCTTGAAGATCGCATAGTAAAGCAATTCTTTCGTGTGCGCTCGGAATCCCCATCACAGGGGTCGCGCCATGTGCCGGTGGGCGAGGCAATCGTATTTACGCCAACCTTTTCCATGCTGGGGCGCAAGGCCCAAAAGCCCGGTGCCGAGGAGGTTTCGGCAAATCCGCGCGCGCGTTCAGCGCGCCTGCGTGCCGGTATTCGCCAGAACGCGGCCCCTATGGCGGCACCGCCACTTATTTTTCGCGATATTCCCGATCTTGATACCCTGGAGGCCCTGATATGATCCGTGCGTTTTATGTTCTGGCCAGTGTGGTGACGGCATTATTGGCGTTGGCGCTTTATGTTGCCAAAACCGAGGCGCAAAGCGCCCAGCAACGCATTGCGCGCATGGAAAATGGTATTGTCAGCGAGCTTTCCCAAATTTCCCAACTGGAAAATGAACTGGCCTATCTGGAGCGCCCGGAACGGCTGGAGGCGCTATCGCGGGTGCATCTGCAATTGCGTCCCTTATCGCCAGAGCAGGATATGACCTTTGCCCAGCTCAGCGGCCAACATCTTGGTCCCAATGGGGCGGTATTGGCAGGCAAGGCCCGTCCGTAATGGCCAAAGCGGGGCGTTATACCATCCCGCTGGCGGACGTGGAGCGTATTGACGCTGCCGAGCTGTTCTCTATTTCAGGCGAACAAAGAGAGGCGGTACGCGCCGCGCGGCCAAGACTGATGTTGATGGCGCTGATCTTTGCCTTTGGATACAGCGTGCTGATGGTGCGCTCGGTCAGTCTGACCATATTTGATCACCAGAGCGTTTCGGTGAAAAATCGTGTGGCGGCCTCCACCCAGGTGCCCCGGGCAAAGCTGACCGATCGCAATGGAGAATTGCTGGCCTCCAGCATTGAAACCTATTCGGCCTATATTGCCCGCGCCAATATCCGCAATGCGGACCGGCTAGCCCGCCAATTGTCTTCCATTAGGGGGCTGGCAAGCGAAGAGATTTTGCGCGCGCGTCTGGAAGGCAAAAAGGGTCGTGCCCGGTTGGGGCGTCGTCTCACTCCGGCGATACGGGATGCGATTTTTTCACTAGGATTACCCGGTGTGGAATTTGTGCCCGAACTGACCCGCTATTATCCGCGCGGGCAATTTGCCGCCCATGTGCTGGGTTGGGTTAATGCCGATGGGCGGGGTGCCGCCGGGGCGGAACGCGCCTTTGCCGAGCAGTTACAGGATAAAAATACCAAGACTTTGGCCTTGTCGCTGGATACCCGGGTGCAATTTGCGCTGGAAAGCGAATTGCAAACCGCCATGACGGAATTTCGCCCTGAGGCGGCGTTGGGCGTTGTTACCAATATCAAAACCGGCGAAGTGCTGGCCATGGCTGGCCGGCCAACATTCAGCCCCAATGCTCCCGGCAAGGCCTCGCCGCGCGAACGCCGTAACCGCGCCGCCACGGATCGGTACGAACTGGGTTCTGTGTTCAAGCCGCTGACCCTGGCCATGGGTTTTGATCAGGGCCTGATTAAGCCCGACGAGCTGTTTGATGTGGTGCGCCCCTTGGTGGTGAGCACAAAACAGATCAACGATATGCACCACAGCCGTCATAAAATGAGTGTGCGTGATATCCTGATTGAATCCTCCAATAAAGGGGCGGCCCTGATTGCGTTAAGAGTTGGCGGCGAAAAACAGCGCCAGTATCTGGCTGATTTTGGTTTGCTGGATGCCGCTAAAATCGAACTGAAAGAAAGTGCGCGCCCCTATATGTCATCGCGGCAATGGCGGGCGGTGAAAACCGCCACCATTGGGTATGGCCATGGTATTACGGTAACCCCGCTGGCCTTTGTCCAGGCCATGGGGGCGGTGGCCAATGGGGGGCATTTGGTGCCGCTGACCCTGTTGGCGCGTGCCCCCGGATACAAACCCGAGGGGCGGGACGTTATCTCGCCAATGGCCGCCAAAACGGTGATAGATATCATGCGCGAAGTGGTGACCAAGGGCACCGGTAAAAATGCCAATGTCGAGGGCTTTGACGTGGCCGGTAAAACCGGATCTGCGGAAAAACTGGACCCCAAGACCGGGCGCTATGTCAAGGATCGCAATATCTCGTCTTTTGTGGCCATTTTTCCGGCACATAATCCGCAATATTTGGTGTTTATCCTGCTTGATGAACCCAAAGGCGATGTCCATACAGGCGGCTGGGAAACCGCGGGATGGAATGCGGCACCGGTGGCGGGGCGTGTGATTGGACGCATTGGGCCGGTATTGCTGCCGCTGGCCAAACGTACCAGCCTGATGGCCAGCAATGGGGAGAAAAATCCGTGAAGTTAGGGCAATTAACGGACAAAATTGCTGATGCCGATGGTGCGGTCGAGATCTGTGGCCTGACTGCCGACAGTCGCGAGGTAAAGCCCGGGTTTTTGTTTGCGGCCCTGCCCGGCGTGAATATGGATGGTCGCTCTTTTATTCCTGGTGCAATTGAAAAAGGCGCCAGCGCCATTCTGGCCCCCATGGGGACGCCGGATACGGGGCTGCCCATGGTACTAAGTGAAAATCCGCGCCATGATCTGGCCCTGATGGCGGCCCGTTTTTTTGAAGGCCAGCCCGAAACCATTGTGGCGGTCACCGGCACCAATGGCAAAAGCTCGACGGTGGAGTTTTTGCGCCAGATCTGGGCCTTTGCCGGGCGCAAGGCGGCCTGTCTTGGCACCTTGGGGGTGACTACCGATGACGGTTTGCGCCCTTTGCATCATACCACACCGGACCCGGTCAGCCTGCACCGGGCGATCCAGAAGCTGAGCCAAGATGGCATCAATGCACTGGCGCTGGAGGCCTCCAGCCATGGGCTGGTGCAGAACCGGCTGGACGGGGTCGCCATCACCCATACCGGTTTTACCAATCTGTCTCAGGATCATTTTGATTATCATGACGGGTTTGAAAACTATTTTGCCGCCAAGGCGCGCTTGTTTTCAGAACTTGCTAGGGCGGGATCCCCGGCGGCCATTATGGTGGACGGCCCCTGGGGGCGGCGCATGGCCGAACTGGCCCGTGACCATGGCCTTGCGGTGATGAGTGTTGGCTGGGAAGGCGAAGATGTGCGCCTGCAAGAGCTGCATCCGCTGGCCAAAAGCCAAACCCTGACACTGGATATTCATGGGCAATTACACGGTGTAGAATTGCCATTGGCCGGTGAGTTTCAGGCACTTAACGCGGTGTTGGCCCTGGCGCTGGCCCTGCAAAGCGGCGTGCCGGAGAAGATCGCATTGCAGGCATTAAAATCCTTGCACGGCGTGCGTGGCCGGATGGAGGCGGTGGGGTCAACCGACGCCGGTGCGCCGGTATTTGTGGATTTTGCCCACACCCCGGATGGGTTGGACAAGCTGCTAAGGGCGTTAAGACCGCATACCATGGGCGCCATCCATCTGGTGTTTGGATGTGGCGGTGATCGGGATCCGTTAAAGCGCCCCAAAATGGGTAAAATCGCCGCCCAGCTGGCCGATCATGTGATTGTGACCGATGATAATCCGCGCCATGAAGATGCCGCCAGTATTCGCGCCGCGGTGATGGCCACCTGTGATGAGGCCACTGAGATTGCGGATCGCGAAGAAGCCATTATCACCGCCATTGGGGCGCTAAAGGCCGGTGATGCGCTGGTGATTGCGGGCAAGGGTCATGAAAGCGGCCAGATTGTTGGCGATGAATGCATTCCCTTTGATGATGCGCAGGTGGCGCGCACCGCGCTGGGCGCAGCTGGAGGCTCCCATGACTGACCCCCTATGGGCCGCCAGAGAGGTGGCGCTGGCCACCGGGGCCGCGCTGATTGATGGTGATGACTGGCAGGCAACCGGCCTGTCCATTGATACCCGTACCCTGGTCCCTGGCGATCTTTTCATTGCCCTGCACGCCGAACGTGACGGCCATGAGTTTGTGGACAAGGCCTATGAAGCCGGGGCGGTAGCGGCCCTGGTGGATCATCGGGTGGGCAGTGGCACCCAGGCCCTGGTTGATGATACTCTGGTCGGGCTGCAACGCATGGGCATAGAGGCCCGGATGCGTTCAAATGCCTATCGGGTGGCAGTGACCGGCTCGGTCGGTAAATCCAGCGTCAAGGAGGCTATCGCCACGATTTTTCGTGCGGCCGGGCCGGCTCATGCCTCGGAAAAATCATATAACAATCATTGGGGTGTGCCGTTATCACTGGCAAAAATGCCTAAAGAAACAAAACGCTCTGTTTTTGAATTGGGTATGAACCATGCTGGTGAAATTGCGCCGCTAACTCAAATGGTATGTCCCCATGTGGGGCTGGTCACCCGCATCGCCCCGGCCCATATCGAGGCCCTGGGGACATTGGAGGCCATTGCCGATGAAAAGGCGCAAATTTGGTCATCCATGGCCGATAACGGCGTGGCCATTATTCCGGTGGATGATCCGTTAGGGGAAAAACTGGCCGAACTGGCAACATCACAGGGGGTATCGCGCGTTGTCACCTTTGGCACGAACCAAGGGGCCGACGTGCGGGTAAGTGCGTTTGATACCGGCCCCAACGGATCCCGCGGCCAGATGATGATCTTTGGCGAGGCGCATGATTTTTCCCTGCAGATCAGCGGCGCCCATTGGGCCGGAAATGCGGCAGCGGCGGTGGCGGCCGCGCTCTTTTGCGGGGTGGAAAGCACCGATGCGGTGGCTGCCCTGGCGGCACTGGCGCCCCTGCCCGGCAGGGGCGGGGCGGTTCAGATCGAGGTTTTGGGTGGTTTGGCCACCCTGTTGGATGATGCCTATAACGCCAATCCGGTTTCTATGGCGGCGGCTCTGGAAACCCTGGGGGCGTGGCCGGCAAAGCGCCGCATTGCGGTGCTGGGTGATATGCTGGAACTGGGTGAAGAGGCCCGCCAATATCACGAAGCCCTGGCTTGGAACCTGCAACAGGCAGGCATTGATCAGGTCTATTGTACCGGACCGTTCATGAAGGGATTGTTCCACAGTCTGCCCAAAAAACGCCAGGGCGGATGGTTTGAAAATATCGAAGATTTACAGGATAGTCTTCACAAGATCGTAATACCCGGTGATGTCCTGTTGCTGAAGGGTTCAAACGGATCTCGCATTCACCAGATCGCCAGCGCTCTCAAGCGCGGCACCAGCTAAGAGGCCTCAATGCTCCATTATTTTCTATATCCGCTGTCTGATCAATTTCAGCTCTTCAATGTGTTGAAATATATTACGTTTAGATCAGGCGGGGCGATGATGACCTCGATGTTTCTGGCCTTTATGTTTGGCAAGCCGATCATTGACTGGTTACGGATCAAACAAAAACACGGCCAGCCCATTCGTGAAGATGGGCCGGCCAGCCATATTATTGAAAAAGCCGGCACCCCCACCATGGGCGGGGTGCTGATCCTGTTTCCGGCGGTGCTCAGCACGCTATTGTGGACCGATATTGGCAATCTTTATGTGTGGGTTGTGCTGGGCATTATGGTCAGCTTTGGTCTGATCGGCTTTGCCGATGACTATACCAAAGTGACCAAACGCTCTCATGCCGGGGTTTCGGGGCGGCTGAGATTGTTTCTGGAATTCGTCATTGCCGGTGCCGCGGTTTATCTCATGGTGAAAATGACGGCAGAATCCGTCACCTCGCCTGCGATGTTTTCCACCGCGGTGGCCATACCCTTTTTCAAGGATGTGTTGATCAATCTGGGGCCGTTTTACCTGCTCTTTGGGGCCTTTGTCATTGTCGGGGCCTCCAATGCGGTCAATCTGACCGATGGCCTGGATGGTCTGGCCATTGTGCCGGTGATGATTGCGGCGGGATCTTTGGGCCTGATCGCCTATATTGTCGGGCGGGTGGATTATACTGATTATC
>WFTT01000024.1 GCA_015485335.1 Robiginitomaculum sp.
GGATCACTTCGGCAGGCAGGCTCAGAAAGTCCTCGTTCATATTGCCCAGAAGCGCCACAGGCCATTCGGCCAACCCTGTCACTTCATCCAGCAGCACTGCATCCTCGGCTAGCTCCAGATTATGCGTTTTGCACAAGGCCGTGATCTGGTCGCTTATCATCGCCTTACGATCCGCGGCGTCCAGAACCACTTTGCCCTTCTCGGCAAGCGTCTTTTGATAATCGGCAAAGCCGGAGACGGTGAACGGCCCCGGCCCCATCATGCGATGGCCATAAACCTCGTCAGAGGTGCGAATGCCTGCCACTTCAAAATCCACGCGCTGGCCGTCCAATTGGCATAAAATACCATGCAAGGGCCGCACCCAGCGAAAGTCGCGGCGGCCCCATTTCATGGATTTGGGCCAGGGAAATTCGCGCATCAATTTGGGGATGATCTGCGCCACGGCCTCAGCGGCGGCAAGGCCGCTCTTTTCAATAATGGCAACGTAAAAGCTGCCCTTTTTGGCTTCCTGAATCTCGCACTGCTCAATGCTATCCAGCCCGGCACCGCGCAAAAACCCGGCCAAAGCCTGTTCTGGCGCTCCAACGCGGGGGCCTTTGCGTTCTTCGCGCACATCGGGGGCCTTATTGGGCAAGTCATCAATCACGGCGGTCAGGCGACGCGGCCCGGCAAAGCTGCGTACCGTGCCAAATGCAAAGCCAAACTCTTTTAGGCCATCACCCAACAGGCGCGACAGATCCGCCGCCGCGCGCGTTTGCATACGGGCGGGAATTTCTTCGCAGAAAATTTCGAGCAGGAGTTCAGCCATTATGCGCGCTCCTCTTCAATGGCAACCCAGGCCTTAGCACAGCCCTTGGTCAGATCGCGCACCCGGGCAATATACGTGGCCCGGTCGGTGGCCGAAACAACGCCCCGCGCGTCCAGCATGTTAAAGGCGTGGCTGGCTTTGAGGGCAAAATCATAGGCCGGCAGCGGCAAATTGCGCTCCAGCAGGGCGGCGCATTGCGCCTCGGCATCTTCAAACCAGCGTTTGAACATATCGGTATTGGCGACCTCGAAATTATATTCGGAGAACTCGCGCTCGTTTTCCTGAAACACATCACCGTATTTCAGGCCCGCGCCATTGAAATCCAGATCATAAATGCTGTCCACGCCCTGCACATAGGTGGCCAGACGTTCCAGCCCATAGGTCAGTTCGCCGGAAACCGGGGAAACATCCAGCCCGCCAACTTGCTGGAAGTATGTAAACTGGCTGACCTCCATGCCGTCGCACCAAACCTCCCAGCCCAGCCCCCAGGCCCCCACGGTGGGATTTTCCCAATCATCCTCGACAAAGCGCACATCATGCAGCTTCATATCGATGCCGATGGCTTCAAGGCTTTTTAAGTAGAGATCTTGAATGTCGTCCGGATTGGGTTTCAGGATCACCTGAAACTGGTAATAATGCTGCAAACGGTTGGGGTTTTCCCCGTAACGACCATCCGCCGGGCGGCGCGAGGGCTGGACATAGGCCGCGCGCCAGTCCTTTGGACCCAGGGCACGTAAAGACGTTGCCGGGTGCAAAGTGCCTGCCCCCACTTCCAGATCATAGGGTTGCAGGATCGCACACCCCTGCTCTGCCCAGAATGATTGCAGGGTAAGGATCAGATCCTGAAAGCTAAGCGGTTTTTTGTCTCTTTTGGCCATGGCGATTGACCTAGCCAGACCAACCCCAAAGCGCAAGCGCTTATCTGTCTTTTGGATCCAGATTAATCGGCATTTTCCCCCGTAGTATCCCATCGGCCATGGGGGTCCAGGTGCGCCCATGTTCATGAATGACCAATGGGGCCAACAGAATAAGCGGGGTTTTGACGTTCCTTCGTGCCCGTATGATGACCCGATGCGCCGCTTCGCCGGCCCTTGGCGCAATTGGCAAAATACGAACATCACCGGCCCGGCCATAAAAGCCCTCCAGACAATCGTCCAACCGCTCGGCCCGCTGGATCAGCGTAATATACCCCTTGGCACGGGTCAGGCGCAGGGCCGTGTCGATCCAGTCCCGCAACGTCAGACCATTATTGACAAAGGCGCTGTCTTTACCGGTTTTGGGGCGACGAATGGCCGACGGGTCGTCAAAATAGGGCGGGTTCAAAAATACCTGATCGAAGCTGTCCGGGCGTAAGCTTTCTGGTGGATTGGCCACGCTGCCCTGCACCACCTGCACATATTCCTGCATGGCATTTTCGATTACATTGTCTTGGGCGAGCGCAAAAACCCCCTGATGCTTTTCCAGCCCGGTAAAGTGAACCTTGGGGTTTTGGTGAGCCGCACAAAGCAATGCCGTGCCCGCCCCACAGCCCAGCTCCAGCGCCTTGACACCGGGATTTAGACGCACCGCCGCGGCCAGCAAAACCGCGTCCAGACCGGCACGATAGCCCTCGGCCTGGCGCACCATCACCTGACCATCCAGAAACGTAACCTTTTCAGTCATGGTCGGCTTCATATTCTTTTTTGATGGCTAATACGGTTTCGCGTGCTTCGTCCTCTTCCTCGTCCAGCACCATAAGACGACGTTGTATCGCGATCACAGAGCCATCCAACACACTGGAATGATTATCAAAAATTACGGGATGCAGACCTGCATCCCGTAATACCATTTCCGCGTAAGACAGAAATACCACATCATTCGTGCGTATAATCTCTTTCATTATGACTCCTGGAACCGTGTGCTGTTGAGCGATTACAGAAACACAACTGCCCTTGCCGCGCAATCGGCCACTCTCTATCCTTTGTCTGGGATAAACCTGTTCAGGGGGCCTTTTGGTGCTGACATCGACAACCACAAAGCCTGAGCCCATGACGGACGCGAATGCGATGACTCGTCTCGAAGCCGCATTTGCAGATGAAATGGCACAGGTGAATGCGTTGATCCTAGAGCGCATGCAAAGCCCGGTAGGCATGATCCCTGATCTGGCGGCCCATCTGGTCAGTGCCGGGGGAAAACGCCTACGCCCGCTGATCACGCTGGCGAGCGCCGATCTGGCCGGTTATCAGGGCGATGCTCATTTCAAGCTGGCCGCGACGGTGGAATTTATCCATTCGGCCACTTTGCTGCACGATGATATTGTTGATGGATCGCCCATGCGCCGGGGCAAACCGGCGGCCAATACGGTATGGGGCAATGCGGCCTCGGTACTGGTTGGCGACTTCCTCTTTGCCCGGGCATTCTCGCTGATGGTGGAAACCGGCCGCCTGCGGGTGCTGGATATTCTGGCCGGGGCCTCATCCATTATCGCCGAAGGCGAGGTACGCCAGCTTGCCGCCATTGCCAATATGGACATGAGCGAGCCAGAATATATGCAGATTATCGAAGCCAAAACCGCCGAACTGTTTGCCTCGGCGGCCCGGGTTTCTGCGGTTATTGCCGATCTGCCAGAAAGACAGGAAGTGGCGCTGGACCGTTATGGTCGCGAGCTGGGCCTGGCCTTTCAACTGGTCGATGATGCACTGGACTATGCGGGCAATGCCAAAAAACTGGGCAAGGCAGTTGGTGATGATTTTCGCGAAGGAAAAATCACCATGCCCGTGGCCAAAGCCATGCAAAGCGCCAGCACCAGCGAAACTGCATTCTGGAAAAAAGTCTTCGGCAAACCGGAACGCACCAAACAGGATCTGGACCAAGCCATGGCACTTATTTCCAGCCATAATGCAGTTCAATTAACCCTGGATCAGGCCGATGTGCATATCCAGAATGCCAAGGCGGCGCTGCAATGCTTTGAACCTGGTAAAACCCGCACTTTGCTTTGCGATGTTTGCGATTTTGTACTCGAGCGATCGTTTTAGAATGATCATACCCGACTGGCTATTTTATACATTATCGACGCTGTTTGCGGGGCTGCTGATTGTGTTTTCCCTGCAATACTGGCCGGGCCAGACCCATCAGGCCAATCCGTTTGATGCCCCACCAGAGGCCGGCCTGGTGATCAAAGGGGAGCAATTGGGTCTGATGCAGGCTGCCCAGGGCCTGACGGCCAACGTCATGGAAGAAGATGGCGTTGTTTTTCTACGGGCCGCGGCGGGACAAAAACCCGATGAAGGCGTACGTTCGGCAGGCGTATTCCTGACCTTACCCAAAAAATA
>WFTT01000025.1 GCA_015485335.1 Robiginitomaculum sp.
AAGGCAAGTGGCGGTGAGAGTGGGATTCGAACCCACGAGACGGGAACACCGCCTACACGCTTTCCAAGCGTGCGCCTTCGACCACTCGGCCACCTCACCTGCGCGCGCGCACTATAGCCAAGCAAGGGCGCACTGCAAGGTGCATATCAGCACCGAATGCATATGCCCCGGCGCGGCAAAAATATTGTTGAAAAACACCCCTTCCTGATTAAATCCGGTGTATCTTTTCTATACTTAAGGCCGTTACCATCTTTTTTCTTGGTCCGATCCTGTCTACATCTATCCTCAAAGATGACCGGACCAGTAAAATGAAGACAAGAGAAGTGAAACCATCATGACACCAGCCGCCCCTCGTCCACATTTCGTCAACAACCGGTCCCTGTTACCGCCCTGGCCAGATGGATTTGCCATGGCCGGTTTTGCCATGGGGTGTTTTTGGGGGGCCGAACGCCTGTTCTGGCAGACCCCCGGGGTCTGGGTCACCATGGTCGGCTATGCGGGGGGCGATGATCCGGCCCCAACCTATCGCGCGGTTTGTACCGGCAATACCGGCCATGCGGAAACCGTACAGGTGGTTTATGACCCCAAAGCCACCAGCTATGCCACTTTGTTACAGCGGTTTTGGGAAAACCATGACCCCACCCAGGGAATGCGCCAGGGCAATGACCGGGGATCGCAATATCGTTCGGTCATCTTCACCCATGATGAAGCACAAAAACGACTGGCGCAGGAAACCATGAAGGCGTTTCAAGGCGAGCTGAGCGCCAAGGGCTTTGGGCAAATCACCACACAGATCGTAGATGCCGGCCCCTTTTATTACGCCGAAGAGGATCACCAGCAATATCTGGCTAAAAACCCCGCTGGCTATTGTGGCCTGAAGGGCACCGGCGCCCAATGCGCCCTTTGATGCGCAGGAGCAAAGCGTGAGTGTTTATCCATCCCTGAAGGGTCAGGCCTATCTGGAAGATCTTTTTTTGCGCTTTCCCCGGGGCACTGGTCCCTTAATGGCCTTTCATGATGCGGTTTTGCGCAATGAAGACAGCCCCCTATCCATTGCAGAGCGCGAAATTATTGCTGCTTTGGTATCTGGCCTGAACGCCTGTGCCTTTTGTTATGGCGCCCACAAGACCATGGCCATGGCCTTTGGCCTGCCCGAAGAGACCATTACCGCCCTGGTGGATGACATCAACAGCGCCCCCATCGACGAAAAGCTGAAACCCCTGTTGCATTATGTGCGCAAGCTGACCTTGAGCCCATCCAAAATGGTGCAAGGCGATGCAGATGCGGTGTTTGCCGCCGGCTGGCCCGAAGAAGCCCTGCATGATGCGGTGCTGGTGTGTGCGCTGTTCAACTTCATGAACCGGGTGCTGGATGGTTCGGGCATTACCCCCAAACCGGTATTTGACCGGCCCGACGAAGAGGCCCTGGAAATCCGGCGCAACAGCACTTATACGGGCTGGGCGCGCGGGGCGGGAATTATTTCTTAGGTGTCGGTACAGGATCAGTTTTTGTCCGGGCTGACCATGATCGGCGCGTGGTTGAACCGCCACCAGCGGGCGGTGCGGTGGGGCTTTTGGCTAACCCTGATATTGGTGCTGGCCCTGTCTTTAAAACCCAGCCCGTTATCCATCCCCCATCTGCAATTATCAGACAAGGTAGAGCATTTTCTGGCCTATCTGGCGCTGGGCACCCTGATGGGGTTTGGCTGGTCTATTCAAACGCCCCGGGCGATTCTGTTGGCGCTGTTGGCCCTAATGGTGCTGGGCGGCGGCGTTGAGATCATCCAGGGCACACACTGGATTGGGCGCACGGCCTCGTGGCTGGATCTGCTGGCCGATGTGCTGGGCGCGCTTTTGGGCCTGATGGCCTGTGCAATGGTGCGTCGGCGGCTTTAAGCATAAATCTTGCAGCGATTGTGGGGAACTGTGTCGAAACCGGACACAATGGCGTATTTTGTGTGAAAAGTCAGGAATGGCGAAATGGGATTGGTGATTGGCAAAGCGTTATTACGCAGCACCACCGCAGGGTTGGCGCTGGTCACCTCCCTGGGTCTGGCTGTGGCGGCCCGCGCCAGTGAGCCCGGAACCAGCCCCTTTGACAGCCTGCCCGATGCCCGCCCCGGTGAATGCTTTGCCCGGGTGATGATCCCGGCGCGTTATGAAACGCGCACCAAAGAGGTCGTGGTCGACCAGGGCGAAGAGCGCCTCGGCGTTCATGACGCCCGCTTTGCCTCTCAAAGCCGGGATATACTGATCCGCGACGCTGCCAAACGCTATGTGGTGCACCAACCGGTTTACAAGGCGGTGCAGGAACAGGTGATGGTGCGCCCGGCCTATGAACGTTTGGTGGTAGAGCCTGCCATTTATCGTCATGTTGAAGAACAGGTACAGGTCGCCCCGGCGCGCACCGCCTGGAAACCGGGCAAATCCCTGTCCGACTGGTCCGGTGTCAAGGACACCAAAAACCAACACGGCGAGGTTTATTGTCTGGTGGAAATTCCCGCCAAGACCAAGACCGTGACCAAACGCATTCTGGTGCGCCCGGCGCGCACCCATACGGTGACCGTCCCGCCGCTATACCGCACCATTACCCGCCATGTACTGGTCGATCCGGGCGGGGTCGAGGAAGTGCCGATGGCGGCAAAATATGACCGGATCACCATCCAAAACCTGGTTGCCCCGGCCAGCACGTACCGCACCACCATTGCCCCCAGAACCCAACAGGTTTCCTATCGGGTCGAGATTGCCCCCGCGCGTTATGACTGGATCCCGGTCTTGTGTGAAACCAACGCCACGCCAGCGACCGTTTCCCAACTTCAATCGAAATTACAACAATTGGGATATTATCACGAGCAGCCGAATGGCGAGCTGGACCAATCGACCAAAAACGCGGTGCGGTCCTATCAACAGGCCGTCGACATCCCCCATGACGGGTTTTTGTCTCTGGAGACCTTGCTGGCCTTGAAAAGAGGCCAAACCATAGCCGATCCACAGGCGGCCCATGCCGTACCTCAGGCGGACGATGAGGCTGAAAGCCGGGTTGAAAGCCGGGCCGAGGCACATGCCTATGCCCGGGCAGAAACCACAATCATGCCAGAGGTTTTCTACCCGGACCGTCAAAGCCTTGCCCCAATGGTAGACGAGCGGGTTTCTCGCCAGCCCCCAGCCAGTCCACATCCCCATGAACGGCACCTCACCTGGCAAGGAAAAACAACCCCTTAACTTGTTCAGAACCGGTGACTATCGGTTAAGGTTATTGCTTTAGGGTTTCTTCTGAAAAAATGCCGAAAGGCTCAGCAGGAGCGTATGGCCGCGTAATGTCCAGTCTCGAAAAAGTCACCATTTTGGTCCTTGAGGACAATTCCCATATGGCCTTGATCCTGCGCGAGATCATGCGCGGGTTTGGCTTGCGTGATATTCGCGAAGCTCGAGACGCCGCCACCGCCTTTGAAATCATCAAGGATAATCACATTGATATTGCCCTGGTTGACCAGAATCTGGGAGATCTGGATGGTACCGAATTTGTGCAACTGATCCGCAATGCCGATGACAGCCCCAACCCCTATATCCAGATCATCATGGTCACTGCCCATGGGGACCGCAAAACGGTGATGGAATCCTTACGTGCCGGGGCCAATGAATTTATGGTCAAGCCGGTAACGCCGATGGATCTGTATAAAAAGCTGGTGTCCTGTATCGACAAGCCACGCCAGTTTGTCCGCACCTCTACCTATTTTGGCCCCGACCGCCGCCGCCGTCAGGACAGCGCCTATCGCGGCCCCTGGCGTCGCAAAGACGATCCCCCCGAAGGCATTAGCGACAGCGGCGAAAAAGTCGGCAACAGCAATCGCCCCCCCGTAATAGAGGGATAGTTTCCCCTATACGGCAGGAACGTTAGATTGCTTATTCAGCCGGTGCAGCCTTGGCAGACTTGGCCTTTTCCTTGTCCTTGCGGGTCATCGCAAAGATCACCCCGGACAGACCCAACAGGGCAATCAGGTTTGGTGCCGCCATCATGCCATTACCGATCGAGGCCAGCGTCCAGGCCAGATCATTGGTATAGACCGCCCCCAGATACACCACGATGCACCAGGCCACCCGGTAAAACGGAATGACCTTAACGCCAAACATGAATTCCATCGAACGTTCGCCATAAAGGGCCCAGCCCAAAATGGTGGTAAAGGCAAAAACCGCCAGTCCGATGGTGACAATCCATTGCCCGCCTGGAATGGAAGCGCCAAACGCATTGGCGGTCACAGACGCGGCGGATGCAATGCCCGACTGCCATACCGGCAAGGTGCCATCAACGGCCCCGCCGGGGGCAAAGATGGCCGGCGCGGTGAGTATCACCAGCGCCGTCATGGTGCATACCACCAGGGTATCAATAAATGTGCCCAGCATGGCAATGGTGCCCTGGCGAACCGGATCATTGGTATTGGCCGAAGCGTGCGCAATCGCCGCCGAGCCAAGCCCGGCTTCATTGGAGAATGAACCGCGATTGGCACCCTGGCTCATGGCCACCATAACCGAGGCCCCGATAAAGCCGCCGGCCGCGGCCGAAGGATTAAAGGCATCATGAATGATTTGCATAAAGGCCGCCGGCACCAAAGAGGCATTGGTGGCCAGCACAATCAGCGCACCGCCAATATAAAACAGTGCCATGATTGGCACCAGAAAGGAGGCCACCTTGGCAATGGATTTAACCCCGCCCATGATCACCATGAATACCAGGATCGCCATCACCAGGCCGGTCTGCCAGGTGGCAATGTTCATATTATCCCGAAACAGGGCCGAAACCCCGTTGGCCTGTACCAGATTGCCGGTGCCTGGTGCCGCAATGGCAGTCAGAATGGCAAACGCCCAGGCCAGCCAGACCCAGTTCTTGCCCATGCCGTTTTTGATGTAATACATCGGCCCGCCCACATGCTGGCCGCGTTCATCGACTTCACGAAAACGCACCGCCAACAAGGCTTCGGAATATTTGGTGGCCATGCCGACAACGGCGGTCATCCACATCCAGAACACCGCGCCCGGCCCGCCAAGGGTAATGGCCGTGGCCACCCCGGCAATATTGCCGGTACCAATGGTCGCCGACAGCGCCGTAAAGAGCGCCGCAATGGGGGAAATTTCGCCCTCGCTGCCTTCGCCCGAAGCCTTTTTACCGGAAAACAAAAGAGAAATGGCATACGGCAATCGACGGATTGGCATAAACCGCAACCCAATGGTCAGATAGAGGCCGGTCCCAAAAAGCAGGATGACCAGTGGCGGCCCCCATATAAAACTGTCCACCGCATTTAGCGCCGAAATAACTGAGTGCAACATAGTTCCCCAAGGCCTTTCATTATGGCTATTTGTTTGGGCGCGACCCTAACGGCTGGCCCCGGCCTGAGCAAGCGGCCTTTTTTGGGAAGAGACAAAGTTAACAGCAATGTATCGGTGACTGACCCAAAATCGTCATACTCGACCCCTATACCGGTTCTCCTTAGGCACAACACTGAATATTAACCCTCTTTCGGTTTGATGGGTTCCCACATTTTTATAAAAACAAAAAGAAATAAAATGACACAAACTTCCGTAAAAACACTGGCCCTGCTGGCCGTTGCTTCTCTTGCCTTGAATGCCTGTTCCAGCATCGGTATTGAAACCCCCAATATTCTCAAGGCCCCCTTGGCCAGAATTAAAGGCACACCCGCCGAACCGGCCGAGGCCAGCCCCCAGCCAGTGCAAACCGCCGACAGCTATTATCAAAACGGGGCCGCCCAGCTAAACGCGGCACTGAACCTGCACGCCACTAAAGGACGGGCCAAAAATATCATTCTGATGATCGGCGACGGCATGGGCATTTCCACCCTGACCGCCGGGCGGATTTATACTGGCCAGCAACAGGGGTTGGATGGGGAAAGCTATATTCTGGAAATGGAAAAGCTGCCCTATACGGCGTTTTCGCGCACCTATGCCCATGATGCCCAGGTCTCTGATTCGGCCTCTACGGTGACCGCCCTGGTCAGTGGTGCCAAAACCAGCATCCGCACCATCGGCGTGGACCAGACCGTGCCTTATGATGACTGTGCTGCCTCGGCCGGGCATACGCTGACCTCTCTTTTTGAACTGGCCGAAGATGCCGGGCGGGCCACCGGCATGGTCAGCACCGCACGCATTACCCACGCCACCCCGGCTGGGGTTTATGGCCATGTGGCCAATCGCGGCTGGGAACGCGACAGTGTGATGAGCGAAGAAGCCATCAAAGACGGCTGCATCGATCTGGCTCGCCAATTGGTCGAATGGCCCCATGGTGACGGACTGGAAATTGCCCTGGGTGGCGGCCGCGAGAACTTTTTGCCCAAGGACGTTCAAGACCCCGAATATGCAGGCAAGAACGGCAAACGCGGTGATGGACGCAATCTTGCCGAGGAATGGGCGAAAAAGCCCGACCATGACTGGATCTGGAACCAGGACCAGTTTACCAATATTGATTTTTCCGGGCCTGATAAAGTGCTGGGCCTGTTTGAACCCTCGCACATGAATTATGATGGCGACCGCACCAAAGACGGGGCCGGCGAGCCTTCTTTGGCCGCCATGACCCGCGCCGCCATCACACGTCTGGAACAGGATGAAGACGGCTTTGTGCTGATGGTCGAAGGGGCGCGCATCGACATGGCCAATCATGCCAATAATGCCGCCCGGGCGCTGGAGGATGTCCGCGCCTTTGATGCAGCGGTCAAAGTGGCCCGCGAAATGACCGATCCCAAGGATACACTGATCATCGTCACCGCCGATCACAGCCATGGCCTGACCATTAATGGTTATCCCAAACGCAATAATCCGATTTTGGGCCTGACTTCCTCTTTGGATGGCAAACCCATGAAGGGGGCCGATGGCAAAGCCTATACCACGGTTCTTTATTCCACCGGGCCGGGCTCCATGTTCGCCACTTCGGACCAGTATCGCGCCATTGTGCCGGGCAAATACTCCCTCAGCTCCGATGGCAAGAAAGAGACTGATAATTCCGTGGCGCGCCCCGATCCGGAAAATACCGATACCACCGCCCATGATTATAGACAGCAGGCCCTGATCCCGTCGCGGTTTTCCAAACATACCGGCGAAGATGTACCGGTCTATGCCGACGGCCCCTCGGCCTGGCTGGTCCATGGCGCGATCGAGGAAAATACCCTCTTTCACATTATGGCCTATGCCGGTGGTCTTGCCGGATATGAACCTGAAAAATAGCCACTGGTTTTCTCTATTTCTCCTCCATCCTTCGAGGCTCACTACGTTCGCACCTCAGGATAAGGTTTGATATTATTCTCTAACCTCATACTGAGGTGTCCTGAGGGTGTGTGCCGCACCCACGAAGGGCCTCGACGTATGGATAGCATGATACCTTAGGTCATACCGGTGTG
>WFTT01000026.1 GCA_015485335.1 Robiginitomaculum sp.
ATAGCGATAAATCTTTCCCCCTAAGGGCGTATACGGTATTAGGCCACGTTTCCATGGATTATTCCGTACTACAGGGTAGTTTCCCACGCGTTACTCACCCGTCTGCCACTCCCTCCGAAGAGGGCGTTCGACTTGCATGTGTTAAGCCTGCCGCCAGCGTTCGTTCTGAGCCAGGATCAAACTCTCAAATTGATTTGATCCGACATCAATATCCAATGTCTAACCATTGGAAATCGCAAAGCATTTCTTAAATTGTTACGGGTTACCACTTCATCTCATCTCAGCCCCGAAGAGCCTCAAATCAATGTAGCGATTTCGTCACGAGAAACGCCTTTGTCGGCATCTCAATTGCACCCTTACGACCGAAGCCATAAGAGCGCCGCCAAGACGTCGCCGCCTGCGTTTCTCTTTCCTATTCCTAACGATGTCAAAGAGCCGGAAAATAAAGGAAAAACCCTCATCTCCCTGCCTTCCAAACGCCCTGTTTCCAGGAGGCCCTTCCGGCGAAGAGCGCGCTTTATAAGCACCCTCTTTTTCGCTGTCAAACGTATTTATCAGATAATTTTCAGCACCGATGACAACACTTAGTCAGAGCCAAAAAAGTCCCCCGCAAGCCCGCCTAAAGAAGGCTTAACGCGAAACAATCTCAAAAATACGTATGGCCGGGATTATAACAAACTGGTCTTTTTTTGCAAGACACCGAGGTGTCCGTCGCCAAAAAACCCGCCGTCGCCCGACCGGGAATGGGGATTTAGTTCCCTTTCGCAGACATAGCAACCCCTAATGTGCGCGAATCTGCATTTCCCTACACATAATTTTCACAAACCCCGTTTTATAAGGGTTCTGGGGCCAACTTTTTATGCGCTTTATTCCGCAGCAAAGGTTAACAGCACCATCAATCAGGCTCTATGCCTGCCGAACCCGTGCCCCCATATGATACCAGCCCCCGAGTCTGCGGCCACCACGCCTGCAAATATGCCTCCAGAGATGTCCAAAAAGCCCGATTCCCCTATTTGCCCCTCCCCTTCCAGGATAAGAAGGCACAAGTCAGGGGCATATCCATCCTTTGAGGCCCTCTTCGTTCGCCCCTCAGAGTGAAGATTTCGTTTCATTTAACGACCACCTCATACTGAGGGGCGCGGCCCTTTCTTTGGGCCAAGCCTCGAAGTATGCATGGCGTGTCATTACCTGGTTCATCCGGGGTATCCAGTTTTGTTGCCAAGCAGCTCTGGATTGCCAGAACAAGCCCGGCAATGACAGAAGGAACGATGACAATGCTGAAAATATACCCCACCAGGTCCCGTGTGGGACAAGGTTTTGCTATCCCCACCCCCAAAGTCATGACACCGGCATAGGGACGATCTCTTTCCTCTCCCGGGGCGGGAGAGGAATAAGGTGAGGGATCAGGGACTTAAAGACAGTGCACTATCTTTGCTTCACTATCCCCTCACCCCGGCCCTCTCCCCCAGGAGAGGGAGTTCCGCCGAGGATAGCAAACCCGAGGGTCAAAAAGGGGCACCTCTTACCCCTGCGCATGCCCGTCTCTACCCCTTAAATACCCCTAAAAGACGCAAAATCGCCCCTGAAATGCCCCTCATTTACCCCTCACTGCCCCTGAAATCGCGGGGATAAAACCAGGTTATGCCCGCCGGTGTAATTGGCAGTATGATCATTGAATTTGCATGGCTAGCCTGGCTTATTACAGTCAGGGCCTGTTGATGGCTGAAGCCTGTGCAGCGGTCACCATGGCCCCGGTCCGGGGCCGAAATGCCAGAGGTTTAGACCTTGTGGGTGCGACTAAGTGTCCATATTTGAGGCTCCACTGTATTTTTGTATTGAAATTTTGCGCATCCTCCACATATGCAAGCGAGCACTTACTTGCAATTGATGAGGTTAGCGATGCTAAAGCAAAAATTGAAACTCGGCAGCGTACTTGGTTTGGCCGCTATGGTGGCAACACCGGCACTGGCACAACAAACCGGGTTGTTGGGCGCGGTTAGCCCCGCTAGCCGGTCTGTACAAATTGGGACAACGGCAACCGCCTTTGCCACCATTTTGAATACATCCACCATTGCCGCAACCGGATGCACCCTGTCCGAGGCCGGCACCTCGGTAGGAGATTTCAGTTTTCAGGCCACGGACCCGGCCACCAATGCCCCCGTGGGCACGATCAATACGCCGGTAGACATTGCCCCGGGTGCATCACAAAGCTTTGTGTTTTCCATTACCCCGTCGGCGACCATAGACGGCACTGATGTGGCGTTGGCCTTTGCCTGTGATGGTTTTGACAATGCTCCGGTTTATACCGGGATTAACACCCTCTTTTTGTCGGCCTCGGCCACCCCGGTTCCCGACATTATCACCATTACAGCCACGCCGAATACGGATCAGATTGTCGACATTGCCGGTCTGGGTAATTTTACAGCATTCAGTGCCGCCGCCACCAATATTGGGGCCGATGGCACCTTTACGGTCAGCGCCGACTATCTGGGAACCAACGGGCCGGTCAGTATTGCGCTTTGTGAAACCGATTCTGCAACCGGGGCCTGTCTGGCCAATCCATCTGACAATGTGCAAAGCTCAATGGTCAATGGCGGCGTCTCTACCTATGGTGTGTTTGCCCTGCGTGATGGCGATGTGCCGTTTGACCCGGTCAGCAACCGGGTCCGCCTGCGCTTTACCAGCAATAATACATTAATTGCCGGCGAAACCGGGGTGGCCATACGGGGTACCGGCACCGATCTGGTGGTGGGTAATTATACCGACACCGCCGATGGCTTTAGCGTCAATGGCGTCACCTATCTGGATGGGGCCACCACCTATACCCGGGTGTTGTTGGGCGGCACAGCCGCGACGGCCAGCCAGTTAAAACCCGGCCAGCGGGTGCGGGTTTTGGGTACCAAGGTTGATGGGGCCGCTGACACCATCGCCATTGACAAGGAACTGATCAAAGGGCCGATCACCGCCATTGCGGCCGGCGCGTTGGAAGTGGCCGGGCAAAGCGTTGGTACCGACACCGGTACCATTTTTGATGGCCGTACCCTTTCCACGCTTTTGGCCGGTGATTATGTAGAAATTGATGGCGTGTTTGATGCCTTTGGGATCATTCAGGCCAGCCGCATTGCTTATATCCCCGGCGGTCTGACCGAAGCCGAAGAGATTGCAGCCACGGGCATCGTATCCAGCCATAATCCGGACCTGAAAACCTTTACCTTGCAAAATTTGAACGTGACCTATAGCGGCGCGCAAATTGATGATGGGTTTGGGACCAGCGGATTTGCCAACGGTGATTATGTGGTGGTCAAGTCCACAGCGGCCCTGACCGGCCTGTCCATGAATGCCAGCAAGATAGAGCCGACCACCGCCGATGGTGAAACCGTTGGCGAGCCCGGCATCGAGCTGGAAATCGAAGGGTTTGTGGACCGTTATGTCTCTGCACAGGATTTTGACATAAATGGTCAGGCCATTGCCACCAGCACCAGCACCGTATTTGAAAGCGGCACCGCCGCCGATCTGACCCTGAATGTGATGGCCCAGGTCGAAGGCGTGGTGGATGCCAACAAGGTCTTGCAGGCCAGCAAAGTATCTTTCGAGCGTTTGGATGATGCAACGGCGCTGCCCTCAACGGTTCGTAATGCCCTAAGCCTGTCTCTGGCGGATGAACGCAAGGCCCTGGCGACCTACGCCGCCGTTCTTGACCGCTATGGCAGCAATACCGCCCCCTTTGCCAATATTCGAAATGCCGAAGAAACCCACCGCAATCTGGTGTTGGACCTTTATGACACCTATGACATTCCGGTTCCCGGGGACACCACCATAGTTGACCCCATCGTCCAGACGGCAACGCTGGCTGAACTGTGTCAGGTGGGTGTGGATGCCGAAATCGCCAACATCGCCCTTTATGACGATACGGTGCTGCCGGCGGTGACCGCCTATGCCGATATTACCGATGTCATGAACCGTTTGCGTAATGCCTCAGCAGACAGCCATCTGCCTGCCTTTAGGAATTGCGCGCCCTAACCCCCGCTTCCGTCGGGCGGTACTGGCCCAAGCACTATATTGCCCCCCAACATGTGCTTTACTTGGTATCGCCCGGCGGTCTTGCCCTGTTCTTAAGGCCTGCCCAGCCATTCCAAAATCAGGGCATGGATTATTTCTGGTTTTTCCAGATGGGCAAAATGACCGGCCCCGGCGATGCGCTCGACCGCAAAGCCTTTGGGGAAATCTTCTTTTTGAAAAAGATGGTCATAAAGCCGCGTATCAATACAGCCATCATCGGCCCCGGTGATCGCCAAGGTGGGCACCGGCACACAGGTCAGGGCGCTGGCCTCGGTCTTTTTTAAGCCAAACATGACCGCCGGTGAGGCATTTTGCCGGTAATAGGCCAGCATAGCCGACTTCACCCCAGGGGCGGCAAACACGTCTCGCATAATTGCCCAGTCTTGGGGGGCAAGCGTATAGCCCGGTGACCAGCTTTGCCATAAGCGTTTGATCAAGGCCCAGTCGTTTCGTTCCACCATCCGCTCGGCAAAGCCGCGCAGCTGAAAAAACGTCATATACCAGGATTTGATCAATTGGCCGGGCACCGCCTTGATCCCATCGGCAAAGCGCGCCGCATGCGGCACCGCCATGGTGCTGAGCGAATAAAAGCGATCCGGGGCCATGGCCCCGGCAAGATAAGATACCGCCGCGCCCCAGTCATGACCGACCAGATGCACCCGCTCTTCGCCCAGATCATCCGCCCAGCCCATAACATCGCAGGCCAGCGCGATCAGCGAATAATCACCATCTGCCGGTTGGGATGAAGGCTCGTAACCGCGCATCATCGGGGCCACGGCGCGATAGCCTACCGCCGCCAGTGCGGGCAGTAGAAACCGAAAGCTGTGCGCCGTATCTGGAAACCCGTGCAGGCACAGCACCAAAGGCTGGCCCGCATTTTTCGTCATGCCACAGGCCAGCGCCCCAAAGCGCAAACCGTTATGAGACAGCGTGATGGGGGACAAGGCTGTATCTTCAGCCACGGCCATCACCATTTACTGCCAGCTGGCAATCAGGGTGTCATAGTCGATGGTCACCGGTTTTGGTTTTTCATTATCCAGCTTTAACTGTGGTGCCAGCGTGCCGTGTTCAACGGCGTAGGCATTCCACCATTTCAGGTCATGGGGCTTGGCCAGTTTTGGGCCAAATTCGCCCTGCACCCCGGCGCGCTCGATACGGTGCATCACTTTTTCCTGTGCCGCACACAGCGCGTCCATGGCCGCTTGTACGGTTTTGGCACCCGAAGAAGCATCACCGATATTTTGCCACCATAGCTGCGCCAGTTTTGGATAGTCCGGCACATTGGTCCCCGTGGGGGTCCATTGCACCCGGGCGGGTGAGCGATAAAACTCGACCAGGCCACCAAGGGCCGGGGCGCGTTTGGTAAAGCTCTTGTCCATTATGGTGCTTTGGCGAATGAAGGTCAGGCCCACATGGCTTTTCTTCACGTCCACGGTTTTTGAGGTCACAAATTGTGCATAAAGCCAGGCCGCCTGAGCGCGCTTGGTCGGTGTGGATTTCATCAAGGTCCACGCACCCGCATCCTGATAGCCCAGCTTCATCCCCTTGTGCCAATAGGCACCATGGGGCGAGGGGGCCATACGCCATTTGGGCGAACCATCATCATTGACCACCGGTAGGCCGGGCTTGACCATGTCGGCGGTAAAGGCGGTGTACCAGAAGGCCTGTTGAGCAATCGCGCCTTGTGCCGGGACCGGCCCGGCCTCGCCAAAGGTCATGCCCTCGGCGGCCGGCGGCGCATAGTGTTTCAGCCAGTCGACATATTTGCTGACAGCATATACGGACGCCGGGCCATTGGTGTCGCCGCCCCGGGCCACACAGGAACCGACCGGGCGATCATTTTCGTCAACCCGAATGCCCCATTCGTCCACCGGCTTGCCATTGGGCAGGCCCTTGTCGCCATTACCCGCCATGGAAAGCCAGGCATCAGTAAAGCGCCAGCCAAGGGACGGATCTTTTTTGCCATAATCCATATTGCCGTAGATTTTACGCCCATCAATGGTCTTGCCAGTGAAGAATTTGGCGATGTCTTCATAGGCGGACCAGTTCACCGGCACGCCCAGATCATAGCCATATTTTTCCTTGAACTCGGCCTTGTATTTTGGATCGGTGAACCAGTCATAGCGAAACCAGTAAAGATTGGCGAATTGCTGGTCCGGCAATTGATACAGCTTGCCATCGGGGGCGGTGGTGAAAGACGCGCCGATAAAATCGGCCATGTCCAGCATGGGATTGGTCACCGCCTTGCCATCACCGGCCATCCAGTCGGTCAGATTACGTACGCTTTGATAGCGCCAATGGGTGCCGATCAGATCGGAATCATTGACATAGGCATCAAAAATATTCTGCCCAGTTTGCATTTGCGTCTGGATCTTTTCGACCACATCGCCTTCGCCAATCAGATCATGAATAACCTTGATCCCGGTAATGGCGGAAAAGGCCGGGGCCAGAACTTCGGATTCGTATTTATGGGTGGTCAAGGTTTCGGACACCACATGGATTTCCATGCCCACATATGGCTTGGCCGCATCGACAAACCATTGCATTTCCTTTTCCTGATCGGCGCGGGAAAGCGTGGAAAGATCGCCGATTTCCTTGTCCAGAAAGGTTTTGGCCGCAGACATATCGGCATGGGCGGCCCCCGGCAGCACCAGCATGGAAAAGGATAAAAGGCTTGCGTGTAAAAATCCGGTCTTCATGAAAAATACTCCCTGTAACCCATACTCTATGGCAGATGCGCACTTAGACCCAGCGAAAAACCGCCAGCGCATAAACAAAACAGACGCCCAGCACCCACCACAGATTTTCCCCCACCAGCCCCAGCCAGGCCAGACAAATAAAGGCCGAGCCCAACAGGGTAATAAAAAGACGGTCCCCGCGGGTGGTTTCCATACGCAATATGCCCATGCGCGGCGTTTCGGGATAGCGGATCGCCAACACCGACATGATCAGCAATAACGCCCCGATAACGGCAAAAAAGATTGCGGTGGGCAGGGTCCAGGCCATCCATCCCATCATTGTTCTTCCTTATACCCGGCCAAGGGCAAAACCCTTGGCGATGTAATTACGTACAAAATAGATCACCAAGGCGCCCGGTACGATGGTCAGCACCCCGGCGGCGGCCAGCACCCCCCAATCCATGCCCGAGGCCGACACCGTGCGGGTCATCACCGCGGTGATGGGCTTGGCATCAATGGAGGTCAGCGTACGCGACAGGAGCAGCTCAACCCACGAAAACATGAAACAGAAAAATGCCGCCACGCCGATGCCGCTGGCGATCAGCGGCATAAAAATGCGCACGAAAAAACGGGGGAAGGAGTAGCCATCAATATAGGCGGTTTCGTCGATCTCTTTGGGCACGCCGCGCATAAAGCCTTCCAGTATCCACACTGCCAGCGGCACATTAAAAAGCGTATGCGCCAGCGCCACGGCAATGTGCGTATCAAACAGGCCAATGGAGCTATATAGCTGGAAAAACGGCAGGGCGAAAACCGCCGGCGGGGCCATGCGATTGCTGAGCAGCCAGAAGAACAAATGCTTGTCGCCCATGAACCGGTAACGGCTGAAGGCATAGGCCGCCGGCAGTGCCACGGCGAGGGAAATCACCACGTTTTGCACCACATAGATCATCGAATTGACATAGCCCATATACCAGGCCGGATCGGTCAATATGGTTTTGTAATTGGCAAAGGTCAGATGGCGCGGCCAGATGGTAAAAACACTGATGATCTCTTCATTGGTTTTCAGGCTCATATTGATCAGCCAGTAAATCGGCAGGAGCAAAAACACGATATAGGCAATCATCACCACGGCTTTGGTGTTGATCCATGCTCGGCGGGGGGGCGTGGGTATGCTCATCAATACCCCGCCTTTTTATCCAGATTGGTCATCACCGTGTAGAACACCCATGAAACCAGCATGACGACCAGAAAATACATTAGCGAAAACGCCGCCGCCGGCCCCAGATCAAACTGCCCCAGGGCCATCTTCACCAGATCAATGGACAAAAACGTGGTGGCATTACCCGGCCCGCCGCCAGTGACCACAAAGGGTTCGGTATAGATCATGAAACTGTCCATAAAGCGGATCAGAATGGCGATCATCAACACGCCCTGCATTTTGGGAAGCTCGATAAACCAGAACACGCTCCAACGGCTGGCCTGATCAATTTTCGCCGCCTGATAATAGGCCTCGGGGATGGATTGCAAACCCGCATAAGACAACAGCGCCACCAAAGACGTCCAGTGCCAGACATCCATGGTGATGATGGTAATCCACGCCGCAAGGGGATCGCGGGTATAGTTATAATCAATGCCCAGCGCCGCCAGCGTATGACCCAGCAGGCCAATATCCACCCGGCCAAAGATCTGCCAGATAGTGCCAACCACATTCCACGGGATCAGCAAGGGCAGCGCCATCAACACGAGGCAGAGCGAGGCCCAAACCCCTTTTTTGGGCATATTCAGGGCCACAAACACCCCCAACGGCACCTCGATCGCCAGAATAATTGCCGAAAATATGATCTGGCGACCAAAGGCCGACCACAGACGTTCAGAGTGCAATAATTCTGTATACCATTCCAGCCCGGCCCAGAAAAACTTGTTATTGCCAAAGGTGTCCTGCAGCGAATAATTGACCACGGTCATCAGGGGTATGACCGCGGAGAACGCCACCAGCAAAAATACCGGCAAGACCAAAAACCAGGCCTTTTGATTGAGCGTCTTTTCCATCAGCCTTGTTTCCCCCCGCCCGGTTCCAGCCGCCAATCCTCTACAAACACACTGATGGCATCGGGCTTGAACTGGATGCGGGCGGCATCGGCGGCAATTTCGGCACCTTCGGGGGCAATCATATTGACCGCCTGCCCGCACAATTCAGCCCGCACAATTTTATGGCGGCCCACATCCTCCACCCGGTGGATTTTCGCCGCCATGCCTGTTTTGCCGTGCAGAGATACAAATTCAGGCCGTATGCCGATCTGCACTTTGCCGCCGGGTCGCCCGTAATCCGCCCCCAGCGCGATTTTTTCATCGCCAACATAGGCAAAGGTGCCCTCAACCCGGGCATCCAACACATTCATGCCGGGTGAGCCGATAAAATAACCAACAAAGGTGTGCGCCGGGGTTTCAAACAGCGCCTGCGGGGTGCCGATCTGCACCACGCGCCCCTCATACATTACCACCACCTGATCGGCAAAGGTCAGGGCCTCGGTCTGGTCATGGGTGACATAAATCATGGTATGGCCAAGCGCCGCATGAATGGATTTTAATTGCGTGCGCAATGCCCATTTCATCGCCGGGTCGATCACTGTCAGAGGTTCATCAAACAAAATGGCGTTTACGTCTTCGCGTACCAAGGCCCGGCCAAGAGAGATTTTCTGTTTGGCATCGGCGCTAAGCGCCTGTGCCTTGCGCTCCAGCACATCGGTCATTTCAATAATGGCGGCGATGGCCTCTACCCGGGTGTTGATACTGGCCCGATCCATGCCGCGATTACGCAAGGGAAAGGCCAGGTTTTTACGCACGCTCATGGTGTCATAAACCACCGGGAACTGAAAAACCTGGGCAATATTGCGCGCCGCCGTTGGGGCCTGAGTGACATCAATATCATCAAACAAAACCCGCCCGTCCGAGGGGGTCAACAGGCCGGAAATTATGTTCAGCAAGGTGGTTTTGCCGCAACCGGATGGACCCAGCAGGGCATAGGCCTGGCCATCTTCCCAAACATGGTCCATTTCTTTAAGGGCATAATCCGCCTCCCCTTTGGGATCAGGCAGATAGGAATGCGCCAGTTTGGAGAGGGTAATTTTGGCCATGTCCTTAAGCCCCCCGCCCAAAACCAGCCGGCGTGGCCAGTGCGCCATCCCCATCAAATAGATAGACATGGGCCGGGTCCAAAAACACCGACAAAGCATCGCCAGAACGCCCATCGTGCACGCCGCCGGCTTGCACAATCCAGCGCTCGCCTTTGTGCTCTACGTGCAAATAGGTCTCCGAGCCGGTAATCTCGCTGACCAACAGGCGGCCATTAAATTCCAACGCCGTTTTATGACGCCGATGAATTTCCAGATGATGAGGGCGAAACCCGGCGGTGTATTGCCCATCGGCCAGTCCCGCCGGGGCCGGGGCGTTTTGCCCGCCCTCAAAAGTCAGGTTAGATCCGGCCTTTTGCACCGCCATAAAATTCATCGGCGGATTGGAAAACACCTGTGCCGTAATCCGGTCACAGGGATGGCGATAAACCTCTGGGGTTTTGCCAAACTGGGTTATGCGTCCCTCATATAGGGTCACCGTATTGCCGCCCAGCAACAGGGCCTCTTCGGGCTCGGTAGTGGCATAAACAAAAATGGCACCAGAAGCCTCGAAATATTTGGGGATTTCCTCGCGCAATTCCTCGCGCAATTTGTAATCCAGATTGGCCAATGGCTCGTCCAGCAAGACCAGCCCGGCATCTTTCACCAGCGCCCGGGCCAAGGCACAGCGTTGTTGCTGGCCCCCCGATAGCGCCAAAGGTTTGGCGGAAAGGTGCGGCGTCAGCTTCATCAATGCGGCTGTTTTACGCACTGCAACATCGATCTCGGCTTTGGATTTTCCCTGTAAACGCAAGGGCGAGGCAATATTGTCGTAAATACTCATGGCGGGATAATTGATGAATTGCTGGTACACCATGGCGACCTGGCGGTCCTGAACCCGCATGCCGGTGACATCGGCATCATTCCAGAAAATTTTGCCCGTGGTGGGCTTGTCCAGCCCGGCCATCAACCGCATCAGGGAAGTTTTGCCCGATAACGTTGCCCCCAACAGTACATTCATTGTGCCTTTTTGCAGGGTCAAATTGGTGGTGTGAATATGGGTCTGGCCGGCAACGGTCTTGCTGATATCACGTAATGCCAAGGTCATCGGTGGGACATCCCTATACCCCTGGACCGCTTGATCGTGCAAAGCCAAAACATCATCATGGTAAAGTCTTGTGTGGAGGCCCCGGCTTTTGCAAGAAAAAACTTTAGCAGAACCGAATTTAGAGGCCTCCGGCTTCCTTTTTCCATCCATGCTGCTAAGCAGAGTCCATGTTTTTCAAAACTAAAAACTTTTCCAAAGACGAGATGGCCAGATTTCTGACCCTGCAAAAGCAATGTTTTGCCATCCAGCACGACATGGCAAAAACCCTGGAAGAGGGCATGGATGAAATCACCGTGGCCCGGGAATTGATGCGCCAGTATCGCGCCGCCGGTGCGGGGAACTTTTTTCACCTGCCGGTGGCGCTTTTTGGCGCGCGCACGGCCCTGCCCGGCAATTGGAGGGTTGGGCATTTCTTCCCCCGCGATCATAAGTTGTGCAAGGGCGATAGCGTTATTCTGGATGCCGCGCCGATCTTTGACGGCTTTCTTGTCGATACCAGTTATAGTTTTTGCTTTGGCGATAATCCTGCGCATGACCAGATGATGCGTGACCTTTTATCCGAGCGCCAAGCCATTTTGGATGCGGTCAATGACGGGCAGTCATTTTGCCAGATTGCCACCGCTGTATTTGAGCGCGCCAAGACCAAGGGCTATGAAAGCGTGCATGAAAAACACCCGGGCGAAGTGCTGGGCCACCGGGCGGGTAAATGGCGCTTTGGCGGCCTAAAAGGCTGGCGTTATCATGGTTTTGATAGCGCCACTTTGGCCTGGTTTACCCTGAAGGGAAAACTGGCCGAGGCCGGGCTGAAAAACCAATATCCATTGTGGAACCGCCGCCGAACCAGCGAACACCCGCCGACCGATGGGTTATGGCTGGTCGAGCCACATTTTGGCAAAGACGGGGTCGGGGCCAAATGGGAAGAAATTCTGGTCATCGAAGATGGTCAAGCCCGCTGGCTGGAAGATAGCCCGCCCCATGTGCGCGCGCCTTTGGCGTAAGCCCAGAGCAAACACATAAAAACGGGCCACCGAGGTGGCCCGTTTTCACGTTTTCCGGGGAGGAAAGTGAGACTTTGCGTCTCTTATATGGCGCGTTTTCTCATGGCAATGGCCCCAAAGATGAACCCGGCGGCAATCACCAGCCCCAACCAGAACTGGGCATTGGCCAAGGTGTAGATCAGCCTTTCCATTTGCACGTCGCCCAAGATGACGTTCATTACATCACCGGGGCTCTTGATATTGTAATCCCCCTTGCCAAAGGCCGCTTCCTGCCAGCCGCCTAAATGCAGGCCAATCCAGTTGGCAATGACGTGAGAGCGCAGGAACATGGATTCAATCACCATCAACACAATGGGCACAAGGATTGCCCAGAGAAATGGCATACGGCGGGCAAAAGAGGACACGAACAACAACCAGGCCAGGACCGGCATGGCCCAGATCATCCACAGCAGATAATGGGCGAAAAAGGCAAACCAGCTACGGACCATCAAGCCCACCGGCCACAGATCCAGCACTGGGCCACCCTGAAACATCATCATGATGCTCAGATACAGCGCGGAAAACAACTGGGCCGCAATCACCACCGCCAGAAAGGCGGCCGGTGCCAGAATGAGCGGCGTAAAGAATTTTGCTGACACCTCCTGCCAATCGGCAACCGGCATGGATTTCCAGAACAGGATCGACCGGTCCCGGCGTTCTTCATAAAGAGCGCCCAACAGCGAGAAAAAAATCACAAACGGAAAGGCTACCCAGGTCAGCGCCGTGGTTGCCCAATATAACAGGGCAATGGCTGGCGACATTTCGCTCAGATCGCCTTCGGCGGCCAGCTTCATAATGTCACCAAAATTGTGAATGCCTTCTTGTTCCATACCGCTGGAATAGGTGACATTGCCCAACCCAAGGGTCGACAATACCAGTAACACCAGGGTGATACCGGTCAGGATGAGCGGCACACGGATATAACCGTTTTTACCGTCCAGGACTTCGCGTTTAATCAGAGCGGTAATAGTTTTCATTGCCCTTCTCCTGTCATTGTCGCCACAAAGATATCGGCCAGTCCAAGACGGCGGGTTTCACCCAGCCTGGACAGCTTTTCGCGATCTACGTTTTTGTAAACAAAGGTGGACTTGCCAAAGGTGGTACCCGTCATAATGGGGCTAAAGGTACGGGCGTCGTCTTCTTTGCCCGGCTCCACCATCACTTCGATGAATTGCTGTGTCAGCTCTTCCATATTGGCTTCCAACACCAGTTCACCATCCTTGATGAACATCACATCGGTGAGGATATGCTCGATCTCGCCCACCTGATGGGTGGTGATGATGACTGTGCGCTCTTCATCAAAATATTCTTCCAGCAGGCTTTGGTAAAACTGTTTGCGAAAGATGATATCCAGCCCCAGAGTTGGCTCATCCAGTACCAGCAGTTTGGCGTCAATGGACATCACAATGGCCAGATGCAATTGCACAATCATGCCTTTGGAAAGCGCACGGACTTTTTTATCCAGCGGCACCTTGGTGCGGTTCAAAAATTCCATGGCCTTATTGCGGCTGAACCTGGGATGCACAGCGTCCACATAATCCAGCACTTCGGATACTTTCATCCATTTGGGCAAAGTTGCCACATCGGAAATAAAGCAGGCATTTTTCATCAGCGCGCTGCGCTGTCGGGCTGGGTTAAAGCCCAGCACGCTCAGCTCGCCCTCATAAGAGGACAGCCCCAGCACCGCGTTTAACAACGTGGTTTTACCGGCACCATTGGCACCGATAACGCCGACAATCCGCCCCAGCGGGATGTCAAAGCTCACGCCTTTTAAGGCCCGAAATTTGCCAAATCGTTTGGACAGGTTGCGCGCCCTTATCACCGGCGCTTTTACTTCAGAATCTGTCATCTCAGCTTCCTTCTTGGCTCAGGCTGTTCTTCAGCAACTCATCCGCGCTAAAACCCAGCCGCTTTATGGTCTTGAGAACCCGTGGCCATTCCTTTTCCATAAAGCGCGTGCGTTCCGCATCCAGTATTTTGCGGCGAGCACCATCGACCACAAACATTCCCAGTCCGCGGCGTTTTTCTACAAAACCTTCCATAACCAGCTCCTGATAGGCTTTTGAGGCTGTGAACGGATTTATCTGCAAATCCGTGGCAACATTTCTAACCGAGGGTAGTGCTTCGCCTTCTGGCAAAGCCCCCTCCATGATTGCGGTCACGACCTTGTCCTTCAGTTGCCGATAGATTGGCTGATCATCCGTCCAATCCGGCGTCATCGCGTTTTCCTTTCCCAAAAAGGGGTGGCAATCCATGCAGGTACAGGGAGCATTATGTTAAACCTCTTCGACACAATCATCGTTGCACACCCAAAATTGTATTGGTGTACTGGTTATGTAGTACACTATAGCGCAATTGACAAGCCCCTCCCAGGGCCCTCTATCACAATAGGATGTACCTATTTGTTTTTATTTTACTTTTGTTATTACCAAGTTTAAAAACCCTGCCACTCAGCATGTTTGCAAGGTATTGGTTTATTCCTCATCAATCGCCAAACACATATATTTGGTTTCCAGATACTCCTCGATCCCCTGGCGACCGCCTTCGCGGCCAAGACCGGATTGTTTGATCCCGCCAAAGGGGGCCAATTCGGTTGAAATCAGCCCGGTATTAATGCCCACCATGCCCGATTCAATGCCCTCAGCAATCGTGAAGGCGCGATTGATATTGTTGGTAAACAAATAAGACGCCAGCCCAAAAGGCGTGTCATTGGCCATGGCCACCACCTCGGCGTCCGTTTCAAACCTGATCACCGGCGCCAGCGGCCCAAAGGTTTCTTCCTTGGCAATCTGCATATCCTGTGACGCATCGCGCAAAACCGTTGGCTCAAAGAAAAGACCACCCAGCGCGTGGGGCTGCCCTCCGGTTTGCACGGATGCCCCCTTGGCCAGCGCATCGGATAGATGGCTTTGCACCTTGGCCATCGCCGCCTCGTCAATCAATGGGCCAAGATCGCTGCCTTCGCTTTGCGCCGCACCCACGGTGAGGTTCGCCGCCAGCGCGGTAAATTTTTCAATAAATTCATCATAGACGCCGCTTTGCACATAGAGGCGATTGGCACAGACACAGGTTTGCCCGGCATTGCGAAATTTGCACACAATGGCTCCAACAGCGGCCTTATCCAGATCCGCATCATCCAGCACGATGAAGGGCGCATTACCGCCAAGTTCCAGCGAGACTTTCTTTACTGTATCGGCGCATTGCCGCATGAGCAGCCGCCCGGTGGCGGTGGAGCCGGTAAAGGTCAATTTGCGCACAATATCGCTTTGCGTCAGTTCACCGCCAATGATCACCGGATCGCCGGTAATGACGGAAAACACCCCCGGCGGTATGCCCGCCTCTTCGCCAAGATATGCCAGCGCCAGCGCCGATAACGGCGTTTGTTCGGCCGGTTTTACAATCATCGTGCACCCGGCGGCCAGCGCCGCGCCGGCCTTGCGGGTGATCATGGCATTGGGGAAATTCCACGGCGTAATGGCGGCAACCACGCCCACGGGCTGTTTGATGGTCATCAGGCGCGCGCCCGGCATATGACCGGGGATGGTCTCGCCATAAGTGCGCTTGGCCTCTTCGGCAAACCATTCAATAAAACTGGCCCCATAGGCAATCTCGCCGCGCGCCTCGGCCAGTGGTTTGCCCTGCTCTAGGCTCAGCAAGTACGCCAAGGTCTCCTGCTCTTCCATCACCAGCTCAAACCAGCGGCGCAAAATGGCGGCGCGGGCCTTGCCAGTTTTGGCACGCCATGCGGGCAGCACCTTGGCCGCAGCCTCAATGGCGTTGCGGGTTTCCTCGGCCCCCATATTGGGGACATGGGCAATGATATCCCCATTGGCGGGATTGTTCACGGCCATGGTTTGCCCCAAAAGGGCATCACACCACGCACCAGCAATATAGGCTTGTTCTTTCAGCAGATTTCGTCCCGGCATGGCTTAGACCCTCAACGCGTTTTCTAGCTTGTCCAGCCCCTCAGCCAGCGTTTCATCGCTGATGGTCAGGGGATAAAGCAGGCGGATGGTTTCGCCCGAAACACCACAGCTGAGCAGGATCAAACCCTCTGCAAACGCTTTGGCCGTTACCGCCTTGGCCGCCGGCCCGTCGGGCAAACTGCCGCCGCGCGCGGTGACCAGATCAAAGGCCACCATCGAGCCAAGGCCGCGAATGGCATCCATGGGCCGTAAATCAGGGTTTTGCGCAAAGTCAGCCAGACGATCCTTGACCCGCTCGCCCAGTTTAATCGAGCGCGCCAGCAGGTTTTCATCCTCGATCACGTCCAGCACCGCCAGGGCCGCAGCACACGCAATGGGCGCCCCGGAATAGGTGCCCCCCAAACCACCCGGGCCAATGCTGTCCATCACATCGGCACGGCCAATAACGGCAGATAAGGGGAACCCCCCGGCCAGAGATTTGGCCGCCGTGATCAGGTCTGGCGAGATCTCGCTATGTTCGATCGCAAAGAGCGTTCCCGTGCGGCCAAAGCCGGTTTGCACTTCATCGGCAATCAGCATGATGCCGTGTTCATCACAGATCTGGCGCAGGGCCTGTATCAGCGCTATTGGGGCTTCATGAAAGCCGCCTTCGCCTTGTACGGGCTCGATAATAATGGCGGCCACCCGCTCCGGCGCGATATCAGCGCGAAAGAGGTGGGATAACGCATTCAGGCTGTTTTCTACATTAATGCCATAGCGCGCAATGGGAAAAGGCGCGTGATACACTTCGGCAGGCATGGGGCCAAACGCGCCCTTATAGGGTACCACCTTGCCGGTCAGCGCCATGGTCATCAGGGTGCGCCCGTGAAAACCACCGCTAAAGGCAATCACCCCGGGGCGTCCGGTGGCGGCGCGGGCAATCTTGACCGCATTTTCAACCGCCTCGGCCCCCGTGGAAAACAAAATGGTTTTGGCTTTGCCGTTGATGGGGGCGAGCGCGTTCAAACGCTCGCACAGGGCCACATAAGGCTCATACGCGGCAACCTGAAAGGCACTGTGGGTCAGGCGTTCCATCTGGGCTTTGGCCGCGCCAATGACCTTGGGGTGGCAATGACCGGTGTTCAGCACCGCAATGCCCCCCGCAAAGTCCACATAACGATTTCCCTCAACATCCCACAGGGTCGAATTTTGTGCGCGCTCCACATAAATCGGGGCGGCGGTAGCAATGCCTTTGGGGACGGCGTTCTCACGCCGCAGAACCAGATCTGCATTCATTTTCATAGCTCAAATTCCATATTGTCTAGGTGTTGGTCTGCGTGCCGGCCTGATCAAGTTTGCGGGCCGGGAACAGCATTAAAAAGCCAGAGAGAGCAAGACCGATCAGGGCCAGATTGATCAAAGAGCCAAAGCCAAGACCGGCATCAAGCACACGCCCGGCCACCATAGGGCCAGAGGCCAGTCCCATTTTTGAAATAAACCCGCCCAGCGCCGAGGTACGCCCGGATTTATCAAATTCGGCGGTCATGCCAAACAGATAGGCAATGGCCATGCCCCAGGTGATGCCGGTGCCGCAATTGGCCACCAGATAGGCCCAGGGCGATGCACTGAGATGAAACAGCGCCGTACCAGCCAATGTCAGCAAAATGCCGATCGCCAGTGGCCAGAACCGCCCATAGCGCACACCGATCACCATCACCACCAGCGGGCCGAGCAGCGCAATCCAGGTGGCCAAACCTAGCGCCATGCTGACAAAATTGGTGTCCAGCCCATAGCCCTTTCCAAGGCGGATGATGAAGGCTAACAAAGCCATATTGGCCATTTGAAAGAGAAAGATCGCCCCCAGCGTTTGCACCAGCGGCAGCGTGCGGATTTTATCTTGACTGGCCAGCGGGCGCGTGACCCGGGCGGCATCATAGCGGTCCAAAAATGGCACCATGAGCAAAGTGGCCAGACTGAACGCCGCCAGCGAGAGAAACAGGGCCTGGGTACCAAAGATCGGTACCAGTCGAGGCAGGAACATCACCCCCAGCCCGCCAAGGCCAAACTGGACAAATAATAACATGCCAAAGGTGCGGTCCGGCGATTGGGTGCGGGCAATTACGGAAAACGCGGTACCGACCAAAAAGCCGCCGATCAGGCCATGAGCAAAGCGCATCGGCAGCAAAACTTCTGCCGAGCGAATGGGAATCGACCCCAGATCCAGCGCAATCAGACCGATCAGGGACAACACCGCCATGGGGCGCCAAGGCAGATGCTTGACCACAAAAAAGGCCCCCAGCGCCCCCAAAGCCGCGCCGTAAATATTGGCCGAACCAATATTGCCCGCCGCGCCCTCACTGATCCCCATGCCAGAGACCAGCCCATCAACAATGGCAGCCAGAATATTCACATAGAACAATCCTGCCGTGGCCAGAAAGGCCAAAAACACGGCGGCCAGCAACCCATCGGGAGCGGCCTTGGGCAGGCGTGAAAATAAAACACTCATGGGGTTTGGCCTTTGGCAAAGGGGCGATAGGCATTGGCGGCAATCACCGCCTTGGCCCAGGCATATTCATTATTGTCGCTGATATAATAATAGGTGATACCATTGGGCATGAGGACAACCGACAGGCCACCATAACCTGACATAAAGGGAAGCCAGACCGCGTGGTTCTGCTTCAACACGCCGCCGGCATTCCAGGCCCAAAAGCCGTTATTATACCGAAAATTTTTACCTGGCGCCGGCAAGCCGGGATCGGCCGGATCCATTTGCAAGGCGGCACGCAAGGCGCCAGTGTCAATTATATCCACCCCGTCGATCTGGCCATAGTTCACCGCGATAAATTGCGTGATCTTGGCCAGATCATCAGGCGTGAACGTCAGCCCCCAGCCGACATAAGGTTGATTAATCGCATCACGGGTGCGCCGGGTTTTATAGCTGAGCGGAGACAGGTTTAAGGCCTTCCAGATCGGCTCGACCAGAAGGTCACGATAAATATCCGCGTCCTTGCCTTTTTTCTCACGCCAAAAGGCCTGCATGGCCGTACCCAGCACATAATGATCCGTGGTGTGATAGACCCATTGCGTACCCGGATCACTTTTGCGTGGGTAAAGCGAACAAGCCCTGTTAATCTTGCGCTTGTGGTCCGGCACAATGAAAAACCCGTCCTGCACGGCGGCATTTTCGTCTTTTTCGCTTTTTGTGGATTTATAGCGCCCAGTGGCCATATCCAGTGCATGCCCAAAACGAATACCGCGCCATCCCGCCTTGGCGCATTCGGGTACATAGGTTTCAATAAGGGCGCTTTCGGCCTCGGGGTACAGCATGTTCAAGCGCATCATGCCCAGCCCGGCAAAAATGGATTTGGCCAGCGAATAAGAGGGAATGGCCAAATTGGCGCAAAACGGATACGGCCCAGTGCGGGTTTCACAGCTGCCCTGATAATGCACCCCGTCAATCACCACCCCAAAGACGGTCATGGCCGCAGGCGAGACATCTTTGGGCGAGCCAAAGGCGCTGGCATCCAGACCCGGATGATCAATGGCCAGCGCGCTGATCGGGCGGGTGGGCAGTTTGTTTTTCAACTCTTTGGTAAAAGCCGTGCGCAGGGTGTCGGCGCCTTGCACCGCGCCCGGCGTGTAAGAAACCTCGCCCGTTCCCCACATATCATATTGAAAATACAAACAGGTTTCCGAGCTGATCTGATAGGCGGCGCGGCTGGTTTCACCATTGGGTTTTATCAAAAAGCTGAGCACGCCATTATGGGTGCAATTGGCATTGCGTTCCTGCAAGGCAAAGGGCAAGGCGGCGCGCCAAAAGCCCTCATCGCCCTCTTCGCGCCAGATTTGCCCCGGCTCGACCAATATGTCCCAGGCCTGATTATCCGTGCGGATCAGGCCGCGCCGATCGGGTACAAGGCGCGCGCCCACTTGCACAAAGCCAAGGTCAAAGCCCGGCGGCGTGCCAAGGCCTTTGACCGGATTATCCGTAAAGCCAAAACGGTCGCGCAACACTTTCATATGGGCGGATTTTTTGGGCACCGCAAAGGAGATACGCCCTTCGATAACGCCGCTGGTGGGCTGTGTGTTTTGGGTCGGTGTATGGGCATACATGGGCACGGGCTGTTTCAGATCAGCCGTGCCGGTTAAGAAACCTGCCGACAGCGCCGTGCGCGCTGATGGTGCGGCGCGGACCTTGGCGGCAAGGGCGGTAATGGTGATATTATCGGCCCAGCAGGTGTCGTCCTTTTGGTTGCCATCCACCCGCAGACGCACCAGCAAAAGTGGCCCGCCTTTGGCGTTAAGCGGCAAAACCGCCGAGCCTTTATAAAGGGTCAGCCCATCATCTGCGCCGTCCTCAACGCGCAAAACCTCTGTCCAGTCTGTGCCGCCATTGGCCGAGGCCTCGGCAATGCAGGCGTCCTTTTTTTCAAGGTTCATGGCGGCAAAAGAAGCCGCAATGCGCACCGCATCCGGGCCTTCAATTTTAAGGCCGATCAGGGCGCTGGCCGACCGGGTCAGACGCATGGACACATTGCCATTATAGGTGGTCAGGCGAATATCGCCCTTGCCGGCGGACTGCCAGCCATCGGCATTACCGTCCTGAAAGTCCTCGGTAAACAGCGTTTGGGCATGGGCGCAGCCCGCAAGACCAAGCGCGGCCAGCGCGCCAAGCACCATGGTTTTTATGCGCATGAGACGCCTCCGGCTTCGAGAATTTTGCGTAAAGGCTGCAAGGCCTCGTCGTGGTCGCGCCACAGATTGCGGGCGCTGCGATATATTGGCTGGCGCACCTGGGTGGCGCTGGCCGTGGCGGTGGGGGCGGCGTTGCGATGAAAATCAAGGCAGGCCGTTTCCCATTGCAGGCCGCAATGGGCGATAATGTCCCGGCTGACCGCTTCCTGATCATCGACCAGATCTTCGTAACTAACCTCGCAAATCCGGTCCGCAAAGAGACCGCGCCAATGCACCATCAGGCGATGATAGGCCAGATAATAATGGCCAATATCTTCCAGATCATAGGAGAACGGATACCCCATGCGAAACAGGGTCTTGAACATGGCATAGCCCGAGGCCAGCGGATGGCGGCGCACATGCACGATCCGGGCATGGGGTAGCGCCTTGGCGATCAAACCAAGATAGAGATAATTCGCCGGGGTTTTATCAATCAGATACGACCCGGCTTCACCATAACCGCCTAGCGCGCCCCAGTATTGCGACCCGAGGGTTTGCATATCGGCGCGGGCCGTACGGGCAATCAGGTCAAACTTGTCCTTCGCCGGAAACCCGGCGCGCACCACCCCATA
Organism: Robiginitomaculum sp.; assembly: GCA_015485335.1. Classification (GTDB taxonomy): domain Bacteria; phylum Pseudomonadota; class Alphaproteobacteria; order Caulobacterales; family Maricaulaceae; genus Robiginitomaculum_B. Next base: position 21,207 of record WFTT01000026.1, read on the forward strand.
GGCAAAGTCATTGACCTCGCCCAGACTGGACACGGCGCTGTGGGCCGAGATAATGCGATCGACCAGTGTGGTGCCGCTGCGCGGTAGGCCCATCACAAAAATCGGGTGGGCGCTATCATCGCCATCCGGGGTGTTATCCCACCAGTTTTTATCAAAAGTTTTGATGATATGGTCGGCGGCCTTCACCTCTTCGCGCACCTGATAACGCAGGCGAGCCTTGCGCGCCGCGGCCCCGGCGGCAAAGGATTTAAACGCCTCGCTTTGTTCGCCCAGATCCTCCAGCTCCTTGCCCAGCGCATAACATAACGGGGTATGGCGATGGTCATCTGGCCCGGTAAAGCGCAGGCGTTCGCGGATCTGGTCAATATGATTATTGGCCGGGGTTTGTTTGCGCAGGCCCGCCCGGTTGTAATAAATATCGCCTTCTTCGGGGGCGGCTTTTACAATCGCATCAAGCAGGGTTTCGGCCTCGTCAATCTTGCCAACGGCAATGGCGGCGCTGGCCAGCAAATAGAGGTGGTTTAACGATTCTGGGTCACCTTCGCGCACCCGGTGGGCGCAACGATACGCCGCCTCATGACGGCCCAGCTGGGTATAAAGCGCACAAACCTGGCGCAGGATATTCAGATCCGTTTCGGCCTCGCCTTCAATGGCGATCAGCGCCGTCAGGGCCTTAGCAATCTGGCCGGTATAGATACAGCTTTCGGCGGCAACCACCCGCACATCCAGCCGGTGCGGGGAAAGAGATAACGCCTGTTGGGCATGATCCGCCGCGGCGGTAAAGTCATTGCACCTTTGGGCAATGCGCGCCCGAAACACCCATGGATCCGGGGCCTCTGGATCTGCGCTTTGCATTGCCGCACAGGCCCGTTCAGCATCGGCAAACTGGCCTTTTTGAATATGATCGCCGGCCAGCTTTCTGAAACGGAACAGATCAGTCTTTGGTGGGGTATGCGATTTCAAAGACATGATCCGTTCCGTGCACGAGACAACGCCCACAATACATGGCCGCCGCTTCAGGTCAGAAATTAAAGTTAAAGGCCAATCCAAATGTGCGCGGCAAGGTAATGAACTTGCGTGCATTACTGCCGATAAACTCAGCCGCCGGATTTGGCCCAAAGGCTGCCGGTGTGAACGAGCCGGTAGTACCCGCCGTATTGCCCACATTTTTGATAAAGAGAGACGTATTCCATTTATCCGCAGCCACGGTAAAGGTCAGGTCCACAACCGCAAAACCACCAAATTTGGCGGCCTGAAATACCCCCTGATCCAGCACGTTTTGTGTAGAAGATTGATAGAAAGCATCAAAACGGCTGATGAAGTTCATGCCATTGCTCATGGGGATGGTATAGTCGGCAGCCACATTGATGGAATGCTTAGCCACGCCCGGCAACGGTGCCCCCTTGCTGGCCACCAGTGTTCCCGTGGTCAGACCAAAGCCCGGAGGGGCCACAAAGTTTTTGGTCAGATTGGCATCCACAAAGGTATAGCCAATGGAATAGTTGAAACGGTCATCGGCGCTGCTGCCGCTGATCTGTGCTTCGATCCCCTGCGAGCGGGCTTCATCCGCATTGGCCACGGCAAAGAAAAATCCATTGGGTGTGGAGGTGTTAAACTGTGGGTTATTCCAGTCGATATAAAACGCGTTTAGATCATAGCGAACACTGCCCGCCGTGCCTTTAACGCCCACCTCATAATTGACCGCCGTATCCGACTGGAAGGTCAGCCAGGCCGGGTTATTGGCAAACTGACCAATGGTGGGCACACCATTACTGCCGCCACGGCGATAGCCTTCGGAAATGGTGGCATAGATGAGATCATCATCACCAAATTCATAGGCCGCATTGGCCCGAAACAGGACTTTGCTGTCCTTGGCGGTAAAGGTGGTATCGGCCTGACCATTGAAAAAAGTATATAGCCCGGCCCGCACAAAGGTATTGGTGGTGGATTTGTTATCGAAATAACGCAAGCCCCCCGTGACCTTGAACCGGTCCGTCAGGTTTGCCGTCAGTTCGCCAAAAAGAGCGACTTCGCTGTAATCCTCTTTTCGGGAGAAATTGAATACATTGTCGGTAAAGACAAAATCCACCAGGAAGAACGCATCAGCCCAGGCCTCGAAACCGACGAGGTCACTTGATTGTGTGGCCCCGCGTTTCTGATCCTGGTAAAACGCGCCCAGAACGTAATCAATCTTGTTGTCGCCTTCGGACACCAGACGCACTTCCTGCACAAAGGATTTGTCTGAAAATGTGCGCTTGGCGGTGTAAAGCGGGCGCGGAAATACATAATAGGTCGAGTAATAGAACTGGGCCAGATTATTGGCAAAAAAGCCGGTATTGTCGGTCTCGCTGCTGCCATCATTTTCATAATAGGACGTGGCCGAAGTCAGTGTGGCAAAGCCAAGATCAACATTGGCCTCTAATGAACCCATATCCAGATTGCGCTGTGCCGGCTCTTCGATCACCGCACCGTTTTCATACTTGCCATAAGGATTGCCCAGGCCATCATTACCCTGGCTGGGCTGGCGACGGCCACCGCTATCGTCGGACTGATAGAAATAACTGGCGATAAAATCCACTTTGTCGGTCGGGGCCCAACGGGCACTGATCCGGGCATACAGGCTTTGATAGTCATCGGCGTCTTTTTTGGTGCGATACTGTGCTGAATCCGCACCCCGGGCAAAAATGCCGTTGGGCTGGGCCGGCACCCCATTACTGTCCAGTACATACAGATTTTTATAATCGGTAATGCCTGGATAATCCTGCCATAAGATATTGGCACGAATGGCAAAGGTATCACTGAGCGGAGCATTGACAATACCGCCGGCAGAATAGCCAAAACTGCTGGATCCCTGTACTGAAGAAGCGGTGCCCATAAAGCTGCCGCTGGCCTCGTCAAACTGTGGCTTGCGGGTGAAATATTTCACCGTGCCGCCCAGTGCGCCAGAGCCATAAAGCGTGGCCTGTGGTCCACGCTGTACCTCAACACGATCTAGGTCAATCAGCGCCATATTGGCAAACACCGGGGTTTCATTCACATAAGTGGAAACGGTTGGCACCGAACCTAACAGGAAATCCCCAAAGGCTGAGCTGTCTACGTTCAGGCCACGAATGCGGATACTGTTAAACTGGATATTACGCTGGCCCTGATCAATCTGGCTGACCCCGGGAATGGTCCGCAGCAATTCAGCAGAATCCAGCGTGATGGCATCGGCAATATCGGCACCGGAAACCACAGAAATATTATAAGGCACATCCAGAATGTTTTCCTCGCGGCGCTGGATGGTCACCACAATAGCATCTTCATCTTTTGCCTGCTCACCCTCCTGGGCAAAGGCCAGACCCGGCGTCAGGGCCGTACACCCCAGCAAGAGGCTTAATACCGATCCGCTGGTCAATCTTGTGCGCGTGTTAAACATGGTTACTCTCCTTTTGTCCCCGTCATTTGATGGCTTATTCATTTGTTTTTACTGTTCTTTCTGGACACGCTTAGCGGGCCAAGAGCCTTTAGCGCGGCGGAGGGCTCGCCCTCCTGATAGATGGCGAAGGGGGCTTTGTGATCACGAAAGCTTTTCAACGGCTGGGCCAAATTGTGCCAGCCCCGCTCGCGCACCCGGCGCACATAATCCAGATCAATCTCGATTGGGATAATCTCTCGCCCGGAACTGGCCTGATGGATCACCTCGCCGCCCGGCCCAGCAACAATAGAACGCCCAAAAGCCAACTTTCCGGCAGAATTAATGTCGAAAAAATAACACTGATTGGTCACGGCACTGGCCCGGGCAATGGCCAGCTCGGCATCGCGGTCCAGCGTGTTGGTCAGGCTGGGGTGCAAAATGACCTCGGCCCCCATGCTGACCAGTGTGCGCGTGGTTTCGGGAAACCACATATCGTAACAGATGGAAACGCCAAAACGGCCAACGCCCTCAACATCAAAAACCGTAAACTCTTCGCCGCTGACCACATCAACTTCATAGGGCAAAAAGGGAAACATCTTGCGACACCGGGCCACCACATCACCAAGAGGGTTGATCACCGGCGCGGTGTTATAAACCTTGCCGTCTTTTTTCTCATACAAACTGCCGGGAAGGATCCACAGGCCAGTTTCTTTGGCCAGCGCGCAAAATGTCTGCTCTGCCGCCCCCGGCATGGTCTGGGCATGCTTCAGGCCAGTACCAAAGGCCGCCAGTTCGGCCAGCACAACCATATCCACCCAGGGAAACCGTTTGCAAACAGACCGGACTTCATCGCAAATCAAAGCGACGTTATCTTTTGGCTCCAACTCCAATTGCAGTCCGGCAATGGAAAATTTTGACACAACGTCTCCTGATCACAACACCCCGCGCCCGTTTGAGCGCAGCCCTATTTATTGGAATGATTTTAAGGTGGGGAAACTGACTTCAATAGGTCCAGATTGTCTCTATCGTTAGGTCCAGTTCAGATCTGACTGCGTTTTACCTTTTTGGGGCGGCGGACCAGAATGGCCCAGTCCACCAGGTGCCCGTCTTCGTGGAACCATTCAATCCGGTCTCCGCTGAGCACTACCTTGAAACGGCCAATTTCACCATAGGACCAGTCCGACCATTGCCGACACCAGAAGTCACCTTCGACCCACCATCGCCCCGTATCACGATCTTCATTGGCAAAACCAGCCCGGCCGTGCATCTCACCATTGCGGTCAAGGGCAATGGTGCACGGATCGCCATAGACGGTTTTGCATAACAAGGTGGCCCCGGCGCAGGCCCGCTTGATGGCCGCTCCTTTTAGCGCTCGGCTCTGATCAAACCGACGGGCCGAAGTGGCCGGATCCAGTGTTTCGCGAAATGCCGCGGCAACCTCGCAGACGGCTTCTCTAATCCGGTTTTGTGCAATACCGGTCACCCCGAGACGAAAAACATTATGCGGTACAGATTTGGCGTAATACCCCTGCACCGGTTCGATCAATACCCCGCGCGCTTCGGCACGTTTGCCCAATTGCCGGGCATCCAGGGCCTTGGGGCCGGTAATCCAGGCCGCCGCCCCGAAACGGGATGGCAGTATGGTTATCTTGTTGGGCAGATAAAAGTTAAGCGCTTCGCGCAAAGCCACCATGCGAGCAGCAAAGGTTTCTTCGACCCGGCGCAACACAGCCGCATAATGGCCCATGGCCAGCATATGGGCGAACGTGCGCTGTATACTCATGGCGGGGTGGCGCGCCGTTATCCGGCGCAAGGCCCGCGCCGCCCGGATCACCGGGGCCGGCCCAACCAGCACCCCCAGCCGGATTGCCGGTGCCAGCGGCTGTGCCAGCGTGGCCGTGTAGATGACATTCTGCCCGCCCGCCGTACCCCGCAGAGCCAGAGAAGCGGGTTGGGCCTGGCTGGTTTCCCACTGGCAATCATCTTCGATCACAATGGTGTCCTGTCTGGCGGAAATATCCAGCAAAGCCTGTCGGCGCTCATCAGACAAGCTGGCCCCGGTCGGGCGCTGTCGTCCCGGCGAAACAAACACCATGTCGGCACGGGATAATTGCGATGCTTCAAACACCATGCCCTGATCATCAATATTAAAATAATCGGTCCGGATGCGTTTTTTCTGCAATAACAAACGCAGCTCTGGATGGCATGGATTTTCCAGGGCCACGGTCATGCCGTCCTGGACCAGCAAATCACAAATCAGGCTCAGGGCCTGCTGCGTGCCGGTGGTCACCAGAATTTCGTCGCTCTGGGCGCTGATCCCCTTTAACGGCAACACCTTTCTGCGCAATTCTTCGATCAGCATCGGGTCATCGGAATCCCCGGCATGGCGGGTCCAGATATTAATTTCTGGCACCGACAGGGCCTTGCGGCTGGCCTCGCGCCATTCCGCCACGGGAAACAGCGAACGATCAAACGGCCCTTCGATCAGCGGATAGGGGTATTGGTCCCAGTCTGGCGGCAAAGCCGATGACAGTTTGGGCAGATTGGAGGCCGCCAGGCGGGTACGCCATAACGCATGATCCGCCCGCTGAGCCGGCCCAGTAACCTGTATGGCACCTAGATCCCGCCCGCCAGTTTTTTCCCGTACAAACAGACCGCTGCGGTCCCGACTGATCAAATGGCCATCCGCAACCAGGCGTTCATACGCCATGACCACGGTAATGCGGGAAACCTTTAACGCCTGGCTCAGCTTGCGGCTTGAGGGCAGACGCTGTCCCGACAGGAGAATGCCCAAGGCAATATCATCAATAATTTTTCGGCGAATTTGATCCTGTAAAGATAGAGGAGAGCGCCGATCTATGGCAATTTTCAACGTGGCAGCAAGCGTATGATCAGCATTCATGGCAAGGTGAAATACGATATTTTATACGCCAAGCCAATGATCCCAACGCAGGAAAATAAAAGCGCCTGCTACAAAATCTGGTACTTATCGGGTAGGTTAAGAGGAGGCCAAAAGACTGGCCATGGCATAAACAGTCGGGTAAAATAGCGGGTGCAATCAGACAATTTGTCGCAATTTTAACATCTATTTTTTCTCAGTTTCCTTCTCATATTAAAGTCACAAAAGCACAATAACTTCTATATCGCTGCATAGGGAAAACAGATGAGCAAAAGCATTATCGGAACCCAGACGGAAAAAAACCTGCTGAAGGCCTTTGCGGGCGAATCGCAGGCGCGCAACCGCTATACCTATTTTGCCTCGGCGGCCAAAAAAGAAGGTCTGGTCCAGATTGCACAGATTTTTACCGAAACCGCCAATCAGGAAAAAGAACACGCCAAGCGATTTTTCAAGTTTCTGGAAGGCGGAAATGTGCAAATTACAGCCTCTTATCCCGCTGGCAAAATCGGCACTACACTGGAAAACCTCAAAGCGGCCGCGGTTGGTGAAGAGCATGAATGGAAGGTGCTCTACCCGGCCTTTGCCAAAACGGCGCGCGAGGAAGGTTTTAAGGCAATCGCCGCGGCCTTTGACGCCATCTGTATTGCCGAAAAACAGCACGGCAAACGCTATCGGGATCTAGCCAGCAATCTTGAAGCAGGAAGGGTCTTTAAACGCAATAATGTCATAAC
>WFTT01000027.1 GCA_015485335.1 Robiginitomaculum sp.
ACCTCTTACCCCTGCGCATGACCGTCTCTACCCCTTAAATGCCCCTAAAGTTTGCAAAACAGACCCTGAAACACCCCTTAATTACCCCTATTGGACCCTGTGCCTATCGGGGATAAGCTAGGGTAATCCCCGCCCCCATGCCGGGCGCTATAATGATCAATTTACAAAGGGAAGCGGCAGAACGAATGAACGATTTGTCTTTACTGCCTGCCCCCATTGCCGAACAGGTGCAACAGGCCGGCCAAACCGTAATGGTACCGGCCGAAACCCCGGTATTTCATATGGGGGATGAGTGTAACGCCTTTATCATGGTGCTGAGCGGGCAGGTGCGCGTGCAACAGCTAAGCGAGGCGGGCCGGGAGCTGATCCTGTACCGCATCCATGCAGGCGAATCCTGTGTGATCACGACGGCGTGCCTGCTTTCGTCCGAGCCCTATCCGGTGGAAGCCATCACCGAAGAGGAGACGAGAGCCGCCCTATTGCCCCGCCCCGCATTCGAAGCGGCCTTTGCATCGGATCCGGCGTTTCGCCAATCGGTCTTTGCCACCTATGGGCATCGCATGGCGCAAATGATGAGCCTGCTGGCCGAGCTGGCCTTTGAACGCCTGGAGGCGCGTCTGGCCCGGCATTTGCTCTGCCATGCGGGCCAGGATGACAGGGTCAATTTGACGCAAGCCCGTCTGGCCGCCGAGCTGGGCGCCGCCCGCGAGGCGGTGAACCGGCGGCTGAATAGTTGGCAAAAACAAGGGCTTGTGAACCTTGGGCGGGGTCATATAGAGCTGTGTGACAAGCCGGGCCTGGCGTCTCTGGCCCGCCCCGCTGTGTGACCTCGTCACAGACGCCGCCTGACAGACGGTATAAAGTACGCCTCTTTTCACACATAGGAGGACTGCATCATGAAAAGCAATGAAGGCGGTTTTGACCGTTTATTGAGAATCATTGTCGGCGCTGCATTATTGCTCGGTGTGTTTTTTGGATCTTCCATTGGCCTTGGCTGGTTAAACCCCTGGGGCTGGATCGGCGTAGTACCGCTGGTTACCGGCCTGATCGGCTGGTGCCCGGCCTATGCCATTCTGGGCATTAGAACCTGTCCGATACAGGGCCAAAAATAGGCTGTATCCTAGCCAAAGGTCTTGCGTGGCAAGGGCATACCCAAAGGCGCAAGGCCATGGCTGGCCGATGGCGCCCAGGCCCATAGGGCGCCCGGGCGGGATTTTCCAATGCGCCCACGCTCGCCGGTTTGGCTGACCAGCCCGGTACGGATCAGGTCGCGCCGAAAATTCTGGGTATGCAGCGGCAAGCCGATCATCGCCTCGACCGTGTGTTGCAACACCCCCAGGGTGAATGGCGAAGGCAATAGCGCCGGCATGAGCGGCGCATGGGCCAGTTGTTCGCGCATCAGACTTAGCGCCTGCGCAATGGCGCGGCGATCCTGACCATGCATGACCTGCCCATAGACCGCCGCATGACGTCGTCGCACAGATACCATGGCCCCGGATCGATCCCGCAAGGCCTCGGGCAACAGGCCCGCCGTGTACAAGGTATCAAAGCGCGCCGCACATAGCCCCGGCGCCCAGGCCCCCAATTTGGGCGCAAACAAGACGTCCAAACGTGCTTGGCGGGTGTGGATTTGTGCCTTATCGCCGGTGCTGGCCCATTCGTTCAGGGCCGGGCGCAACTCTCTGGCCAGGCTGTCTGGTTCCCCCGTTTGCCAGCTTTCCCAGGGAAAGATTTCACGGATCGGGGTCCAGCGCGCCCCTCTGGGCATAAAGGCATCACGGTCACTGACCAGCGCCAGCAAGGTAATGCGGATCCGGCCACGATTGGTACTGGCTCCGATCTGCATGATACGGGTAATCTGTGCCGTGGTATGGACGCTGGCCCAATCGCGCAGGCGGTCTTCAAAGCATTGACCGCGGGCCGGATCAAAAGGGGCCGCCGGCAAGGAACGGGTATGGCCCTGCCCTTTCTGGCGGCCGGCCAGGGTGAGCACATACAGGCCATCCGGGTCGGCGGCGGCCAGAACCGCGCAAATTTCGGCCACCGGTTCAGCCATGATGACCCTTGCCAAGGGCGGCATTGAGCGCCTCAAAGCGTTCCATAAAGGCGATCTGGGCCTGGGCCACCGGCAAGGGTTTGACCACAATGTTCAGATCCGGCGGCGGGGTCAGAAAATATTTCTGGCATTCACTGGCCGAAAAGCCGGCGATCTGCTCTGCCTCAAAATAGGCGCTAAGACGGTCTGCCTTTTTGATCAGCCGGGCAATGCTCACCGGCAAAGCGGCGGGCAGGGAAAAGCGCAAATGGATGGCCGCTTCCAGCTTGTGTTCAATAGATTTATAGGCGCTGCCCAGCGCCGCCTTGAACGGACTGATCATATCGCCAATGACATATTCGGGCGCATCGTGCAGCAGGGCGGCCAGACACCACCGGATTTGCAGGTCCGGCTTTAAATGCCGGGCGATCTGCTCGACCACCAAAGAGTGTTCGGCCACAGAAAACGCATGGGCGCTACGGGTCTGGCCGTTCCAGCGGGCCACCCGGGCCAGACCATGGGCGATGTCCTCGATCTCGATGTCCAGGGGGGATGGGTCCAGAATGTCAAGGCGCCGCCCGCTGAGCATACGTTGCCATGCCCGTTTGGGCGGCGTGAACGGGGTTTGTATTTTTGGTGCCATAACCCTGTCGTTATGGCCTCAAAATCAGGCTGGCGCTACTGTCAGGGTAACGCCATTCACAGATTTTATCACGACTTTGGCGCCCGCTTTCAGGTCATCACCATCCGCGCTGACGGCCTGCCATTGGGTGTCGCCCAATGTTACGCGGCCCGCGCCATTGGTAAAGTCACTGGCGATTTCCGCGCTTTGCCCGACCAGACGCGCGGCCCGGTCGTTCAGATCGGCCTCACCGCCCTTGTTCAACAAGGGCTTGAGATAGGCGCTGCCAACCACCGTCAGGATCAGAGTGAGCAGGGCAAACAGGCTCCAGTCCACCTGCCAGCTCATTGGCAAAATGAAATGCAAAAGGGCGATGATGAAAGCCGCCGCCGAGGGCCAGAGCACATAGGTCGTGCCCCCGGTAAGCAGTTCCAGAACCAGCAGGCCAGCGGCGAAGATCAGCCAGTGCCAGGCATTCATCTGCATCAAAACGTCATACAGCGCATCCATGATTTACGCCCCGCCGTCTTTGGAAAGACCAGCCGCTTTGATGATCGAACCCAACCCGCCAACGGTGGAGGCCATGGTGGAGAACTCGGCCGGGATGATGACGGTTTTTGCTGGTCCGATTCTGCCAGTTTGCCAAAGGCATCGACATATTTCTGAGCGATGAAATAATTGATCGCCTGTACATCACCCTTGGCAATGGCTTCGGAGACCATTTCGGTGGCCTTGGCCTCGGCCTGGGCCAGACGTTCGCGGGCTTCGGCATCGCGAAAGGCAGCTTCTTTACGCCCTTCGGCCTCCAGCACCGCGGCGCGTTTTTCCCGCTCGGCCTTCATTTGCTTGGCCATGGCGGCGGTAATGTCCACCGGCGGGGTCAGGTCGCGGATCTCGATCCGGGTTACTTTCATGCCCCAGGGGTTGGTGGCCCGGTCAATTACGTTCAGCAACATGCCATTGATCTCATCACGACGCGAAAGCACCTCGTTCAGATCCATGGAGCCAACCACGGTGCAGATATGATCAGAGTTGTTCTAGCAGATATTCCGCTGATGAAACGCGATATTCGCCCGGTTCCTCTATATTGATATGGGTCACAACGCCGTCTTTTACAAGTAGCGAGAAGCGTTGCCCACGCCTTCCCATACCAAAACCGGATCCATCAAAGTCAAGACCAAGGGCTTTGACAAAATCTCCATTACCATCGGCAAGCATAGTGATGCTGTCTTCTGTGTTTTGATCCTTTTCCCAGGCATGCATAACAAAAACATCATTCACCGCGGTGCAAACAATACTGTCCACACCTTTTTCTTTCAGGGCTTCGGCATTGTCTTTATAACTGGGCAGATGCTTGGCGCTGCAGGTCGGGGTAAAGGCGCCGGGCAGGGAAAACAGCGCCACGGTTTTACCCACAAAGACATCGTCCGCGCTTTTGGGTTCTGGGCCGCCTGCCCCCCAAGTCATGAAATTGCCACCAGGTACTTTGTCACCAACTTTGATCGCCATGCGATTCTCCTTTTCCAGAAGCCCAGTTTAACGCGAGCGAGACAAAAGCGCGACCCAAAACACACCCCTCTTGCGTTTTCGCCCCAGAGTCCCAAAATAGAGATTATGCAGAGTGAACATCCATTTGGGCCACATTCTGGCTATCTTAGCGGTCGTATGTTGATCGCGGCCCCAAATATGGGAGATCCGCGATTTGCCCGATCCCTGATTTATGTGTGCGGTCATTCCGAAGAACAGACCATGGGCCTGGTGATCAATCACCCGCTGGAGGGATTGCGTCTGCCGGACCTTTTGGAACAGCTGGACATCAAAAGTGATATTCAGGTGCCAGACCAACCGGTGCTTTATGGCGGGCCGGTGGAGCGCGAACGCGGCTTTGTGTTGCACAGCCTGGATTTTCGTACCGAAGACGCCACCATGCCCATTTCGGACCAGATTGGCCTGACCGCCTCGAAGGATATTCTGCTGGCGATGAATTCCGATCACCCGCCACGTCACAGCGCCCTGGCTCTGGGTTTTGCCAATTGGGGTGCCGGCCAGATTGAAGATGAAATGGCGCAAAATGCCTGGCTGGTTTGCGACGCCGACGAAGACCTGATTTTTGATGATGCCTATGGCAGCAAATGGGATCGGGCCATGGCCAAGATCGGTGTTGACCCATCACGTTTGGTTGATGGCGCTGGCCTGGCCTGAGGCGCGCCATAAACTGCCATCAAACAGATCGGATGCACCATGACCATACCAGAACTTGACCTCATAGAGGATGCGAACAGGCGTGCGCACGCCTATCTGGCATCGGTGCAAAGCCGCCGGGTTTTTCCGGACATGGCAACGATCGAGTCCCTGAGCATTTTTGAAGAAGACCTGCTACAGGAACCGGTCGATGGGGCGCAAACCCTGGCCCTGTTGGATCAGGCCGGATCACCAGCCACGGTTACCTCCAACGGTCCGCGCTATTTCGGTTTTGTCATTGGGGCCACCCTGCCCGTAGCCGCCGCGGCGGACCGGCTGGCACAAAGCTGGGACCAGTGCGCCTCGTCCCACATCAACTCACCGGCCGCGGCCGCCATTGAAAAGGCCGCCAGCCGCATGGTGCTGCAGGCCCTGGACCTGCCCCAGAACGCCGCCATCGGCTTTGGAACATCGGCCACCGCCTGTGGGTTATCCTGTCTGGCCGTGGCGCGGCGCGAATTGCTGGCCCGCCTTAGCTGGGATGTGGATCAAAAGGGCCTGATGGGGGCGCCGCCAATCCGGGTGGTGGTTTCCAATGTAGTGCATATCACCATCATCAAGGCTTTGCGCATTTTGGGCTTTGGCCTGCAAAACATTATTTATGCCCCGGTTGATGCCCATGGCCGCATTGACCCAGAACAATTGCCGGATCTGGATGATCATACCATTTTGTGCCTGCAGGCAGGCGAGGTAAACACCGGGGCGTTTGATCCCTTTGCGCCCCTGATCGCGGCAGCCCGAAAGGCCGGTGCCTGGGTGCATGTGGATGGGGCGTTTGGATTGTGGGCGCGGGCCAGCCGGGATTTGCGTCATTTGACCATCGGTCTGGAAGAGGCCGACAGCTGGACCACCGATGGCCATAAATGGCTGAACACCCCTTATGACAGTGCCATGGCCATATGCCGAGATGGCGATGCCATGGCGGCGTGCATGAATGCGGATGCGGTTTATGCCAGCGCCGAGCCGGATGCGCAAAAAAACCTGACCCTGGAATTTTCCCGCAAAGCCCGGGGCATTTCCATCTGGGCGGTGCTGCGCACCCTGGGCAGGGAGGGGCTGGATCAAATGATTACCCGCCATCACCAACAGGCACAGCGCCTTGGCGAAGGCCTGCGCGAGGCCGGCATAGAGGTGTTAAATGCGGTGGTGCTAAACCAGGTTTTGGCACGACTGGACACGGATGAGCGCACCTTGGCGCTGATCAAGGCGGTGCAGGATGAGGGCGTAATCTGGTTTGGCGGCACGCGATGGAATGATCGGGCGGCCTTTCGCCTTAGCGTTTCTTCGTGGCGCACACAGGACGCGGATATCGAAACCGCCATTACCGAGATTAAACAAAAACTGGAACAGCTTTAGGAGGGATCAGGATTGATCCGGGCATAGGTGACATGGTCGCGCCATTGCCCATTGATTTTCAGATAGGACCGCGCCAGCCCTTCTTCGGCAAAGCCCACTCCTTCCAGCAGGCCCCGCGAGGGTGCATTTTCCGGAATACAGGCGGCCTCGACCCGGTGCAGGCGCAATTCGGTATAGGCAAAGGTACAGGCGGCCTCGACCGCGGCACTGATCAGGCCTTGGCGCCGGTAAGGCTGGCCAACCCAATAGCCCAGACTGGCGGTCTGGGCGACACCGCGGCGCACATTGGAAAGGTTACACCCGCCAACCAGACGTTCGGTATCACTTTTGAAAACCAGAAAGGCAAATCCACGCCCCGAAAGACGGTCTTCGCCATAGCGGCGCAGGCGGCGTTTGAAGGCTGACCGGGTCAGCTCATCCCGCGCCCAGCTTGGTTCCCACGGGGTCAGAAAGTCGCGGCTTTGGGCACGCAGACGAGCCCAATCGTCATAATCGTCCAATTGCGGGTGGCGCAACACCACCCCCTGCCCCACCACTTCGCCGCCAGGCAAATCAGAAAAATCGGAACGAAAAAGCGCCATCTCGTTATATCCCATAGCCATGCAGGGGTATTGAATGCGCATTCTGAAAAGAGAGCAAGAGGGCTTAGCTGTCTTTTGCGCCAAGGCGCAGACGCCCGGCGCGCACATGCCAGCCAAAATAAATTCCCAGTGCCGCCAGCGCCAGACCAAACCAGGTCAGGGCATAGTCCAGATGGTTATTGGGGATGTTCGCATGGGCGGGGGCCGGTTCCGGCCAGTCTGGATACAGGCGCGGGGCCTGCAGATCCAGCACATAACGCTCTACCGCCCGGTTGGCAAAAAACGGCGACAACATGGTAGCCGTATCGGGCCAGTACCACAGACCATCCGGCTGGTTGGCCGGGGCAAAGGGGCCGGCCTTGCGCACCGGCTTTATAATGCCCTGCAAGGTCACCGGCTGTCCGGTGCGGGGCAGACGATCATCCGGCGTTGGGATATGATCTATAAAGCCAAAATCCACCACAATAGCCATGCCATCTTCAGTGATGAACGGGGCCAAAGCGCGCTGGGCAGGTTTGCTGTTTCTGATGGCATAAAGAGGCCGTACCGGCTCGTCCGCAATATGTCCGCGCACCACGACCTTGCGCCAGGCAATTATTTTGCCATCGGCTTCGTCGGCCAACAGGCGGTCCAGGGGTGTTGGTGGTAATGTCTGGCCCTGTTCAATCTGAGCCAGCAAATCCGTTTTCCAGTGCAGCCGTTTGACCTGCCACACCCCCAGTGCCAATAAAATGGCCAGTACCGGCACAAGGGCCAGGCTAAGCCCGGGAGCGGGTGAAAAGCGGATCATGATTGATCGTCTGTGGGCCCCGCCGAACCGGTGCGCCCCTGGACTACATTATTGCGATACATCAGGGCAAACCAGAAGGCCTTGAAAGGCCGCAACACCGCCAGGGTCAGTATGGTCGCCAAGGGCAGCCACAAAACGATATGTACCCAGAGGGGGGGCTTGAACGCCACTTCGACCAATAGCGCGGGAAACACCACCAAAATACCAACCAGCAGGATCACCACGCTGGCCGGGCCATCGCCGGCATCTTCATAGCGATAATCCAGACCACAGCATTCGCATTCGTCGGCGAGCTTGAGATACCCCTGGAAAAGGGCGCCCTCCCCGCATTTGGGACAGACGCACCTTACCCCGGCGCTAATGGGCGAAATATTCGCCTGGTTCATCCAAAGATCACATAGATAAAGGTGAACAGGAACAGCCAGACCACATCAACAAAGTGCCAGTACCAAGCCGCCGCCTCGAGGCCGAAATGCTTGGTCGGGGTGAATCCACCACGCATTAGCCGGATCAGGCAAACCGCCAGGAAGATGGTGCCGATGATCACATGAGCCCCATGAAAGCCCGTGGCCATAAAGAAGGTGGCGCCATAAAGATTGCCAGCAAAGTGAAAGCCCGCTTCGGAATATTCAATCACCTGGAACATGGTGAAGCTCATACCCAGCAGCACGGTCAGCAACAGGCCGATTTTGGCGCCATTGCGATCATTATGTTGCAAGGCATGGTGCGCCCAGGTCACCGTGGTACCGGACAGCAACAGGATCATGGTGTTGACCAGCGGCAAATGCCAGGGATCAAAGGCTTCGACACCGGCAGGCGGCCAGGTTTCAAAGCCCTGCACAACCCCGGCAGCCAGACGCGCCTGGTGGAAAAGCGCCCCTTCGAAGAACATCCAGAACCAGCCGACAAAGAACATTACTTCGGAGGCAATAAAGAGGATCATGCCATAGCGCATGGCCAGTTGTACCACGGGGGTGTGGTCGCCTTCGCGGCCTTCGCGCAGGACATCAGACCACCAGCCCACCATGGTGAAGATCACACCCAGGGCACCGATTACCGCCACCCAGGGCGTGCCAGCGGGTATGCCAAACAAACCCTTCATCCAGATCACACCACCGAAGGTAAGCAGGAAGGCAGAAATGGACCCGACCAGAGGCCATGGGCTGGGCTTCACAAGGTGATAGTCATGTTCAATCGCGTGGCTAGACAAAGTTTCCCCCCTATGGGTCTCTTTGAGGAATCAATCCCCGGTAAACACATAACAGCCAAGTCATAGCTGTCTCTTCAGTCGGCGGCAACCAGCCGCCATGATCCTAGTTCAAACTTTTCCCCGCGCCGGTTTCAAGGCTGGCACTCTTTTTGGGTTTCGCGCTCTCTTTTTCAAAAAATGTATAAGACAGCGTGATGGTCTTGATATCATCCAGGCGCGGATCGTCGGCAATCTCCGGCGATACAAAATAGATCACCGGCATGTCTACGCCTTCGCCAGGTTGCAAGGTCTGTTCGGTAAAACAAAAGCATTCCAGTTTGACGAAATACACCCCCGCCTTTTGTGGCGTGATATTGTAGCTGGCCATGCCGGTAATTGGCTTGTCAGAATGATTGACCGCACGATATTTTGCCAGGCTGTTTTCACCAATATGAATTTTTTGTTCCAGCTGTTCAGGGCGAAATTCCCAGTCCAGCCCATGAGAAACTGTGGCATCAAAGCGGATGGTGACCATACGGTCCAGCACTTCGTCGGCACCAATATCAGCGGTTTGTGTGGTGCCGCCATACCCGGTGACCTTGCAGAAGATATTATACAGCGGCACCGAAGCATAACCGGCCCCCACCATCGCCAGGGCCAGCACGGAAAACCCGATCAGAAATCGCTTGTTTCGCGTGGATTTTTCAGGAGATTGAGGCATTGATATTCTCGTGTATGCGGATCAGCGTTACCACAAAGGCCAGTGCACAAAAGGCCGCCAGTCCCAGGCCGATGGCAATATTACGATTGCGCTGGGCAGTTTTCTGCGCCTCGGTCGGGGTGATGTATTCCAGTTTATCGTTGCTCATAGGCCACTTCCGATCATGATGCCCTTATACAGCCCCAGGCCATGCTCTGCCAACAGAGCCGAAAAGACGGCAAACAGGTACAAAATGGAAAACCCGAACAGGTCGCGGGCGGCCTTGTCGCCTTTGCGCACCTCGTAAAGATCGGCACCACCGGCGGCGGCCTCTTCATCACCCTCGCCGGCGCGACTTTTCAGAACACGCGCAGACAGCCCGACAAAGGCCAGGCTGAGTGCCCCGGCGACCACCGCATAAAGCAGGCCACCAAGGCCCGTCAGCACCGGTGCCATGGCCATGGCACCAAGCAATATTGCATAGACCATGATCTGACGGCGGGTATTTCTAGCCCCGGCCACTACCGGCAACATGGGCACGCCGGCTTTTTCATAATCACCGGCCTTGTAAAGCGCCAGAGCCCAGAAATGCGGCGGTGTCCAAAGAAAAATAATACCAAACATGATGGCCGCATTCAGATCGACACTGCCTGTTGCGGCAATCCAGCCGATCATGGGTGGAAACGCCCCGGCTGCCCCGCCTATCACGATATTGTGCGGCGTATGGCGTTTCAGCACCATGGTGTAGATCACCGCATAGAAGAAAATCGTGAAGGCCAGGAACATGGCCGCCATATAATTGGCCGCCGCCCCCAGGGTAACCACAGAAATAACGGCCATAATCAGGCCAAAGCCCAGCGCCGAACGCCCACGTACCCGGCCAGATGGTATAGGGCGCAATTTGGTGCGCCGCATTTTGGCATCAATATCGGCATCAAACCACATATTCAGGGCACCAGATGCCCCGGCCCCCAGCGCAATGGCAAACACCGAAACCAGTGCCAGTACAGGGTTCATGGTGGTTGGTGCCGCCACCAGCCCCACAAAAGCGGTAAAGACCACCAATGACATTACCCGCGGCTTCATCAACTGGATGAAATCACGGGGCTCTGCCAGACCATGGTCGGCGGTATATGTCAGGCCTGCGTCACTCACGACCGGGTATCCTAAAAATCCTGACCTCGGCGCCAATACATGCGCCGAGGTCATGGCATTATGCCCTATTTAATGACGGGCAGTTTTTCGAACTGGTGGAACGGCGGTGGAGAGGACAGGGTCCACTCCAGCGTATCGGCACCCTCACCCCAGGGATTAGCCACCCCGGGACGACGACGCACAAACGCCTCGACCAGTACCACAATGAAAATCCCGAACCCGGCCATGGAAACCAGATTGCCCATCGAAGAGACATGGTTCCAGAAAGCAAAGGCATCCGGATAATCAACAATCCGCCGCGGCATGCCCTGCAAGCCCAGGAAGTGTTGTGGGAAGAAGATCAGGTTCACGCCGATAAACGTGACGATAAAGTGCAACTTGCCCAGAGTTTCATTGTATTTGAAACCGGTCATCTTCTCGAACCAGTAATAGAAGCCCGTAAAGATCCCGAATACCGCGCCCAGAGACAGGGTATAGTGGAAGTGGGCCACCACATAATAGGTGTCGTGCATGGCGATATCGACCCCCGCATTGGCCAGTACCACGCCGGTAACCCCGCCAATGGTAAAGAGGAAGATCAGGCCAAGGGCGAACAGCATCGGGGTCGGGAACACCAGGGATCCCCCCCACATCGTAGCAATCCACGAGAAGATCTTGATGCCGGTCGGCACCGCAATCACCATGGTGGCGGCAATGAAGTACGCCTTCAGGTCCACCGGCATACCCACGGTATACATATGGTGAGCCCACACGATAAAGCCGACAAAGCCAATGGCCACCATGGCATAGGCCATGCCCAGATAGCCAAAGATGTGTTTGCGACTGAAGGTGGCAATCACATGGCTGATAATACCAAAGGCCGGCAGGATCATAATGTACACTTCGGGGTGACCAAAGAACCAGAACAAGTGCTGGAACATGATCGGATCACCACCGCCGGACGGATCAAAGAAGGTGGTGCCAAAGTTACGGTCGGTCAGCAGCATGGTGATTGCCGCGGCCAGTACCGGCAGTGCCAGCAACAGCAAAAAGGCGGTGACCAGAATGGACCAGGCAAACAGAGGCATTTTGTGGATCGTCATGCCCGGGGCACGCATGTTGAAAATGGTGGTGATAAAGTTGATCGCCCCCAGGATCGAACTGACCCCCGCCAAGTGCAGTGCAAAAATGGCCAGATCCATACTAGGCCCGGGATGACCTACACTGGATGACAAAGGCGGATAGGCCGTCCAGCCGCCACCAAAACCGTTTTCACCGGCCGCCCCTGGCACAAACATGGACGCCACCAGCAAAGCCAGCGCCGCAGGCAGCAACCAGAAAGAAATATTGTTCATACGGGGAAAGGCCATATCCGGCGCGCCAATCATCAGAGGCACAAACCAGTTGCCAAAACCACCGATCAGGGTCGGCATCACCAGAAAGAACACCATGATCAGACCATGGCCGGTTACAAACACGTTAT
Source organism: Robiginitomaculum sp. (assembly GCA_015485335.1). Taxonomy (GTDB): domain Bacteria; phylum Pseudomonadota; class Alphaproteobacteria; order Caulobacterales; family Maricaulaceae; genus Robiginitomaculum_B. Next base: position 12,132 of record WFTT01000027.1, read on the forward strand.
AGGTCTGCTCGGATGAAAAGTACTGGATGCCTGGCTCGGCCAGCTCGAAACGCATGGCCCAGGACAGGGCACCCCCGACGAGACCGGAAATAAACCCGAAAATGATATACAGCGTACCGATATCTTTGTGATTGGTTGAAAACAGCCAACGAGCAATAAAGCCTGGCTTATGCTCGTCATGGGCTACAGCTTGAACAGTCATTCTTTTCCCCAGACTCTAGTTGGCTGACGCCAGTTTGGCGCCGTCAAGCGCGTTATATGCAGCATATTCCGCCTGTGTTTTGGTAAACCAGGCATCATAGTCTGCCTGTGGCAGCACGTGTATTTCGATTGGCATAAAGGCGTGGCGCTTGCCGCACAGCTCGGAACACTGGCCATAATAAATGCCCGGCTCGTCCACTTTGAACCAAGTTTCATTCAACCGGCCAGGCACCGCATCAATCTTGATACCAAAGGCCGGCATGGCAAAACTGTGCAGAACATCGGCGGCGGTAACCACCACCCGAACCACTTTGCCAGCGGGGACCACCATGGGGTTATCCACCCCGAGCAGGCGAGGCTTGCCCGCGGCCTTGGCTTCATCCGCATTCAGCATGATGGAAGAATAACTCAGCGTCTTGTCAGGATCCCCAGCAGGATCGGTATATTCATAATCCCAATACCATTGAGACCCGATCACCTTTACGGTCAAATCTGCATCCGGCACCACGTCTTCCAGATATAGCAGGCGAAAGGACGGCACCGCGATTACTACCAGAATCAGCACCGGAACCAGGGTCCAGACCACTTCAACCAGACTATTATGGCTGAACCGCGCGGGTTCCGGGTTTGCCTTGCGGTTAAACCGGATGAAAATGTACAGCATCAATGCCGTCACCAGCACCACAATGGTGGTAATGATCGGCATCAGCCAAAGATTATGAAAAACGTGAATTTGCCGGGCGACTTCGGTCGCCGCAGGTTGAAAACCAAAAGTTTTCTCATGTGGAACATGTTGCGGCAAATCCGCAAAAGCCGGCAGTGCCAACAGAGTCAGAAAAAGACCAGCGGCAATTTTTGACAGGAAACGCATCCTACCCTCATATACTGATGCCTGGAAGATGATGGCAGAAGGCCCACACCCCCCCGGCGTGATCGACATGGGACACCTTGTCGCAGAGTCTTCCCCGGTTTTGCAAGGTCAATTTCAGCATTACCGTATATTCACTCGCGTTTTTTACCGAAAAATGCTATAAAACCCCCGTAAACGTGACTGATTTTTACCTTTCGCAGATGTGAAAGGGGGCAGTCCTGATCATCTGCCCCTTCTCGCCAAGGGAGTGAGCCATGAAATCCTTAGTTCAAATACTGACTGCTTTATGCATTTTCCCTGCCATTATTGTGGCCAGTACCGCCAGTGCAGGCACCTTTACTATTGGGCAGAGCTTCAAATCAGAGTGTTATGATAATGCGCGTAGAGTGTATTTCAGTTCAGCCTCGCTCAATGCCTGCAATCACGCAATTGATGATGATGATGCAATGACAAAAAAGGACCTCGCTGCCACCTATGTAAACCGTGGAATTGTCCGGGCATATCTAGAGGATTATGATGGTGCTCTTGCCGACTATGAAGAGGCACTAAAGCTGAGACCCGATTTAGCCGAAGCCTTTGCCAATCGCGGTGGCGCCCTCATTAAACTTGAACGTTTTGATTCGGCCCTAGAAGCTCTCAATAAAGCCCTTATGCTATCGCCAAAGCAACCTGAAAGGGTCTATTACAATCGATCCATTGTGTACGAACTCAAAGGCAAAACCCGCCAAGCCTATGAAGATCTGAAAAAAGCGGTCGAGCTCGCCCCCCAATGGGCCCAGCCACAACGCGAATTACAGCGCTATCAGGTGGTTGCCCGTTGATGCCATTGGTTATCCACTCTAATTAGTATGGATGACCAATCCTGTATTTGAAGATACCGATCTGGACCTCGCGCAAGCCAGTTCCCTGACAGAAGATGCCCTTAACGGTGCGGACGACGGCGAAATGTTTGCCGAACGCAGTGTTTCAGAAAGCTTTGTGTTTGATGACGGGCGCCTTAAAAACGCCAGTTATGACGCCACACGCGGTTTTGGCCTGCGCCGGGTTACTGGTGAAAAGACCGGCTATGCCCATTCTACGGAACTTAGCCCCGCGGCGATGAAACGCGCGGCCAGTGCGGTGCGCGCCGCCGATCGCGGCACCAGCGGCATCTGGGCCGATGCCCCTCACCGCACCAATGCGGTGCTTTATGGGGACGCGGATCCTGCTGATTCGCCCAGCTTTACCGAAAAGACAGAATTGCTGGCCCGTATTGATGCCTATGTACGGGCGCAGGACCCACGGGTAATTCAGGTCAGCACCAGCCTGTCTGGCGAACAACGCCACATTACGATTTTGCGTCCCGGCATGGATCCTATTTTTGATTGCCGCCCACTGGTGCGTATTGGCGTTGCCGTCACGGTAGAAGAAAACGGACGGCGCGAAAACGGCCATGCCGGTGCCGGCGGTCGCACCACCTACGAAAAATGGATTACCCCGGACAGCTGGAAAAGCCTGGCCGACGAAGCCCTGCGCCAGGCGCTGGTGAATTTACAGGCCGTGGACTGTCCGGCAGGCGAAATGGATGTGGTACTAGGCCCCGGCTGGCCAGGTATTTTGCTGCACGAAGCCATTGGTCATGGGTTGGAGGGCGATTTTAATCGCAAGGGCGAAAGCGCCTTTTCCGGCCGTATTGGTGAACGGGTGGCCGCCAAAGGCGTCACCGTTGTCGATGATGGCAGCATTGCCGAGCGCCGCGGATCGCTTACCGTGGATGATGAAGGCACACCGACGCGCGCCACCACGCTGATCGAGGATGGTATATTGGTCGGCTATATGCAGGACCGGCAAAATGCTCGCCTTATGGGCATGGAGCCCACGGGCAATGGTCGACGTGAAAGTTTTTCATGCCCGCCACTGCCGCGCATGACCAACACCTTTATGCGCGCCGGCAAACATGACCCGGATGAAATTCTGGCGTCACTCAAAGACGGCATTTATGCGGTCAATTTTGGCGGCGGACAGGTGGACATTACCTCGGGCAAGTTTGTGTTCCAGTGCACCGAAGCTTATCTGGTGAAAAACGGCACGATCGGTGCCCCGGTCAAAGGGGCTACGCTGATTGGTGATGGGCCCAGCGTACTGACCCGGGTGCAGATGATCGGCAATGATTTCAGTCTTGATCCTGGTATCGGGGTTTGCGGCAAAGCCGGCCAGGGCGTGCCTGTTGGCGTAGGCCAGCCAACCATCAAGGTGGCCAGCGTTACCGTTGGTGGCGCAGACGTAGGCTAGGCCTAGATCGGCATGCGCAGAATGTCCTGATAGGCGCGGATCACCTGATCACGCACGGCGACCACGGTTTGCAGGGTCATTTCGGCTTCATTAACGGCACTGACCACTTCGATCAGGTCCACCTTTCCTGTGGCCGACCCAACGGCCATTTGTTCTGCTTTGGCGGTATCGGATGCCACCGTATTCATCGCATCCTTGACCATGGCGCCAAAGTCCAACTTGGCGGCACCGGCCTCTTCGCCGCCCGCACCACCGATTTTGGCCGTATTGGCAGCCTGTCCATAGGCTTTCAGGGCTTGCATGGCAGTAAATGACATAACGGTTATCCTTAGCGACTACGCAGAAGTTCCAGTGTGCGCGACAGCATGGCGCGGCTGTTTTCAATGACGCTGATATTGGCTTCAAAGCTGCGCTGGGCCTCGCGCATGTCCATCAGCTCGACCATGGAATTGACATTGGGGTATTTGACAAACCCCTTAGCATCGGCGGCCGGATGGCCCGGATCATAGACCGAGCGAAATTTAGAAGTATCAGCAATTGGCTTGCTCATATGCACCAGCCGTACACCGGTGGCCCGGTCCAGTTCTTCGGCAAAAACCGGGATTTTGCGGCGATAGGGCTGCCCGTCCGGCCCAGTAGCCGTAGAGCCGGCATTGGCCACGTTTTCGGCAATCACCCGCATACGCGAGCTTTGTGCCCGCATGCCGGCGGCCGCAATTTTCAGGGCTGAGGACATATCCGTCATGCGTCACCTTTTGTCATTTAGCGGCCCGGCCTGGATATCGCCAGACGCAACAGCCCCATGCTTTTTTCATATAGCCCGGCGGCGGCCTCATAGCGCATACGGGTTTGCGCAACGCGCATAACCTGTTCTTCCAGCACCACGGAATTGCCATTCAGCGTGGTTTCCGAATCCGGGCGATCCACAACCTTGAATATTTTCGAAGCGCCACTGCCGTTCTGGCGGCGAATATGGCCGGGCTCAGTCACCTGCATGGTCAAATGGCGAGAAGATGTGTTTTGGCCATGCATGGTATTGGACAACAGCTTGTTAAAGCTTTTGTCGTCCACGTCCTTGGCGACATAACCAGGCGTATTGGCATTGGCAATATTGCGTGCCAGCACCTTTTGACGCTCGCCCAACATGGCCATGGTGCCACGCAATACATCAAAAACGGCAATACGGTTTAGGCTCATTCTTGCACCTCTTTGGCCGAGAGAGTGCCGCACTTATGGTTAATGGAAGGTGAAAACGCCCTCCGGCCTGGCGGCGCATATGCAGATTAACCTGGGCAAGGCGTCCTGATATGCACGTAATAATTTATGCTTAACGGAACCTTAATACCGCCAGCGCAACAGTCATTTCCTGATCGTTTGTGCAAGGGCGCGGGCCATGGAATATTTTGATACCGGCCGATATCTGGCAGGTTTATTATTTACGCTGGGCCTGATTTTTGGGCTTTGGTATCTGTTGCGCCGTTATGCCCCCGGCATGGTGCGCGGCGCACCGAGCGGTGAAGGCAAATCCTTGCATGTGCGCGAAATCCTGCAACTGGACCCCCGACGCCGCGTCGTGGTGATCAATAGCGGCCAGCGCGAACATATTCTTCTATTGGGGCTGACCGGGGATATACTGATCGAAAGCCGGGATGCGCTGCCTCCTGCCCCGGAAACAACGGACAAGGACGCCGCCTCATGAGCCGGGGGATGAAAGCCCTGTTGGTCACTCTGGTAGGCCTGGCCGCGGTTTTGTTGTTTGCCGAGCCGGTATTGGCACAGTCTGTTACCATTGATGCCGGTGGCGAGGGCGCCCTGACCAATCGAGTATTGCAATTGATTGCCCTGCTGACAATCCTGTCGCTGGCACCATCCATTGTGATCATGACCACCAGTTTTGTACGGATAGTGGTGGTCTTGTCCTTGTTGCGCACGGCGTCTGGGCTGCAACAATCCCCCCCCAATATGGTGCTGACTTCGTTGGCTATATTCCTGACGGCCTTCATCATGGCCCCGGTATTCCAGCAAAGCTATGACAATGGCATTGAGCCATTGATGAACCAGGAAATCGAGCTGAGTGAAGCCTTCACCAAAAGTGCGGCGCCCATCAAAACCTTTATGCTGGCCCAAACCCGCGAAGAGGATCTGGGCCTGTTTTTAGGGCTGAGCCAGTCTCCCATCCCGGCAACGGCCGAAGAAACGCCACTGAACATCGTTGCCCCGGCCTTTATGATTTCCGAATTACGCCGGGCCTTTGAAATCGGCTTTTTGTATTTTATTCCGTTTTTAATCATCGACCTGGTGGTCTCCAGCATTCTGATGTCCATGGGGATGATGATGCTGCCCCCGGTGATCATATCCCTGCCATTCAAATTGATCTTTTTTGTGCTGGTCGATGGCTGGCGTTTGGTGGTCGGCAGTCTGGTGCAAAGCTTTAATTAAGAGCAATTCTAATTCAGATGGAATTTTTCCCGAAAATTTGATATAGCCCCACAGGAACAAGCTTTGGGAAGTTGCTATGCGGGCATCCGTTTTCATCGTCGGTTTCTTTGCACTCATCAGTTTTTTCTGTGGTTCTATCGCCTTTGCCGAAACCTCTGCCTCCAAGACCATTCTGGTTTTTGATGCGTCGGGCAGTATGTGGGGGCAAATAGACGGCAAGCCTAAAATCACCATTGCCAGATCGGTTTTTGATACGGTCCTGAAGGATTGGCGCAAAGGCAATGATCTGGGCCTGATTGCCTACGGGCATCGCCGCAAAGGTGATTGCAGTGATATCGAACAGATTATCCCCCCCGGCCCGGTGGATGCCACCGCATTTAGTGCCGCACTGAAGTCCCTGTCTCCCAAAGGCAAAACACCATTGTCTGCGGCGGTCAAACAGGCCGCGGAAACATTGAAATACGAAGAAAACAAAGCCACGGTTATTCTGATTACCGATGGTCTGGAAACCTGTAATGCAGACCCGTGCGCCATGGCCAGCGAACTGGAAAAGCTAGGCGTAGATTTCACCACCCATGTGATCGGTTTTGACCTGTCAGAGGCAGAATCCAAAGCCGTGCGCTGTGTAGCCGAACATACCGGTGGACAGTATTTTTCGGCCTCTAATGCTGCGGAGCTTGGCAAGGCCATGAGCGTTGCCACCAAGGCCGCCACCCTGAAATATAATGTATTGCTGCATGGCAGAGCCCGCCAGGACACCGAAGAATTGCACGATGAAGTCGGCTGGGAAGTCTATGCCTACACGAATGGCAAGCTGGCTGACAAATACCTGACCTATACCAATCGTTCACCGGCATCCTTTGCGCTGCCTCCTGGAAAATATCGCATCAAAGCCGAATATGGCAAAGCCACAGCGACGAAGGATATAGAGGTAAAAGATGAAGGGCTGACCGAGGCGGATCTGATTTTTGGCACCGGCACCTTGATCGTCAGTGGCCGGGCCGGTTCACAATCACAAAAGCCAGTTGGCAAAGAGTGGGATATTTATCCCATCCGCAATGGCAAGGTTTCAGACAAATATATCGCTTATTCCTATAACGTACCGGGGCGCTTTATCCTGCCGGCGGGCCAGTACCGTATCCTGGCTATCTATGGCAAGGCCGAGACCAATAAGGATGTTGAGGTCAAGGCAGGGGAAACCACCGAAATTGTCATTATCTTTGGCACCGGCAAACTGGTCGTCAGTGGACGCAACAGTGACACCTCGCAAAAACCGGTGGGCACTGAATGGGATATTTACCCCATTCGCAACGGCAAAGTTTCGGATAAATATATCGCCTATTCTTATGACACCCCGGCAAACTTCACCCTGCCGGCCGGGAAATACCGCATCAGG
>WFTT01000028.1 GCA_015485335.1 Robiginitomaculum sp.
GCGCCTGCACCGTCTTGAGCTGGCTTTCAAGGGCACTGCGCTGCTCTGTCATGCCGGATCGCACCTGCGCCAGTTCGGCCTGCAGGTTTTCCGCTTCTTTTGTGCGCGCGGCAAGTTTCTCTTCAAGGCCTGTGCGCGTCTCGGTTGCTTTGGCCTGCGCCTGTGCAAGCTGCGCCTGCACCGTCTTGAGCTGGCTTTCAAGGGCACTGCGCTGCTCTGTCATGCCGGATCGCACCTGCGCCAGTTCGGCCTGCAGGTTTTCCGCTTCTTTTGTGCGCGCGGCGAGTTTCTCTTCAAGGTCTGTGCGCGTCTCGGTTGCTTTGATCTGCGCCTGTGCATGCTGAAGGATCAGACTATCAACCTGACCCCAGAGCCTTGCCTGCTCCGCTTTCAAGGTCTCGCGTTCCAAATACAACCTATCCAGACGGAAAAAATATTGCGGCCAATCCGGATCGCTGTCCTGATTACAGGCTTCGGAACGATAGCCCATGGCTTCCAGCACCGGCAACACGGTTTTCACCGAAGAGCCGCCCGCAAAATAGGCCTCTTGACCACATCGCACCACGAGGCTCCGGAAACAATCGCGAAGCCCGCTTTGGGCAAGGGCCTCCGCAATTTCCAATTCCTCGCCCGGGGCATCGATCACCAGCAGGTTGTTTTTCTGTGCGGTCAAATCCGGTATCTGTTTCAGCACAGACACCAACGTATCTGTCTCTACCTGACGTTCTTCGACCACATGCACACCGGGCATGATATCGCTCAAGGCGGTAGGCTGGCGCAGACTGCTAAGGTCGGCAAAATTCAGAACCTGCAACGGGGCACGGCCAGCCTGGGTGGATATCGCCAGCGGCAACACATGGACATGTCCCAGCCCGGCAGTCCGGGTTTGCAAATGCACCGCACTGTCCGCATTTGGCTCCAACAGATAAATTGCGTCAAATCCGGCATCCAGATAGCTGTCCAGCTCCTCGCACAACCCCGCACCAATGTGGACAACAGTGCCCCGGCTTACCCCGCCATCGCGGGCGAATTGATCTTTCAACATATTATATTAAACCTCCCGCCGGGCGCGTTTTCGAAAGCTGTCTTTGGTATGATCCAGAGGGCCGGTGATGTTCCAGACATCGGAATTCAGAACCTGTTGTAATCCGTTTTTATGTATTTTGAACTGTTTTAGGAAATGGCCCTTTTGGCCGTTTACCTCGCCTTGAATTTCAGCCAGGACAGCCAGTTGTTTTTTGACGGCATTTCCAAACGACAGCTTTTTTGCGGCACGTTTTTCAGGCCCTTGTCTGATGCCAAATGTTGCCAATTGATAATCCAGTAGCATACTATTTTATCCCCAAAGTAACGAGACCCTATCAGTTATAAACCCAGCGCGAGAGGCCTCTTGGTAGCGTATCTTGCGAAAGATACCCCGCTATATCGGCAATACACCGGACAATCTATAGCCACAGCTAAAAATCCCGCCAGGAATCGCCCGCCTATCACAATTGCAAAAAGGGTTTCCGAAGGCGGGCAATCATACACTTAATAGAACCGACACCATTCCCCATAGAACCCAGCTAGACACAGCATAGGCGCATGGGCTAAGACAAATACACAAAATACAGGTACAGGAATTTTCAAATGTCCAGAATACTGCGGACAAGCATTAAAAATATTCTCTTGTTGGGAATGCTTCTAGGGGTGACTGTTGCCTGTTCCGGGCCGCGTGGGGCACCTATTGCCTCTGAAATAACCAAGCAAAAAGAGGGGGAACCGGCAGAGTTCGCCGTCTATCAGGTTTCCCGCGATACCCTGCCCCAGATCAGCAAATGGCCCAGCAATCCCAAAGCCAACAGACATTGGCTTGTAAAGAGCCGTGGCAACCGGATGACCATTCGTCCAGGGGACCGGGTGAACCTTGTGATTTGGGACAATGACAGCAATTCCTTGCTCACCTCGCAGGAGCAAAAAAATGTCTCTCTGGAGGGCATTACCGTTTCTCCGACCGGCGATATTTTCATGCCGTATCTGGACCAGATTCATATTGCCGGCCTAAGCGCGGACGCTGCCCGCCAAAAGCTCCAGCGCAAGATGGAACAGATTGTTCCTTCTGCCCAGGTTCAGCTTTCAGTCGTGCCCGGCGCACGCCAAGCCGTTGATCTGGTTGGCGGCGTTGCCAAACCCGGCAATTATCCGCTGACGGACCCGGACGGGCATTTCACCGTACTGGGACTGATTTCACAGGCCGGTGGAGTCAACAGCAATCTGGCCAACCCGCAAGTAACCCTGACACGGGGCAACCGGACATATCGAATTGCCCTACAGCAGCTTTACGAGAACCCGAAACTCGACAGCGTCCTGCAAGGTCGCGACAAAGTTATCATTGCCTCGGACAGCCGGTTCTTCCGCTCGCTCGGGGCTTCGCAGGAAGAGGCCATCATTCCCTTTAACCGGGAAACCATTTCCGCACTGGATGCCATGTCGATGATCGGCGGCCTGCGGGATCTGCGTGCCAATCCGGAAGGCATTTTGATCCTGCGGGAATACCCTGCCAATATCGTCGGCAAAAAGAACGGCCCAAGCCATCAGCGGGTGATTTTCACCATTGATCTGACCAATGCAGACGGGCTTTTCAGTGCAGATAAATTCCTGATCCATCCGGGCGATACGGTCATGGTCACAGAATCACCGGTTCTGTTGTTCCGCGCTATTATGGGGCTGTTTTCCGATAGCTTCCTAACTGTGCGCCGCGCCAATACAGCCTTCTAGAACTTTCCCCCTGCGTCACTGCGCAGAGGGAATATCAACGCCCGTCGCTATGGCCATGAGAACCCTTGCAAACGCGAAATGCGCTAGTAATCGATTTCACCGCCATCCATGATATATTCATGCACGGCAATTGCTTCGTTGATATCATCAAAATAAAACAGGTGGCCTTTGTCCAAAACCGCGCCGGCTTCGCAAAAAGAGCGCACGCCGCTCATGGAGTGACTGACAAAGATCGATCCGCTGGTGCGCATGCGTTCCTGAAACACAGCCTGGCTTTTACGTTTGAAGTCCGCGTCTCCTACGGCCGTGATTTCATCTACCAGATAGGTATCAAACTTGATCCCCATTGATACACCAAAAGACAACCGCGACCGCATCCCCGATGAATAGCTGCGCACCGGCAAATCGAAATGGTCTCCGATATCCGCAAAATCACGCACAAAGGCGATCAGGGAATCCGTATCGACACCATAGACCCGCGCAATGAAACGCACATTCTGCCCGCCGGTCAAATCCGGGTGGAAACTGCCGGAAAACCCCACGGGCCAAGACAAGGTTCCGCTCACCAGAATACGCCCCCGATCCGGTGCCACAAAACCCGATATCATAGACAAAAGCGTACTCTTGCCTGCACCGTTCCGCCCAAGCAAGGCCACGCTGACACCCGCAGGGAAAACCATATTGATATCGTCGGCAACCACCTTGCTGGTTCCATTCAGAACAAAGGTTTTACTGAGACCTTCAAGCCTGATCATGGTCTTAACGCCGGTCTCTGACAGAATAGAACACCAGCGCCACAACAGACCAGCATAAAAACAGCAATAAGGTGGTGAGCAACCAGAATGTAATGCGTTCAGGATATTCTGCTTTCTCCGGCCGGGTCGGCCCGACATAAGCCGCAAGGTACCGGCTTTTGCGGTTGGCCTCGATGATGGCACCATCATAGGCTGACCGGGCTGCAAGCCATGCTTTCTCGGCAAACTCCCGCTCTACTGTCAGCGCCTCGAACTGTGACAGAAGGGCATTGAATTCTTCGGAGTTGCCCCCATCCCCGCTGATGCCGAATGTTTCACGCTCTGCGTTGATACGCTTGCGGATGACTTCGATTTTACGCGCAGCCTGTTCCAGACGTGGATCATTGGCCCGTGCCGTTGCAGCCAGCAGGTCCTGTTCGATCAAGGCTTGGGCCAGTTGGGTTTGCAAGGTATTCAACAACCCCATCTGCCCCTGAACATCTGCCGTTGGATCCACAATTTTGGTTCTGTTGCGAAATTCCGTCAGCGCCTGGCGCGCTTTTTTCAACTGGGTTTGGGCTTTTTCCAACTCTTCCGCCGCATAACCGATGGTATCTTTACGGGCAATCGCCGACAAACGGTTGATCATATCCGAACTTTGAGTGAAAATTTCCTGCGCAATGAGATAGGCATCTTCCGCGCTAAAGGCCTGCACCCGCAATTCGATCAGCTGGGTGGATGTGTCATAATAAATCTGAACCATCCGCAACCAGTAATCGCGCAAATCTTCGACCGTGCCATCCTTTTCAAAGGTAAAAACCGGATCGTTTTCCGGTTTGCTAAACAGTTTGCGCAAATCCAGCACCTTGTCGACCTGTGCCACAAGTTCCTGGCTCTGGATGTATTCATAAAGGATATCGGAATCCTTGGACCCGCCC
>WFTT01000029.1 GCA_015485335.1 Robiginitomaculum sp.
ACCCGTCACCGCCATGCCCTCGAAAATATTATAATCCACATTCTGGTGATGGGTTTTTACCGATATGGTTTTGGTGGCCGCCGGATCCCAAACCACCAGATCCGCATCGGCGCCAACGCTGATACTGCCCTTTTGCGGATAGATATTAAATATTTTGGCGGCATTGGCCGAGGTGACGGCGACAAACTCATTCATCGTTAAACGCCCGGTATTCACCCCATGGGTCCAGAGCACGCTCATGCGATCTTCCACGCCGGCGGTGCCGTTGGGAATTTGTGCAAAATTATCCTTGCCCATGGCTTTTTGATCGGCGCAGAAACAACAATGATCCGTTGCCGTGGTTTGCAAGGCCCCGCCTTGCAGGCCTTTCCACAAGGCGGCTTGATGTTCGGGAGAGCGAAATGGCGGCGACATGACGTGGGCGGCCGCGACATCCCAGTCCGGATTGCGATACACACTGTCATCCACGGTCAAATGCCCGGCCAGCACTTCGCCATAAACCCGCTGTCCGGCGGCTTTGGCGCGCTTGATCTCTTCCAGCGCATCGGATGCCGAAACATGAACGATATAGAGTGGTACGCCGATCACCTCGGCCAGACGCAACGCCCGGTTGGCCGCTTCGCCTTCGGCCGCCGGGGGGCGGGACAAAGGATGGCCTTCGGGGCCGGTAATGCCTTCCTCGATCAGTTTTTTCTGAAGCTGAAATACCAGCTCGCCATTTTCGGCGTGCACGGTGGGCATGGCCCCCAGCGATAATGCCCGGGAAAAGGAGTTATACAAAATCTCGTCATCGGCCATGATCGCGCCTTTATAGGCCATGAAATGCTTGAAGGAATTGACGCCCTCTTCGCGCACCAGATCGCCCATATCCTTGCCCACGCTGTCGTCCCACCAGGTGATGGCAACGTGAAAGCCATAATCGGCGGCGGATTTTTCCGCCCAGCCACGCCAGGTTTTATAGGCCTCCATAATGCTTTGCTGCGGGTCAGGGATGACAAAATCAATGATCGAGGTGGTGCCGCCGGCCAGCGCCGCTGCTGTGCCGGTGTAAAAATCCTCAGATGCCACCGTGCCCATAAAAGGAAGCTGCATATGGGTGTGCGGATCAATGCCGCCCGGCATCACATATTGCCCCCCGGCGTCGATAATTTCCGCTCCAGCAGGCGCTTCGAGATCGGTGCCAATGGCGGCAATTTTGCCATCCACACAAAGAACATCACCGCGAAAGGTCTGCTCTGCTGTAACAATGGTGCCGCCGCGTATCAGTGAGGTCATGGGATTTTCTTTCTTAGGTTTAATTCATTTGGGCTAAGGATTACTACATTTATGACATCTAGCTCTTCAAAGTTTTTCAAAAACCAATCAACTAAATCTACACCAAGGTGTATTCTTGGGGTTCCATTTTGATTAGCCTTCCTATCAGAACGTCCTATTAATTTTTTCCCAGAATCGCCTAAATAAATTGTGATAGGTGCGTCATTAGGCTGAATGTAACGGTCAACGGACACACCAAGGTTGAAGAAGCCTTTTCGGTAGTATGTCTTGTGTAATGTCAGTTCATAAATTGGGCGGGGCATATTTACCTCCAAAAACTGGATACCGATTTTCATCGGTATGACGTAAAGTATAGACTGAAAACATAAACTCGTCATTCCGGCGAAAGCCGGAATCCAGAGCAGCGTTGAAACAGGCAAGTCCAGCGCATGAAAAACCTCACAACTGGATACCGACTTTCGTCGGTATGACGCAGGAGGTCTATTTCGTAATATCATCCCATAAATCGCGCCATTGCAGGTTGGTTTTTTCAATCAGTTCCAGTTTCCACGCTCGTTTCCATTCCTTGATTTGTTTTTCCCGTATGATGGCGGTTTCCATGGTTTCATGAACCTCATACCACACCAGTGTTTTGGTTCCGTATTTTTTGGAAAAACCCTCAACTTCACCCTCTCTGTGTTGCCAAATCCGTTTTACCAGATCGCTGCTTACGCCTGTGTACAATGTGCCATTGCGCTGGCTGGAAAGGATATAAACACAGGGGTGTTTTTCCATTTCCTCCTCGTCATTCCGGTTTAACTGGACCCCGATTTTCATCGGGGTGACGGCTGAGGATCAAATACACCGCCGCCGCGACGCCAAAGCCGACAAACCAGGCATAGCCATAGATTGCATCAAAAATACCCGGAACGGCGTCAACAAAACCGGCGGCGTGTAAAAAGCCGGGTAGGCTGGGTAATATCCCGGCGACAAGGGCGATTAGACCAGCGCGGTTCCAGCCGTTATTGGCACCATATATACCATCATGGGAAAAGAGATCATCCAGTTTCAGCTTGGTGCCACGCAGCAAGAAATAATCTGCAATCAGCAGCCCCGCGATCGGCCCAAGCAGGGCCGAATAGCCCACCAGCCAGGTGAAAATATACGCCCCGGCATCTTCGACGAGTTTCCATGGGAATATGGCAATGCCAATGGCGGCGGTGATGTAGCCGCCCATTTGATACGAGATTTTGCTGGGCGCCAGATTGGAAAACCCATAGGCCGGGGCCACCACATTGGCGGCGAGATTTGTGGTCAGGGTCGCGACGATCAAAGCGGCGAGCGCAAAGATAACGCCGACGCCGCCCATACGCCCGGCCAGATCAACCGGGTTCCAGATCGCTTCGCCATAAATCTGTACCGTGGCCGAGGTTACGGCAACCGAGATAAAGGCAAAGAGGGCCATAGGGATGGGCAGGCCAAGGGCCTGTCCGATCATTTGGTCTTTTTGGGATTTGGCAAAACGGGTAAAGTCTGGAATGTTTAACGCCATGGTGGCCCAAAACCCGACCATAGCGGTCAGTGAGATAAAGAAGGTCGGCCAGAACTGGCCCTCCTTGGCGCCGCCTTCGATGAATTGCGAAGGCGAGGACAGCATGGCCCCAAAGCCGCCAGCCTTGATATAGGCCCAGGCCAGCAAAGACAGGCCCATGGCCAGCAAAAACGGCGCGGCCAGGGTTTCCAGCCATCTGATGCTTTCTGTGCCTTTTTTGATGAAATAAAGGTGCATGGCCCAGAACACCAAAAAGCTGATGGTTTGGGCCATATCAATGCCCAAAACGGGCAGGTCCGGCCCTTTGAACATATCATTGGTGAGCGCATTGAGGATTACATAAATCGCTGAGCCACCGACCCAGGTATTGATACCAAACCAGCCGCACGCCACCAAGCCACGGGCAATCGCGGGGATCTTTGCGCCTTTGGTGCCAAAGGCCGAGCGCAACAATACTGGAAATGGCACACCGTATTTGGCTCCCATATGACCGATCAGCATCATCGGGATCAGCACAATGGCATTGCCCAAAAAGACGGTGACCACCGCCTGCCACCAGTTCATGCCCGCCGCGACAAGCCCGCCAGACAGCATATAGGTGGGGACGCACACCACCATGGCTACCCAGAGCGAGGCAAAGGACCATAGATTCCAGGTGCGGTCCGCATCGCCCGCCGGGGCCATGTCTGCATTATACAGCGACGGGTCTGCCCCTTTGATGGTCTGTGTCATGTCCACGCCCTCCCCGGCGTTTTGTTTTTAAGCCTCACCCTGAGGTGGCGCGCAGCGCCCTCGAAGGGTGCAAGGCCAAGCGGCGTTTACATCCTTCGAGGCTCCCTTCGGGCGCTCCTCAGGATGAGGTGATGAGAAAATATTTTTCCTCTTGTCATTGCCCGGTTTATCCGAGCAATCCAGACCTGTTTATTTCTGGATTACCGGGACAAGCCCGGTAATGACAGGCTTTTTATTTACTCTCCACCAGCTTGCCATAGGTGTCTGGGCGGCGATCGCGGAAAAATTGCCACAGATTGCGCACTTCGCGCACCATATCCATGTCCATATCGTGGATCAAAAGCTCGTCCTTATCGCGGCTGGCTTCGGCCTCGATCTGGCCACGCGGATTTACAAAATAGCTCTGGCCATAAAATTCGCCAATGTCCCAGGGTTGTTCACGGCCAATGCGGTTGATCGCGCCGATATAACAGCCATTGGCCGCCGCCGAGGCTGGTTGTTCCAACTTCCACAGGTATTCCGACAGGCCAGCCACCGTGGCCGATGGATTGACGATATATTCGGCGCCGTTTAGCGCCAATGCTCGCCAACCTTCGGGGAAGTGGCGATCATAACAGATATAAACGCCCAATTTGCAATATTTGGTCTGGAATACCGGCCAGTCGGATTTGCCGGGCTTGAAGAAAAACTTCTCCCAAAAACCGGCCACCTGCGGGATATGGGTTTTGCGATATTTGCCGAGGTACTCCCCATCGGCATCAATAACGGCGGCGGTGTTATAATAAACCCCGGTAATATCGTCGGCCTCATAAATCGGCACGACGATGACCATGTTGTATTTTTTGGCGTATTCGCACATCAGGCGTGTGGTTGGCCCGTCGGGAATTTTTTCGGCGCTGTCAAACCATTTCACATCCTGGGAGGGGCAGAAATAGGGCTGGGTAAATACCTCCTGAAAGCACAGCACCTGCACGCCCTTTTCGCCCGCTTCTTCGATATAGGGGATATGGGCCTCGATCATGGCCTTGGTTATGGCCGCCGGGCTTTCATCGGTGGAGGCTTTCAGGGCCATCTGGATCAGGCCGCCGCGTAATTTTGTCATTGTGATTATCCTTTATCCCATGCTTGGAA
>WFTT01000030.1 GCA_015485335.1 Robiginitomaculum sp.
GTGATGCCCGCTGTACGGTGATAAATTTGATAAAGCTTTCCAGACCCAGACCGCTATAGGCCCGTGCCGCGCCTGCCGTTGGCAGAACGTGGTTGGTGCCACTGGCATAATCGCCCAGGGCCTCAGGGGTATAGGCCCCCACAAAAACCGAACCGGCATTGCGGATCCCCTCGACCATGCCTTCGGGGCGTTCGGTCTGGATGATCAGGTGTTCGGGGGCATAACGATTGGCAATTTCCAGCATTTGTTCATAGTCCTGAACACAGATCAGGCGCGCATTTTCCAATGATTTTCTGGCAATATCGGCCCGAGGCAGGGTTTTTAACTGTTTCAGGGTGGCCGTTTCCACGGCCCTGGCTGCATTCATGCTCGTTATGAGCAGTAATACTTGCGCCTTGGGATCGTGCTCGGCCTGGCTAAGCAGGTCTGCGGCAATCCAGTCAGGATTTGCTGCCTCATCGGCCAGCACCATGACCTCACTTGGCCCGGCAGGCATATCCATTGCCGGGCCGCCCGGCATCTGGGTCACCTGCGCCTTGGCTTCGCTAACCCATTGATTGCCCGGTCCAAACAGCTTGTTGACCCGGGGCACACTTTGGGTACCAAAGGCCAATGCCGCAATCGCCTGAGCACCGCCCATAGAATAGATTTCATCTAGGCCGCATAATTTTGCTGCCGCCAGAATGACCGGGGCGATTTTGCCATCCTTGCCCGGGGGGCTGGCCAATACAATTTTGCCAACCCCGGCCAGCTTTGCCGGAATCGCCGCCATCATCAGGGATGAAAACAAGGGCGCCGTACCTCCCGGCACATATATGCCAACGCAATCAATTGGTCTGGCAATACGTTCGCAAATCAGGCCCGGCTCAACCTCAACCTTGATGGTTTTTGGCTGTTGGGCCTGGTGAAAGGTTTTGATATTGCCGTAGGCACGGCGCATGGCCTTTTTGGCATCTTCATCCAGCGCCACCCAGGCGGCCTCTATTTCATCGCTGCCAATGCGCAGCTTTTCCGGCTCGCTGCCATCAAAGCGCCGGGTAAATTCAAACAGAGCCTCATCGCCCCTTTCGCGCACCGCCATAATGATATCGTGCACCACATCACGCACTGCACAGGCATTGGTATAAGGTCGCCGAAGAGCGGCCCTTTTACCATCGTCATCCAGCTGTTCCCAGTCGAGAATTTTCATCGTTCAGCCCATCATCTTTTCTATTGGCAGGACCAGAATGGCGTGGGCGCCCCGGGCTTCGAGTTGTTCGAGCGTGTCCCAGAATATGGTTTCACGGCAGACCGCGTGCACCGCCATCTGATCATCGCGCCCCACCAGAGGCATAATGGTCGGAGCATCAGCGCCGGGCAACAAAGCGGTAATGTCGTCAATGGCCTCTTTTGGCGCATTCAACATAATGTATTTGGTCGCCCGGCTGGCAATCACCCCGTCAATACGGCGCAACAGGCGCGCCAACAAGGCCTCGCGCGCCTCATCCCACACCGTATTAGAGCGGATCAACAGGGCCTGACTTTTCATTACCGTGGCAAAGTCGGTCAGGCCATTGGCAGCCAAGGTGGCCCCCGAAGAGACCAGATCACAAATCGCATCGGACAGGCCCAACGCCGGGGCAATCTCCACCGCGCCTTTCAAGGTTACACAATCGGCCTCGATGTTATGCTCTTTAAGAAAAGACTCCAGGATTTGCGGATAGGAAGTGGCGATTTTACACCCCTGCAAATCTTCAATTGATTTTATATTGCCATCACGGGGCGCGGCCAGTTTCAAGGTACAGCGTGAAAACCCCAGCGGCCGCACAGTCAGCAATGCCTCCTCGCCCGGCCCCTCCAGGGCCTCTTCACGCAAAACATTTTCGCCGGCAATGCCCAGATCACATACCCCCTTGGCCACCAAAGACGGGATGTCATCATCGCGCACAAACAACAGCTCGATCGGCAAGCCCTGCGCCCGACAGGTCAGCGCCCCAGGGTTTGGCGATATGCTCAGGCCAGCCTGTTCCAGCAATTTCATGCTGCCATTGGCCAGGCGTCCCTTTTTCTGGACGGCAATGCGCAATACCGGGCTCATTGCTCCTGCACCCGGTCCAGCGCGATGCGATATCCCTGATAGGATTCTTCATTCAGGAAACGCGCCACCCGTCCCACCGTGGTGGTGCTGGCCCCGGTTTTTTCACTGATTTCCCGATATGACAGATCACCAGCATCCAACAGCTTGGCCACCTGCCAGCGCGCCGCCAGCGCGCGCAATTCGGCGGGCGTGCAAAGGTCCGTTAAAAACCGCAACAGCTCACCCCGGTTGCGCAGGGATGTCAGCGCACAAAGCAAAGCCTCGGTATCAGCATCAGGCCCTGATGTGTCATTATTTGGGATATTTGCGAAATTTGTCATAAACGGCACCTTGATTTACTGTATTAGCATGCTAATACGCTATCATGATAATGCAAGCCCTCTTTGCAGTAAATTTTGGACCGCGCACTGGACACCCAAAAAAGTTCTGCCAAGAAGGCCTATGCCGCAATGATGGGAACAATAAATGACAGCCTCTGCACACAGCACTCCCTGGGTGGTGATGAAATTTGGCGGCACCAGCGTGTCTACAAAGGAACGCTGGGAAACGATCGAGGATCTCACTCGCGCCTGTCTGGCCAAAGGCGAACGGCCATTGATTGTGCATTCGGCGCTATCACAGGTTTCCAACCTGCTGGAGCGCGCCATTCAGGCTGCCCTGTCGCAAGACCATGCCGGCACGCTGGACGATATAAAAACACGCCATCTGGCCCTTGCAAAAGACCTTGAGCTGGATGGCGAACGCCTGATCGCCGCCTCTTTGAGCCGCCTGACCAAATGGCTGGACGGCATTGCGCTGGTCGGTGAGGCCAGCGCCCGGGTGCGCGCGCGGATACTGGCCGAAGGCGAGGTGATGGCCACCACCCTGGGCGCAGCGCGCCTGAACGCGCAAGGCCTTGGAGTTGCTCTTTTTGATGCCCGCACCGGCTTGCACAGTCTGGAACGTGAAAACACTGGCGAAACCACCCGTTATTTAGCGGCCGTGTGCGACGATACGCCGGATCCGGGCCTGCAAGACCGCCTAAGCGCCCTTGGCGGTGATGCGGTCCTGACCCAGGGCTTTATTGCTGGCAATGACAAAGGCGAAACCGTGCTTTTGGGCCGCGGTGGCTCGGATGTGTCTGCGGCACTGTTTGCTGCCAAGCTGCAGGCCCAAAGGCTGGAGATCTGGACCGACGTGCCGGGCATGTTCAGCACCGATCCACGCCTGACCGCCTCGGCGCGCCTGCTCAAAGACCTTAGCTATGATGAAGCCCAGGAAATCGCCCTGATGGGGGCCAAAGTGATGCATCCCCGGGCCCTGCCCCCGGCGAGGCGCGCCAAAATCCCAACCCTGGTCAAATGCACCCATCAGCCCGAAGCCAGTGGCACCCGCATCAGCGCCCAGCCCGCCGACACCAATGCCCGGGTGAAGGCGGTGACCGTAAAAACCGGGCTGGTACTGGTTTCCATGACCTCGACCTCTATGTGGGGCGAGGCGGGTTTTCTGGCATCCGCCTTTGCAGCCTTTGCCAATAATGGCCTGTCCATTGATCTGGTCTCCACCTCCGAGGCCAGCGTGACCGTATCGCTGGACCCCGGCCAAAATCTGGAAACCACCGCTTTGGACCAGTTACAGGCCGACCTGGCCCCGCTTTGCCGGGTCAGCATTTTGCGCAATTGCGCCTCGGTCAGCCTGATAGGCCGGGGCATTCGCACCATATTGCACAAGCTGACCCCGGCGCTGGAACTGTTTCGGGAGCACCCGGTGCGGCTGGTCAGTCAGGCCGCCAATGACCTGAACTTCACCGTGGTGGTCGAAGAAGATCAGGCCCAGAAACTGGCCCGGCGCCTGCACGATGAAATGGTCGAGGTCGAACCCGAAGACAAGGTATTTGGTGCCCCCTGGCAGGAAAGCAAAGCAGAGCCAACCATGCTCAAACATGCCCGCGCCCCCTGGTGGACCGACAAGCGTGACGCGCTGTTGGCTGCCAAACCCAAAGGCGAAGCAGCCTTTGTCTATGACCTGCAAACCGTGCAGATGCGGGCCTGCTCGCTCAGGGCGCTGGCGTCATTATCGCAGGTTTATTACGCCATGAAGGCCAATGCCCAGCCCGATGTGCTGCGCACCATTGCGGCACAGGGCATCGGCATGGAATGCGTTTCCCAGGCTGAAATAGAACACGCCTTTGCCTGCATCCCCGATATCGAGCCGCACAATCTTCTTTTTACTCCCAATTTTGCCCCACGATCAGAATACGAGGCCGCAATAAAGCGCGGCGTGCGCCTGACCCTGGACAATCTGCACCCGCTGGAACACTGGCCGGAAATTTTTGATGGCCTGGAAATTTTGTTGCGCGTTGATCCGGTACGGGGACGCGGCCATCACCGCCATGTCCAAACCGCCGGCGCACGGGCCAAATTTGGCATACCGATCCCGGATCTGGCCAAAGCCCGCGAACTGGCCCGGGCCGCCAATGCGAAAATCATTGGCCTGCACGCCCATGCCGGCAGTGGCATTTTGGACCCCGGTCACTGGCGCAACCTTGCCGAACTGTTTGCATCGCTGGCAGATTCCTTTCCCGATGTGCGTATTTTTAATCTGGGCGGTGGTCTGGGCGTGCCGGAAAATGCTGGCCTGGCAGCGCTGGACCTTGCCCGGCTGGACCAAAATCTGGCACTGGTGCGCAGTGCCTGCCCGGATATAGAACTGTGGCTGGAACCAGGGCGCTTTATGGTGGCCGAAGCCGGAGTGTTGCTGGCCAGGGTCACCCAGACCAAAACCAAGGGCACCACCTCTTATGCCGGGCTGGAAACGGGGATGAATTCGCTGATCCGTCCGGCCCTGTATGGCGCGCACCATGATATCGTCAACCTCAGCCGCCTTCACGAAGAAGCCGATACGGCCCCCATTTCCATTGTCGGGCCCATTTGCGAATCCGCCGATATATTGGGCGTGGATCGGCATTTACCACCCACGAGCGAAGGCGATGTCTTGCTGATCGCCAATGCCGGGGCCTATGGTGCGGTGATGGGCAGTCACTATAATTTACGCGCCCCGGCGACAGAATTGGTGCTGGCCTTACCGGACTAAATGACACCATTTTACCCCCCTTGGGCGGGGTGGGGATAACTGAATCTTATCATGTGCTATCGCGACGGCAAGCCTCGCTATATGAGCACTTTATCCCCTTATTTAAAGGGGCAGTGAGGGGTAAATGAGGGACGTTTAAGGGTCTCTTTTGCATCCTTTAGGGGCATTTAAGGGGTAAGGGCGGACATACTTAGGGGTAATCGGCGTCCCTCTTTGACCCTCAGGCTCGCTATCCGGGGGATAATTCCTCCGTGTCATCCCGGCCCCCGAGCCGGGATCCATACTGAATCCATACGCAAATGGACCGGCACAATGGATCCCGGATCAAGTCCGGGATGACACGTTTGGTTTTGAGAATGGTGGATAACAAAACCTTGTCCCACATCGGTGTGGCTGGGGTATGATGTTTCCATGAC
The DNA here is from genome assembly GCA_015485335.1 of Robiginitomaculum sp. GTDB lineage: Bacteria > Pseudomonadota > Alphaproteobacteria > Caulobacterales > Maricaulaceae > Robiginitomaculum_B. The sequence continues at coordinate 5,566 of WFTT01000030.1, forward strand.
CCACCCCCTCATCCCCGGATAAAGTCCGGGGCAGGCACTGAGGTGCGAACGAAGAGAGCCTCGAAGGATGAATGAATTTACATATCCATACTTCGAGGTCCTTCGTCGGTGCTACGCACCTCCTCAGGACACCTCAGTATGAGGCGGTGTTAAAATTTAATCCTACCTCATCCTGAGGTGGCGCGTAAACGCCCTCGAAGGATAGCGGACAAAAACCCTAGCGCGCCAGAACTCCGGCCAGGGCATCCAGATCGGCGGGGATATCCTGAACCTGCATCGGCATATCCTTGATCGCGGCCAGAGCCGGGCTGGGCGCAATGTCATGACCCACCAATGGTTCCACGATTTCGCGAAACTTGTAGGGATGCGCAGTGGCGACAATCACCCATGGATCGTCTTTTTCGTCTTCGCCGAGCTGGTCATACGCATAGGCGGCGACGGCGCTGTGAGGGCACCAGTCATGATTATTTTCTTTGGCATCTTTGGCAATTTGTGCCCCAATGGTGTCATCATCCACCGATAGCGCCCGCACCTCATGGTTCAGCACCGCCAGCCCCGCATCAAAGCGTTCAAAATTGGACGGATTGCCCACATCCATGGCATTGGCGATGGTGGCAATGGATGGCGCCGGGGCGTATCGCCCTTCATCAAAAAAGCGCACCATGGCACGATTGGCATTTTGCGCCAGCACCACCTTGCCAATAGGCAGACCGCAAGCCCGCGCCCACAGGCACGCCATGCCATTGCCCAGATTGCCAGTGGGGATGACATAATTGGCCTTTTGGCCGCTCTGGCGATAAATGGCCAGCGAACTGGCCGCGTAATAGACCATTTGCGGCAATAGGCGGCCAATATTGATCGAGTTAGCCGAGCTGAGCCCATAATGTTTTTTTAGCGCCGGGTCGGCAAAGGCCGCCTTGACCAGGCGCTGGCAATCATCAAAATCCCCATCCACACGCAGCGCGCGCACCCCCGGCCAGCAGGTCAGTTGCAATTCCTGAAAAGGCGAAACCCGGCCCTTGGGATAAAGGATCACCACCTTGGCGGCCCGCGCCCCGGCAAAGGCACAGCCCACCGCCCCACCGGTATCGCCCGAAGTAGCCACCAGCACCGTTAGTGGATGATCATCATCGGCCAGCCGGTCCATGGCAGCAGCCAGAAAGCGGGCACCAAAATCCTTGAAGGCGGCGGTGGGGCCGTGAAACAGCTCCAGCGCCAGCTTGTTTTTACTCAACGCCACCAAAGGCGCCGGAAAATCAAAAACCTGGGCGCAGATATCTTCCAGCGCATCGGCCAGAACATCGCCCTTAAAAAATGGGGTGAGCAGCGTATTGGCAATGGCAGGCAAATCGTTGGCATCACCAAAATCATCAGGCCGAAAGGCCGGAAATTTTTGTGGTATATACAGACCGCCATCGGGGGCCGCGCCCATCAACATGGCTTCGGAGACCGGCAAAGACGGGCTTTGGCCCTTGGTGCTGTTAAACTTCATCAGGTCATGATCTCCGCTATGCAGGGCTGTAGCGCCGAAACATACACATCCACCGCACAATCGGCCGCGCCAAAGGCATCTTTCATGGCCTTTTCAACCGCATCCCGTTTTTGACTTTCCACCCAGGCAAACACCGAAGGGCCAGAGCCGGAAAGCGAACAGCCCAGCGCCCCATTTTCCAGCGCCGCCGCCTTGACCGCGCCAAAAGGCGGCACCAGAGAGGCCCGTTGCGGCTCGATCAGGCCATCGCGCAGGTTTTGCCCGATCATGTCCAGATCATTCAAAAAACACCCGGCAACCAGGCCGCCCACATGGCGCATTTGCGCTACCGTGGTTCCCAATGGCACATCGGGAGTCAGGATATTGCGCGCATCATCGGTCTTGACCTTCAGATCGGGGTGAAACAGCACGCAAACAAGGTCTTTGGGCAAAGGAATGGGGGTAACCTTTTGCGGTGTGCCATCGCCGATCAGGACCAGCCCGCCATAAAGCACTGCCGCCACATTATCGGGCGGCGGCGGGTTGGCTGAGGCGGCCTCGCCATGCATGGCACAGACAAACAAATCATCCTGAGACAGGGGGCTTGGCAACAGGGCGTTCACCGCCAGAGCTGCCGCGACAGCAGAGGCGGCCGAGCCCCCCATGCCGGCACTCATGGGAATGCCTTTGACAACATCCAGACGCGCGCCAAAATCGGCCACGGCCATATCCAGCACCGCCTGGGCGGCGCGCAGGGCCGTATTGCGCATCACTTCGCCCGGCAATGCGCTGACCAGACCGCTGACATTGCCAAGGCTGGCGATGGCATCGCCATCGGTTTTATGGGCAGAGACCTCGTCCCAGGCGGCCCCAAAGGCCAGCCCCAGACAATCAAAACCGGCCGCGACATTGCCAATGCTGGCCGGCGCGCGCGCGCTCACAATATGGTGCGTCACTAATAATCCCTACCTTGCCGGCGCGTTTACGCGCAGGCCGGTTCCGGTGCACGTACGCTCACATTCTCTTCATATTGGCCGCGCAGACGATGGATGTCCAAAAGATCAGCCATCACCGCCTCGGCCGTTGGCCAGCGCCCAGCGCCCTTGCCACGCAAAGATAGGTTTTGCCCATTTTGCAGGTTAATGACAAGGCGGTTCTGCTCGCCTTTGGCAGCAGCCAGATAATGATCCTTGTCCAGCGCCTGTAAGGAGACACTAGCATGCAGGGCACCTTTGTCATCGCGGCGAATTTCGCTGATCTGGCGAATGACCTTGCCTGCTTCGCGGGCCGCATCAATGCTGGCCTGATCCAGATCGCTTAGGCTTTCCAAGCTGATCTGACTGGCCCGCAAGGGCATTTCAAAACCATGGCGCGCCATCAGGCATAATTTGGCCGCCGCATCATCGCCATCCAGATCCGCCGACGGATCGGCCTCGGCAAAGCCTTTTTCCTGGGCTTCGCGGACCGCCTGATCAAACGGGCAACCTTCGGCCAGTCGATCCAGAATGAAATTCGCCGTGCCGTTGATCACCCCCTGGACCGATGCAACGCCGCCGTTTTCGCGCGCCTGATCCAGGGCTTCCAGCATGGGGACACCGCCGCCCACCGCCGCACTGTAGCGCAAGGCGCGCCCGGCGCGGGCCGCCGCCGCGTGCAGATTGTCATAATTGGCGGCCATCACCGCCTTGTTGGCCGATACCACATCGGCACCGCCAAAAAAGGCATTCAGGATAAAGGCATCCGCCGCATCCACACCACCAATCATTTCCACCACAATATCGGGTCGCGTGGCGAACACTTCGCCTGCATCGGTGCTGATCAAATGGGCCGGGGCATTGCTGTCGCGCTCTTTGGCGGCGTCCCGAACCAGAATACCGCTGACCTCGAAAAGGTCCTTATGACGGTCCAGATGCGCATACACCCCTTCGCCAACAGTGCCAAAACCCAACAGGGCCACTTTCAGTTTGCGGGTCTGGGCCGGGGCGTGCGAAGACGCGCTGTTGGGGGTAATGCGCGTATCAAAGGCACGGGCCGAGGCCGCAATTTCCAGACGCAGATCATGCTCTTGTGCATATTCCAGCGCATGGTCCTGAATGGAATGACCACAGATTTCGCGGGCATCCTCCCAGTTGATCTGGCCAAAACGGCGGGGATTGGGGTCGGTTTTGGGGTCACCGGCATAAAGCCCGTCCACATCCTTGATCAGGCGCACCCGTTTGGCATTCAGGGCCACGCCTAGATACACCGCGCTAAGATCGGTGCCGCCACGACCCAGCAGGGCCGGCTGGCCATCTTCCAGAACACCGCTGAAGCCCGGCACGATCAGCACTTCGTGAGCGGCCAGCAGAGCGGCCAGGCGGTCATGGTTGAGCCCACACAATCCGGCATCATCGGGGCTGCCTTCAGCGCGAAGGTCAATCTCCGCCGGATCCACCGCCCGGGCATCCAGGCCAACCCGTTCCAGCGCCAGCGCCAATAGCGCCGCGGCGCGAATTTCACCCAGCCGCAAAAGGGATGCCTTGCCGGGGGCGTTTTCACAGCCACCAACATCCTTGGCCAGAGCCATCAGGGCGTCCGTTTCCCCGGCAATGGCCGACACCACCGCGATGACTTTTTCACCACGCCGCACAAAGCGGTAAATTTCATGAGCCGCCGAGTGTACCGCCTGAGCATCGCTCAGCACTGAGCCGCCAAATTTCAGAACCGCGAGGTTCGATGGCAGTGGCTGGTTATCTTTTACTATGGTCGGACGCATTTTTGTTTCTCCAGAAGGTGCGCGCATTAAAAAACCCGCCTGCGGGTTTTGCGGAGCGGGTTTAAAACGATCAATTTTGCAAATGCCCTAGATCATTCCAAACCGCCCCGTGTGAGGCCTGTTGTCATAATTGTAATGGTAATGGTACCGGGCATGATGGATTGCGGCCGCGCGCTGCGTCCGCCGGATAGATTAAACGTCATTTGGCCAAAAAGGCACATGGCATTATCCTGTCCACAATGGTTCCCCAGTCAACATGACGCCAACTGGTAAACGTTCTCTAAATGCATGGGGCAGGAAAGATCAACCCCCATCCTGCATCCTTTTATATTTCTGCGCATAAATGTGTCACTTTTGTCACGTCAAATGGCATAAACTTGCACTTTGCGAAAATGCCAATTAGGATAAATCCATCATTTACCGAAGCGGGCGCGCCCTTGGCCATCGTGCCGCCGCGCCACAGAACAGCCAACAAGGCCGCCGGTAATGAGAGGGAACGCCCGAAGGATCATTGTCCTTCCAGTGCCATTTGGTGAATGCCATTTGGCCAAGGCCGTCTGGATCATAGACCTTTCTATGGACCGTGCGGCCTCAGTTTTCGTGGAGTACCCATGCTAAGGTTTGCCCAAACCGAACGGCGTTCGCCGCCGCGACGGGATCGCGCTGAACGTATCGCCGATTTTGACGAAATATCCGCAACCCTGGACGTGCAGAACCTGCACGCCCAGTCAGAACGCTGTGCCGGATGCGGCGTACCGTTTTGCCAATCGGGCTGTCCCTTGGACAATAATATTCCCGACTGGCTGAACCTGGCCGCCGAAGGACAGGAACACGCCGCCTGGGTGCTTAGCAATGCCACCAATACCTTGCCGGAAATTTGTGGACGCATCTGCCCCCAGGACCGGTTATGCGAACAGGCCTGTGTGCCCGGCCAGGCCGGATTTGGGGCCATTACCATTGGCGCGGTGGAAACCGCCCTTAGCGAACAAGCCTGGCGCGAAGGCTGGGTCAGCCCCATCTCGCCGCCGGTCGAACATAAACATTCGGTGGCCATTGTTGGCTCCGGTCCGGCCGGGCTGGCCGCAGCGGCCATGCTGCGCGAAAATGGCTTTCAGGTTGAAATTTTTGAGCGCGCCGATCGCCCCGGCGGCCTGCTGACCTATGGCATACCTTCGTTCAAGCTGGAAAAGACGGTGGTATTGCGCCGTACCGAATGGCTGATGCAAAGCGGTGTAAAGTTTCATCTGAATTGCGAAGTCGGCAAGGACGTAACCCTGGCGGAATTGCGCCGCCAGCATGATGCAGTGCTGTTGGCCGGCGGGGTTTATCAGGCGCGCCAGCTGAGCGTGCCCGGGGCCAGCGATAATATGATCGTGCCAGCGCTGGACTATCTGATCAGCGCCAACCGTCTGGGCTTTGGCGATGCGGTTGAAGATTTCAACAGCGGTCGGCTGGATGCCAGCAACAAGAATGTGGTGGTCATTGGTGGCGGCGACACGGCCATGGATTGTGTACGCACCGCCGTACGCCAGGGAGCCAAAAAGGTTATCTGTCTTTACCGGCGCGACGAGGAAAACATGCCCGGCTCCCGTAAAGAGCTGCAAAATGCACGCGAGGAAGGGGTAGAGTTTTTCTGGCTGGCGGCCCCCAAGGCCATTCATGGGGCGGGCGACACCCCCACTGAAATCCGCGCCGTGCGCATGCAATTGGGCGCGCCGCAAAAAGATGGCCGGGCCCTGCCCGAAGAAGTCCCCCAAAGCGCCTTTGCCCTGCCGGCTGATATGGTCATTACGGCGCTGGGCTTTACCCCCGAAGACCTGCCGGCCAAATACGCCGCGCCAGATCTGGAAACCACACAATGGGGCACATTGGCGATCGGCCGCAATGGCTATGAAACCTCGCTGGCGCGAGTGTATGCGGCCGGGGATTGTGTGCGCGGTGCCTCGCTGGTGGTTTGGGCCATACGCGAGGGCCGCGATGCAGCCATGGAAATGATTGGCGATATTTTGCGCAAGGAGCTGGCCGCATGAACATGATCCATACACACCGGCCAGCCCCCCAGGGACTTTATGATCCGGCGGACGAACGCGATGGCTGTGGCGTCGGTTTTGTCGCCGCCATAGACGGCCAACCGCGCCGCGAAGTGGTCGAGGCAGGCATCAGCGCCTTAAAAGCCGTCTGGCACCGGGGCGCCGTGGCCGCCGATGGCAAGACCGGCGATGGGGCCGGCATTATGGTGCAAATCCCCAAGGCGTTTTTTGCCAACATCGTGGCCCGCACTGGGCATGATATGGCGGATGACCCGTTGTGTGTCGGGATGATTTTTCTACCCCGCACCGATTATGCAGCACAGGAACGCGCACGGGCCATCGTGGAAACCCAAATCCTGGGATCCGGGTTTTTACTGTATGGCTGGCGACGGGTGCCGGTGGATGTATCGGCGGTGGGCGAACATGCCAATCTGGTCCGTCCGGAAATTGAACAGGTGTTGTTTTACAACCCTGATATCAGCGACAGTGAAGAGCTGGAACGGGCCCTGTATCTGGTGCGTCGCCGCATCGAAGCGGCGGTATTGGCCGCCTATATCAGCGATTTTTATGTATGCAGTTTCAGCGCCCGCACCCTGGTTTATAAAGGCATGTTTCTGGCCGAACAGATTGATGCATTTTTCCCGGACCTGTGTGATGCGCAATTCGTCTCGCCCTTCATCCTGTTTCACCAGCGCTATTCCACCAACACGTTTCCCGAATGGCGCCTGGCCCAGCCGCTGCACATGCTGGCCCATAATGGCGAGATCAATACCTTAAAGGGCAATATCAACTGGATGCGCAGCCACGAGACGCAAATGGCCTCGGCGGCGTTTGGCGATGCGGGTAACGAGATCAAGCCGGTGATCCAGCCCGGATCATCAGATTCGGCGGCGCTGGATAGTGCCTTTGAAGTGCTGGTTCGTGCCGGGCGATCCGTGCCCATGGTCAAATCCCTGCTGATCCCCGAGGCCTGGTCCAAGCGCGGCGATACCATGCCGGAAAATGAAAAGGCCATGTATGCCTATTGCAATGCGGTGATGGAGCCATGGGATGGCCCGGCCGCTTTGGTGGCTTCGGACGGCAACTGGGTCATTGCCGGGCTGGATCGTTCGGGTCTGCGCCCGCTGCGTTATGCCCTGTCCGACAATGGCCTGTTGGCGTTGGGCTCTGAGGCCGGCATGTGTCCGTTAAAGGAAGAAGACATTATTTCCCGTGGCCGGGTGCATCCGGGCCGCATGGTGGGCATTAATCTGGACGAGGGTAAGTTTTATTCGGGCGAGCCGTTAATTGCCAAACTGGCCAGCGCCCATGACTGGCAAAGCTGGCTGGATAATCTGACCGATCTGGATCCGCTGATCTGTGAGGGGCCGGAAACCCGCCGCTATGACGATGATACCCTGTGCCGCAAGGCTGTTGCCGCCGGCTTCTCGCTGGAAGATGCGCATCTGTTATTGAAACCAGCGGTGATGGAAGCCAAGGAACCGCTGGGTTCCATGGGCGATGATACGCCCCTGGCGGTGCTGTCTAACCAGTATCGCCCGCTATATCATTTTTTCCGCCAGAATTTCAGCCAGGTAACCAACCCGCCCATTGATCCCTTGCGCGAAGGCCGGGTGATGGGGCTGATTACGCGGTTTAAAAACCTTGGCAATATTCTGGATAATGAAAACACCCAGCCCGGGGTGCTGACGCTGTCCTCGCCAGTACTGACCAATGGGGCCTATGACCGCCTGGTACGATATCTGGGCGAAGAGGATGTCACCCATATTGATTGTACCTTTGATGCCCATGCCGATGATGAAGATGGCGAAAGCCTGACCGAGGCGCTGGGCCGGATCCGCAATGAGGCGATACGGGCGGTGCAAAACGGTTTTGGCCATTTGGTACTGAGCGATGAAGCGGTCAGTGAAAGCCGTGCAGCCATTCCCATGGCCCTGGCGGTCAGCGGCGTACATGCGCGCCTGACGGCCGAAGATTTGCGAACCTATTGTTCACTGATCGTGCGCGCCGCCGATGTATTGGACAGCCATGCCTTTGCAGTTCTGATCGGGGCCGGGGCCACCACGGTAAATGCCTATCTGACCCAGGAAATGATTGCCAATGCACAGGTTTGCGGCACATTGGGCCAGATTAATTATCTGACCGCCGTCAAAAACTATAAAACGGCGATAGAAAACGGCCTTTTGAAAATCATGTCCAAAATGGGCATATCGGTCCTGTCGTCCTATCGAGGCGGCTGTAATTTTGAGGCTTTGGGTCTGTCCCGCGCCCTGATGGCCGAATTTTTTCCGGGCGTGCCCTCACGCATTTCCGGCATTGGCCTGACCGGGCTAGAACGCAAAGTGCGAGATCAGCACCGGCGCGGCTTTGCCCCCCAGACGATCAGCCTGCCCGTGGGCGGTCTCTATCGGGTGCGGGCCGGGGCCGAACGCCATGCCTATACCGCCGATACCATTTCGACCCTGCAAAAAGCCTGTAAAAGCGGATCGGGCAGTGATTTTGCCACCTATCTGGAAACCGTGGCGGCACAAAAGCCGGCGCAGATTCGCGATCTGCTGGACTTTAGAAAAACCAACGGGCCAGTCTCCATAGACAGTGTTGAATCGGTCAATGAAATTCGCAAACGCTTTCTTACCCCAGGCATGTCTTTGGGCGCCCTGTCCCCCGAAGCCCACGGGGCCTTGAACATTGCCATGAACCGCATTGGCGCGCGCTCGGTCTCGGGCGAGGGCGGCGAAGACCCGGCCCGGTATGAACCGCTGGACAGTGGCGATAATGCCAATTCAGCGGTTAAACAGGTGGCGTCGGGGCGCTTTGGCGTGAATGCGCAATATCTGAATGAATGCCGCGAGCTGGAAATCAAAGTCGCCCAAGGGGCCAAGCCCGGCGAAGGCGGCCAATTGCCAGGCTTTAAGGTCAATTCCATGATTGCGCGGCTGCGCCACAGTGTGGAGGGGGTGACCCTGATCTCGCCGCCGCCGCACCATGATATTTATTCGATCGAAGATCTGGCCCAGCTGATTTATGATCTCAAACAGATCAACCCCGATGCCCGGGTGGCGGTCAAACTGGTGGCGGCGGCCGGCATTGGCCCCATTGCCGCCGGTGTGGCCAAGGCCAAGGCCGACATCATTACCATTTCCGGCCATAGTGGCGGCACCGGGGCCAGCCCCCAAAGCGCCATCAAATATGCCGGAGCGCCGTGGGAAATGGGTCTGGCAGAGGCCAATCAGGTGCTGACCCTGAACGGGCTGCGCTCTCAGGTGCGCCTGCGCACCGATGGGGGGCTGCGTTCGGGCCGCGATATTGTCATCGCCGCCATGCTGGGGGCCGAAGAATTTGGCATTGGCACCATGGCACTGATGGCGCTGGGCTGCCTTATGGTGCGCCAGTGTCATACCAACACCTGTCCGGTAGGCATTTGCACCCAGGATGAGCGCCTGCGCGCCATGTACAAAGGCAGCCCGGACGGGGTGGTCAATCTGATGACGTTTCTGGCCCAGGACGTGCGCGAAATTCTGGCCGAGCTGGGGGCCACCACCTTGAACGAAGTGGTGGGGCGCGCTGACCTGTTGGCACAGGTTAATCGCGGTGCCTCTCATCTGGATGATCTGGATCTGAACCCGTTATTGCTGCGGGTGGAAACCGGTCAGGGGCAAACCCATTGCACACAAACCACGCGCGTTGCCGTCAGCCCGTCTCTGGATGAAGACGTGATCAAGGACGCTGCGCCGTTTTTTTCGCGCAAGGAAAAAATGCATCTGACCTATACGGTACATAATACGGATCGCTCCATCGGCACGCGCCTATCCTCGCTGATCTATCGAAAATGGGGCATGGACGGGCTGTCACCGGGTCATTTGACGCTGAGCCTGAAAGGGGCGGCAGGGCAATCCCTGGGCGCTTTTGCCATTAAAGGCCTGCGCCTGGAATTACAGGGCGAAGCCAATGATTATGTGGGCAAGGGTTTATCGGGCGCACAGATTATCATTCGCCCGTCCGGCAGTGCGGCACGGGCCAGTTCGGACAATATCATTATCGGTAATACCTGTTTGTACGGAGCCACCGCCGGAACACTTTTTGCCGCCGGCCAGGCGGGCGAACGCTTTGCCGTGCGAAACTCGGGCGCCGATGCGGTGATCGAAGGGTGCGGCGCCAATGGGTGTGAATATATGACCGGCGGGAATGTAGTGATCCTGGGTCGGGTGGGCCATAACTTTGCCGCCGGCATGAATGGCGGCATGGCCTATGTCTATGACCCACTGGATATTCTGGACAAACTGATTAATGCAGACACGGTTTATTGGGCGCCGCTGGCCTCGACCTATTGGGAAGAGAAATGCAAAACCCTGATCGAAACCCACGCCCGGGAAACCGGGTCCGATTATGCGCTGGAAATTTTGCGCAAATGGGAAACCCGGCGCAAAATGATCAAACAGGTCTGTCCCATCGAAATGCTGCAACGGCTGGAACACCCACTGGATGACAGCGCCCCGGCCCCGCGCCAAAAAGCGTGAAGGTTTGCAAGAAGCGTTATATAGCCTTCATGCTTCGAGGGCGCTTCGCGCCGCCTCAGCATGAGGGGAAGTTAAATTAAGTAAAGCCTCATCCTGAGGTGCGTACCCCGGACTTGATCCGGGGAAGCCTCGAAGGATGGATTAGCACACCTTTAGTTCTGTGCTGCCGGGCGCTTTATGTCGTGCTTGCGCATATAATGACGTATCTGGTCATAGCTGATGCCAAGAGCCTTGGCGGCGCGGCCCTGGTGCCAGCCATGGGTGCTCAGCGCCCCTTTGATCAGATTGCGTTCCAGCAAATTCACCTGCGCCGTAAAAGGCATATCGGCATTGGCGGTGGGTATGGCCGGGGCGACAGGGGTGTTCGGGACATTGGCAACAGTTTTTACCGGTGCCCAATGGCGCGCAAACGGGTCCAGCACAATGTCGTTGATATGATCATCCAGATGCCGGGCCGCCTGGCGGCTGACGGCACGCTCCACCACGTTTTTCAGCTCGCGCACATTGCCTGGCCAGTTGTGCTCCATCAACGAGCGCATGGCCTGCATCCCGAAGCCGACAAAGTGTTCCTGCCCCAGCTCGCGCGCCATGCTCTGCCCAAAATGCTGGGCCAGAATGGGGATATCCTCCCAGCGCACGCGCAAGGGCGGCAGGTTGATCACCTCAAAGGCCAGCCGGTCCAGTAGATCGGCGCGAAACTTTCCTTCCCCGGCCAGTTTGGGCAAATCCGCATTGGTGGCCCCCACCACCCGCACATCGGTGGTAAGCGTTTTTTCCCCACCTATGCGTTCAAATTCGCCATATTCCACCACCCGCAGGATTTTTTCCTGCACCCGCAGCGAGGCATTGGCGATCTCGTCCAGAAAAATGGTGCCCCCGTTCGCCCGCTCGAACCGCCCCATATGGCGGCCTTTGGCCCCGGTAAAGGCCCCGGCCTCGTGGCCGAAAAGCTCTGATTCCAGCAGGTCTTCGGAGAGCGCCGCACAATTGACCTTCACATAATCGCGCGACCAGCGCGTGGAGAGAAAGTGCAGCCGCGCACCGATCAGCTCCTTGCCGGTGCCGCGCTCGCCAATGACCAGCACCGGCCGGTCCACCGGCGCCACCATCGATACCCGGTCCAACAGGGCCAGAAATTCGGCACTTTGCCCGATCAGGGGTGGCAGGGAATCGGGAGAAATCATGTGGAAAACACCATTTTAGAACTGTGATTATCACTAAAATTTTGGTATTTACACCATATTATCAAACACCACTCAAAGCAATGAGTTTGTTTTTTCGTTTAATAACAATTGGTTGTATGATTAACACCAAACTGGCACGGCCATTGCAAACTTAGGGGCAAGCGGGAAGATACCCGGTCGGTCAAAAATACTGAAAGTAGAAAAATGAGCAAATACGATCCCTATGATGACGGTCCCAGCAAAGCGGACCAAGCCGCCGAAGACTGGCGCGAGACCAGTTCACGATTTTGGCGTTATTTACGCACGCGGCCCGCAGAAACCTGGGGCTTTTTCGTTGCCGGTCTGATTGTTGGCGGCGTGTTTTTCTAGACAGTTTTTGAGGGGCGTTTCCCCCAGTTTTTCAAGGAGTAGTACAATGGGTATTTTTTCACGGATGGGCGATATCATCAATTCGAACATCAATTCCATGCTGGAACAGGCCGAAGATCCGGAGAAGATCGCGCGCCTGATCATTCAGGAAATGGAAGACACGCTGATCGAGGTTCGCACCGCCGCCGCGCGCGCCATCGCCGATAAAAAAGATGTCGAACGCAAGCTGGAACGCTTTTCCGCCGCCGAGGCCGATTGGGAAGCCAAGGCCGAGCTGGCAGTAAGCAAAGGTCGCGAAGACCTGGCCCGCGGCGCTCTGCAGGCCAAGGCCAAGGCCGCGCAAATGGTTGAAGTTCTGCAAAAGGAACTGGCCATCGTGGAAGAAGCCATTGCCAAAGCCGATGAGGACATGGGCAAATTGCAATCCAAGCTGGACGAAGCCAAGGCCAAGCACAAGGCCCTGGCCGCCCGTCGCCAGTCGGCCGAAACCCGCCTGCGGGTACGTCAGACGGTATCGGATCACAAGATCGAAGATGCCCTGACCCGCTATGCCGCCGTAGAGCGCAAGGTGGACGAGCTGGAAGCCATGGCAGAGAGCTATGATCTGAATGGCGGCAAAAGCCTGGAAGGTCAGTTTATGGACCTGGAAGCCGAAGAAGCGGTTGAAAAGGAACTGGCCGCCCTTCGTGAAAAAATCGGCAGGGCAAAAAAGGCCGTCAAAACGGCGGCTGATGCCAGCTAGGCCTCCGGGCATCCCTGTTACTAGGCAAGAAAGATAATTTTATGGATATCACTGTCATTGCAGTTGTTTTCATTGTGTTGGTGATCATGCCCTCCGTTATTTTGAACAATCTCACCAAATTGAAACAACAAAAATCACTCTCGGCAGACGACGAACACATGCTCGAGGATTTGTGGCGCAGCGCCCGTCGTATGGAAAAACGCATCAACTCGCTGGAAGCCATTTTGGATGCTGAAACCCCCGGCTGGAGGACCAAAGAAGATGAGTAAAGATTTTTCACGCTCCCCCAATCCGCACCGCCTGTATCGTAATCGCACGACCGGCGTCTGGTGCGGGGTTTGTGCCGGCCTGGCCGATTACTTCAATATTGACGTGGTGCTGGTACGGATTCTCTGGGCCTTATCATTTTTCATCGCCGGGCCGTTCACCTTTATTGCCTATATCGTGGCCTGTATTGCCTTGCCGGTGCGGGGAGAAAAGCCACAGAAGCTGAAACCCGAAGAGGATGATTTCTGGCGCGGCGTAGAGCGTCGCCCCGAAGTGACGTTCTCTAATCTGCGCTATCAGTTCCGCGATCTGGAAGATCGGCTGGCGGATCTGGAACGCACGGTAACGTCAAAAGAATGGAAACTGCGCCGACAGTTTCGTGATCTGGAAACCTGAAACGTTGTTGCGAGGGAAATTGAGCAATGTTTACCAAACTCGTGGCCATTATCGTACTGGGGATGACCTTATCCCTGGCTGGCCCCAATTCATCCACCACCGATACCTCAACGCCTGAGGCCATGCTGAGCCTGTGTCTGGGGCCGATGACCATCGGCCTGGGCGCGCCGCAAAACGCCCTGGTCAATCTCAGCTTTGATGCGTTTTCTCATGAGGATGGCCATGCCCGCCTGATCCATGCCCATATCAGCGATAGCCTGAACCCGTTTAAAACGCATCCTTCAGGCGGCGAACATGCGCAAATACTGCCGCGTCGTCTGAACGCTCTTCCTTAAGATTGGCCCGAATGGCGGCACTGCCCGGGCGAAGAAATGGATTGGTTGCCTTTTCCAGCCCCAACAACATTGGCACTGTTGGCTGATCCTTTTCACGAAGGGCTTTGATCTGTAAAATGCGTGACTGTAAATCCGCATTTTGCGGCTCTACCGTAACCGCAAAGCGGGCATTATCCATGGTGTATTCATGGGCGCAATGGATCAACATGTCATCGGGAAGCGCCTTTAACTTATACAGGCTGTCCCACATCTGTTCGGGGGTGCCTTCGAACAGGCGACCACAGCCCAGCGCAAACAGCGTGTCGCCAACAAAGGCCAGCTTTTCATCATCAAAAATATAACAGATATGCCCGCGGGTATGACCGGGCGTGTCAATCACCCGGGCGCGATGTTCGCCTAAGTGAACCTCATCCCCTTCGCCGATATAATGATCCGCACCCGGGATCATGTCGCGTTCGCCTTTGGGTGCATAAACCGCACAGCCGGTTTTTTCGACCAGTTCCGCATTGCCCCCCGCATGATCATAATGATGGTGGGTGTTCCAGATCTGGGTCAGGCGCCAACCTTCATCATCTAGCGCCGCTAAAATGGCCTTGGCATCCGGGGTATCAATACTGGCCGTTTCCCCGCTTTGCGGGTCATGGACCAGATAGCCATAATTATCGCTAAGACAGGGAATTTGTTTGATTATTAATGAAGACATCGGTTGAATCCTGTAGCTATGATGAAACGATCATAACGCACAGCCCGAAAAGACCAAACCCGCATGCAGCCAAATGTTGCCGATCTGGAAGAGTTTTATCGCAGCGCCCTGGGGCGCGCGGTCCAGGCCATGATCGCCCGGCGTCTGGAGGCGTTGTGGCCAGACCTTGGCGGTCTGGATATTCTGGCGCTGGGCTATGGCATTCCGTATTTTAGCGCCAATGAAAGCATACCCCGGCGTCTGGCCCTGGCCATGCCCGCCCGTCAGGGGGTGGAACAATGGCCGGCCTTGGGCGGGGTGAAATCCCTTCTGGTGGACGATCAGGCGCTGCCCTTTAATGAGGCCAGCTTTGACCGGGTTCTGATCATTCATGGGCTGGAGGAATCCCGTGCGCCCACAGAATTGCTGATGGAGGTGCACCGTATTTTATCGCCGCAAGGAAGGGTGGTCAGCGTGGTGCCAAACCGTACCGGCCTGTGGGCGCACCATGATGCCAGCCCGTTTGGCCATGGGCGGGCATTTTCCCGGGGCCAGATGCGTGCCTTGATGCGTGAATGCGGGCTGCAAACCTGTGCCTGGGCCAAGGCCCTTTATGCACCGCCCACCCGTTTTATCACCTCGTTGTCGGCGGTACGGGCATGGGAACAGGCTGGTGAACGGCTCTGGCCAGCCTTTGGCGGGGTGATTATGGTGGAGGCTTGTAAACAGGTTCTGGTTCGCCCGCCAACGGCCAAACCTTTGTTAATACCGGCGCTGGGGAATTTAAAACCATGAGTAAGCGTGATGAGGCCCAGCCTGATCTGGACATGAGCGAATGGCGAGCCGCCATTGATAAATTTGATGATGAAATTCTCAATCTGATCAAAGGACGACTGGCCCTGTCAGAACAAGTGGGCAAATCCAAAGTACGTGGCGGCCTGCCATGGCGACCGGCGCGCGAGGCGCAATTGTTTGCCCGCCTGGTGGGTCGGGCCAGCTCTACGCTAAGTGCCCAAGCGGTGGAACGGTTGTGGAGCACGGTGATCGCCCAGAGCCTGCAGGCCCAGGGACCGGCCTTTTTGCTGGTTTCAAAGTCCCATCCCAAACTGGCCGCTCTGGCGCGTACGTTTTTTGGTCTGCTGCCCCTGGAAATGGTGGACGATGATGCCACGGCCATTGCCCGTTGTGCCAAAGAAGAAGGGGCCATTGCCATCGTTCCGGCCCCCACCGAGGGGGTGAACTGGTGGGTAGAACTGGCGCAGTTAAATGAAGGTCGGGGACCGGCCCCGGCGGTGTTGGCGGCCCTGCCCCGTTTTGCCAGCAATACCTCGCCCGCCGCCTATGCCATTGCCGTCGCCCCGCGCGAATACTCGGGCAATGACAGTGTCTGGCTTGTCGGGACGGGTCAAAAAGACGATATGCCTCAGGGCACGGTGCTTGCCCAAAAGGGGGATCTGCGTCTCATGGCCTTTGACGGCAAAACCGCACCGGAACCCCACGAAGGACTTTGCCAGATTGGTCTTTTTGCCAATCCTCTGGAACAAAACTGACAGGAATATTGGACATGCCTCCTCTTCCCCGCCCCGGCCTATTGGATATTAAACCTTATCGCGGCGGCGTTTCCGATGCGCCGGGCTTTGACGCCCCAATCAAGCTTTCCTCGAATGAAAACTGTTTTGGATGCAGCCCGGCGGCCATCACGGCCATGCATGATCTGGAACAAAAGGTTGAACGCTATCCCGATGGCAGCGTGCATTTATTGCGCGAGGCGCTGGCGGCCAAGCATGATCTGGATGTGGAACGGATTGTTTGCGGCTGTGGCTCGGATGAATTGCTGCAATTGCTGGGCAAGGCCTATTTGCGCGATGGGGACGAAGTGCTGCTCGCCCAACATGGCTTCCTCAGTTATAAACTCATTGCCTGGCAAAACGGCGCGGTGCCGGTAACCGCCCCCGAAACCGATATGCGCATCGATGCCGCCGCATTTCTTTCCAAAGTGAGCAAACGCACCCGCATGGTGTTTCTGGCCAATCCCAATAATCCCACCGGCTATCTGATGCCCGGCGAAGAGGTGCGCAAATTGCACGCGGGCTTGCCCGAAGATGTCTTGCTGGTCATTGATGGAGCCTATGCGGAATTTGTCCGTGAGGAGGATTATGAAGGCGGTTTTGCGCTGGTCAGCCAGCACAAAAACGTGGTGGCCACGCGCACCTTTTCCAAATCCTATGGTCTGGCGGGCCTGCGCGTGGGGTGGGCCTATTGCCCCGATGAGGTGGCCGCCGTGCTGAACCGGGTGCGCAGCCCGTTTAACGTCAACGCCATGGCCCAGGCCGCCGCGTTGGCGGCGCTGGATGATATGGCGTTTTTGCAAAAATGCGTCGATCATGTGGCCAAATGGGCACCGTGGATCGAGGCACAGATCAATGCCCTGGGTCTGAAGGCTTTTCCCAGCGCCGGTAATTTTGTGTTGTTTGGCCTGCAAAGTCCGGACGAGGCAGACGCGCTGGAAACATTCCTGAGTGCACGGGGCCTGATCCTGCGGGGCATGCGCGGCTTTGGCCTGCCGGGATATTTGCGTATGACCGTTGGCACGAAAGAGGAAAACAAGGCTGTGATCGCAGCGATTTCAGCCTTCGTCCAGCAATAACAGTTCCTTGGAGGCAGTATCGATCTGTTCTTGCAGGATACGCATAAAGTCCTTGCGTTTCAGGCCCGGCGCGATGGGTGGCAAAATGCGCACTCTGATCACCCCCGGGGTCAATACCAGCCCGCGGGCAGGCCAGTGCAGGCCCGAATTTAGCGCCACCGGCACGCACGGCACCTCCATTTGTGTATAGAGCGCCGCCACGCCGGGCTTATAGGGCAGGGTTTGCCCCGGCTGACCACGCGTGCCTTCGGGATAGATAATGATCTGGCGTCCCTCTTGGGCCAAAGCGCGCGCCTTGCGCATCATATTGCGCAAGGCCGTGGCATGACCGGCACGGTCCACCATGATGTTTTTCAGTTTTAACGCGTACCAGCCAAATACCGGTAAAAAGGCCAGTTCTTTTTTGAAGATCAGGGCCGGATCATCGCAATAAAGCCAGGGCCAGAAGACATCCACCATAGCCTGATGTTTACTGGCAATCAGCGCCCCGCCTTTGGGCAGGTTTTCCTGGCCTTCGATCTGAATGCGAATGCCACACAACAGGCGCAGCCCCCCATGCACCAGCCGTATCCAGAGCCTGACCACGCCCTTTACCCAAAGCCGCGGCCCCGCCAGCAAGGGCAGGCACACCAGCCCCATCACGGCCATCAAGCCATACATCCAGGCCATAAAGAGCAAGGATCGCAATACCATCATGTGTTTTGCCCTATTCCCAAAATGGCTTCGCGGCCCATAATCACCACGTATTTCAGATACTCCACCACCATACGGCGCAAGGTGCCGAGCCCCTTATGGCGGTCATCCTTGACCGGAAAGGGGACCAATTGGGCATCCGGCATAGAGGCATGCAGTTCTATCAGGGCACGGGGCATATGATAGGTGGAGGTGACCACAATCAAATGCCGATATTGATGGGTATGCGCCCAGGCAGCAATTTCATCAGCATTGCCAAGGGTGTCCCGCGCCCGATAGCCCAGATCCACGCAACATTGCATGGCCTTGGGCGTAAGGTGGAAAAGATATTGAATATCGCCGCGCTGGACCGTGCTGTGCACACCGGAGATCAGCAGGCGTTCCCCGCGTTTTTTGTCCAGCAAATCCGCAGCCGCCCGAATGCGCGTGCCGCCACCGCCGGTAAGCACCACAATGGCATCAGCGGTTTCCATGGCCGAAGCCGTTCGCACCTTGGGCAGGGAAAGCGCAAAGATAATAAAACCCAGCAATAAAGCCAGAGCCACAAGGGCCAGTATGGGGAACAACAGACGGCGCATTATTCCTGCTCCCGCAAATTGGACAACACCGTCATTCGCGCGGTCAGCGCCCCCAAAAATGCCGTCAGCACCGGTGCCAGCACCAAAATACCAAAGCCCAGCATGTCCAGACGAAACACCGGCAGCAACAGACCCGTTCCGCCAGAGGAGAGCAATTGCGCCGCCCCCACCACCAGACCGGCCAGCGCCGCGCCCATCAGACCGGCGCGCAGACCCAAGGCACCAAAACGGCGTTCAAACTGTTCAGCAATATAGCGATCAAATGCTCCGGCAAGGTGTAATGTGTTGACCACATCCCGCCGCGCCGCCAGGCTGGCCCGGGTGGCAAAGCCGGTCACCGCGATCGAGGCACTTACCAAGAGTGACAAGGCGGCCAGCGAAAAAATCTGTAAAAACCGGGCAGCATTGTTCATTTCCGCCGACCAACGTCGGTGATCATCCACTTCGGCATTGATATCACCGGCACTGAGCGCCAACTGGATGGCGTTTTTGCTGGCCGGGGCCTTAGGATCCAGTTGCAGGCCAACAATCATTGGCAAGGGCAGGTCATCGGGGATATTCCCCTTGCCCAGCCATGGCTCCAACAGGGCCTTGGCATGGGAACGGTCATAGACAGTAACCCCCTTTATGCCGGGCAAAGCCCGCAACAGTTTGGCAGCGCGTTCGATTTTACGGTCCTGATCCTTGGCATCCTTGATCTGTACAGTCATAGCCCCGTTCAGGTCGGCGCGCCAACTGGCCGCCGATACAAAGGCGGCCCGGGTGATCAGGGCACTGACACAGGCCAGAAAAATAATAATGGCGATCACAAAAAATAACGGCCCGTCCTCTTTTGAGCGCAGAGGCAGCATGGATGGCGGCGTGGGATCTGGCACATTTCTGGTCATGAGCGTGCCCGTTTGCGCGGGGCCTTTGGCGGGCTGAGCCGGCCTTCATTAATGGTCAGCACCGGGGCACCCGAGGCCCGTACCAGTTGCAGATCATGGCTGGCGATCAGCACGGTGGAGCCCAGACGGTTCAGCTCGACAAACAGACGCATCAGGCGAATGGCCATATCCGGGTCTACATTGCCCGTTGGCTCGTCCGCGATCAGCAGTTCCGGTTTGGCCACCACGGCGCGGGCAATGGCGACGCGCTGTTTTTCGCCCCCTGACAGGGTGCGTGGATTTTCATTCATGGCATCGCCCAGCCCGACCCAGGATAACAGCTCGACCACGTCCTCTTCATAGCTTTCGCGCTTGATCCCGGCGGCCCGCAAGGGCAAGGCAATGTTTTCAAAAACACTGAGGTGATCAAGCAGGCGAAATTCCTGAAACACCACGCCAATACGCCGTCTTAGCAATGCTTTTTGATTGCGGGTGCATTGGGCCACATCCTGTCCGAACAGGCGCATTTGCCCCGCCGAACAATGCTGGGCCAGATAAATCAGTTTCAACAGTGAAGATTTTCCGGCCCCTGATGGGCCGGTCAGAAAATGAAAAGAGCCCGCCGCCAGGCTCAGATTGATGTCATGCAACACATTTGGCCCATGGCTGTATCGCATATACACGTCCTGAATGGCCAGCACCGGCAGGTTGCGATCTGGTTTAGGCTCTTGCGATTGACTGGACTTCAGTGAAAGAATAGGCGACCTCACAGGGATTGGACTAACAGGGACTGATTCGGTTTGCACATGATCATAACGTGTCCAGACTGTTCTACGCACTATACCGTCACTGCCAAGGCTTTGGGTCAGTCAGGGCGCGAGGTGCGGTGCGCATCCTGTGGCCACAAATGGTTCGCCACCCCGGAAGAAGCACAGGATGATCCTGCGCCATCTGCGGAACAAAGTGAAGAGCCTGCCGAAGAAGCGGCGCCCGAAGATTCGGCCGAAACCGAAGTCGCTGATGATTTTGATGCGGTTGCCGAAGATGAAACCAACAGCGCGCCGCCGACAGAAGAAGACCCCCCACAGGCAGACAATCCACCCCCAGAGGAGACCGAAAGCCCGGCACCGGCGCACAAGGCCTATCGCAACAAGTTGGAGGCCAAGGCCAAACGCAAACGCCGTTTGGTGGCCCTGGGGGCCTGGGGCGGCGTTTTTGTAACCCTGGCCCTGTTGGCGTTTATGGCCATCAGTTTTCGTGACAGCATTGTCAGGGTATTTCCCAAAACGGCCGGAACGTTTGACGCCATTGGCATGCCGGCGGATATTTGGGGGGTTGATATTCGCAATATCAAAAGCGAACGGGTGCGCGAAAAAGGCGAAGATATTTTGCACATATCCGGTGAAATTTATAATCCCGGCGACAAAACAAGGCATGCCCCGCTGGTCCGGGTCAGCCTGCGCGATGAAACCGACGAGGAAATTCACGCCTGGACGGTACCGGTAAATCTGAAAGAATTGCCACCCCAAACCAGCGCGGTTTTTAGTACCAGTGTGCGCAATCCACCGCCGCGGGCGGTCAATCTGGGCTTTGACTTTACCGACAAGGCCCTGAAAGCCGAGACAAAAACCGCCGCCAAGGCCGCACCAAAGAAAAAGAAAACTCATAACTCCAAAAAGAAATCCAAGCCCAAAAAAACCAGCCATAAAAAGGCAAGTCATTGAGCCATAAAGAGGGGATGAGGGCCGACGGGGCGCAATTGGTAATCTTTGATTGCGACGGAGTATTGGTGGAATCTGAAACCATCACCAATCATGTTTTTGCGCGCCTGATTACCAAGGCCGGTTGGCCGGTTTCCTTTGAAGAATGCTGTGCCCAGTTCAAAGGCCTGTCCATGAAGGATTGTGTGGCCAAGATCGAAGCCAGGCTGGACCGCACGCTGGCCCCCGACTGGCCAGACCAGTATCGCAATGAAAGCTATGCGGCCCTGCGCGAACACGTAGAGGCTATGCCCGGGGCCAAAGAGGCCATAGCCCTGATCCAGGCGGCCGGGCGAAAACAGTGTATTGCCTCATCCGGCCCGATGGGAAAAATGGAAATCACCCTGGGGCGCACCGGCCTGATAGCGGATTTTGAGGGAATGATTTTTAATGCCACCATGGTTGCCCGTGGCAAACCGGCCCCGGATTTGTTTTTGCACGCGGCCCATGAAATGGGCATAGCGCCAAAGGCCGCCATTGTGATTGAGGATTCGCCGGTGGGTGCGCGCGCCGCCAGGGCCGCCGGCATGGTCTGTCTGGGCTATATTGGTGGTGAACTGAAAGAAGAAACCGGCCTGGCCCGCGAAGGGGCCATCCTGATTGAAAATCTTTGTGAGGTAGCTAATTATTTATAGAATCAGGCAAAAAAAAGCCGGGTCCACACGAAGTGACCCGGCTTTATAAGTCCTCGCGAATGCCTCTCAAAGGGGGGAGGGAGAGGCCTGCGGTAACCGTCTCGAACGAAAAAGGGGTCCGGGGAAACGGTAAAGCCACAACAGCGGCTTCAGGCTGTATATAGGAAGGCAAGGTGCACATTAAAAGTGTCCTAATGCCGCACCTGCTATGCATTTTTGCATAGCAAATTCATCACCCCGGCCACAAGGTACCAACCCATGCCGATCACGACCACCTATCAAGCTGAGCCACGTTTTGAAAGCCTTGGTGGCGATTTTGCCGATCTTGTGCAGGCCGCTGATTTTCCACAGATTCAATTGCGTTATCGCAATCAGGAGGCGGCCAGGCAGGTGGGTCTGCAGGATCTGGACGAGGCACAGTGGATCGCCCATTTCGGCCGCTTTGAGGCCTTGCCGGACAATCAGAAACAGCCCTTGGCCATGCGCTATCACGGTCATCAGTTTCGCCAATACAACCCCGACCTGGGCGATGGGCGCGGGTTTTTGTTTGCACAAATGCGCGATCATCAGGGCTGTCTGATGGATTTGGGCACCAAGGGCAGCGGCCGCACCCCCTGGTCACGGGGTGGTGATGGGCGACTGACCTTAAAAGGGGCGGTGCGCGAAGTCTTGGCAGCACACATGCTGGAGGCTTTGGGGGTGCCCACCTCGCGGGTGTTCAGCGTGATTGAAACTGGCGAAAGTCTGATACGGGGGGACGAGCCTTCGCCCACACGCAGCGCCGTTATGGTGCGCCTGTCCCATTCTCATATTCGCTTTGGCAGCTTCCAGCGCCTGGCCGCTTTGGGGCAAACCGAAAACCTGAAAACCCTGCTGGATCATAGTCTTGAGTATTATATGCCAGACCTGTTGACCCTGAAGGAGGCCCAGCGCCCGGCCGCCTTTCTGGAAAGGGTGGCCGTGTTGAGCGCGCAATTGTGCGCTCGCTGGATCGCCGCCGGATTTGTGCACGGGGTTTTGAATACCGACAATATGAATATAAACGGCGAAAGCTTTGATTACGGGCCATGGCGGTTTTTGCCCCATTATGAACCGGGTTTTACCGCCGCCTATTTTGACCACCAAGGCCTCTATGCTTTTGGCCGCCAGGGCGAGGCGGTGGGGTGGAATTTGGCTCGGCTGGGCGAAGCCCTCAGCCTGTTGGCCCCGGTGGAAGCCCTGCAGGAGGCCCACAAGAGCTTTGCCCACACCTATGCCAAAGCCCTGCCTGCCGCGTTTTTATACAGATTGGGTCTGCGCCCGGGCACACAAGAGCAAAACCATCATTTTTTGCGCACATTGTTGGCGGCCCTCAAAGATACCCAGGCGCCTTTTGAGGGGTTTTTCTTTGACTGGTTTGGCGCCGATGAAGGCCGGGCCATGACACGGCCGCGCCTGGGGTTTTATCAGGATTCGGCCTTTGCCGCCTTTCGTAAAGAAATTCAAACCTTTACCCCAGATCGCCCCGACCGTTTACACCATCCCTATTTTGCCCAAGACAATCCCTTCACCCTGGTGATCGATGAGGTGGAAGCCATTTGGGAAGCCATTGCCACGACCGATGACTGGAGTGTGTTTGAGGCCGCCCTTGCCACCATAACCGAGGCCGCCAATGCCTATGATTTAAACCATTCATCCATATGAACGGCCCCTTCAGGTGCGTTTCAGACTGAATCCTCCACACTGTGTCCAAGCTGGGACAAAAAGGAGTTCAACATGAACACGCAAACGAGAAAACCTGGCCCCGGCAAAGCCATGGTTATGCTGGCCGCCTTTGGCATGGCTGGCATGACCATGGCGGCCCCGGCCATGGCCCACGGCAAGCGCAATGGCCGCCCTCCGGTATATGTCGATAACGATCATGATGCCGATGACGGGTATATTAACAAGCGATCACACCGTAACCGCAATATGTACAATAATGGCCGTTACGGTAATCGCTATATGCACAGCCCGCGTCAGCAATACCCCTGGTTAAACCGCATCAACCAATTTGGGGTGCGCGGTAAAATCATTCGCTGGGGTCATGGCCCTCTGGAAGGTTGTTTTCGGGTAAAACGCACCGGGCGTTTTCAGGGCGATGCTGCCATTGTAACGGTGCGATATTGTCTGGATGGTTATGGCCAGGCCCGCTTTGTCCGTGGCACCAAACGGCTGGTCCGGTATCTGAACTATTACCGTCCGGCCAATGGTTATGGCTATCGTTATCGCCAACCCATGCACCGTTACTAGGCGTATGGAAAACCTGCCTTACAGCCCTGCGCCTAAACGGTGCAGGGCTGTATATGGCCGCAATCAAACGTTCTTAACTGGCCGGCTCGGCGGTCAATTCTTTGACCAGACGCCGTGCAAACTTGTCAAAGGCCCGGCGAGCATCATTCCAGGTTGTCGCACTCGCGCTGTAATCATAAAGATAGTCAGCAAAATACCGATAGCGCATATCGCCAAGATCGGTACTGTCCGCGGCCACCAGATGCGCCTTGACCTCGGCACCACCCAGACCAAAGGATACAAAATCCAGACCGGTGCGTTTGGACATTTCGTGCATGGTTGGCCGGTTTGGCGCGATTTCGACCAGGGTCAGTTCCAGGCGCGCACCGTTATCCCCCATCAGGTCGCTGCGTTCCAGGCGACTGGTCACCTTTTTAACCAGCGTCTTTTTTAGCTGTTCGATATCACGGGGGCCCCATCGCAATTTTTCATCTCTAACATCATCACTGATATTAACGGTAATGCTGGCAATTTTTACATTGGGGGCGGCGATGCTGGTACTGAATTCATAATCGGCGGCTTTGGCCGCACTAAACGCCAACGCGCTCATGGCAAAACCGGCGAGGACTAAGGCTAGAATACGCATGGCTATGACTCCTTGTGTTTATCTCAGACCCCAACCACCGTGGTGATTATATCATGTTTTGTCCGTCATGGGCAGAAACTTGCACGTCCTGCACTGTTTTCACCAATTCCATGTTTTGATGCTGTTGCATAATCGGCATTTGGTGTAAGTGCGGCCCATCATACCGATCGATTCGGAGGCCCCCATGCCCACCCCCCGTACTGCGCCTGATCTGGTTCCGGTTCGCCGCGCCCTGTTATCCGTTTCGGACAAAACCCATTTGCTGGACATTGCCCAATCCCTGCATGATGCCGGGGTCGAACTGGTCTCCACCGGCGGCACCGCCAAAGCAATTAAAGATCACGACCTGCCGGTCCGGGATGTATCTGATCTGACCGGGTTTGCAGAAATGATGGATGGGCGGGTCAAAACCCTGCACCCGGCGGTGCATGGCGGCCTGTTGGCCCTGCGCGATGACGAGGCCCACATGCAGGCGGCCAAAGATCATAACATCGCCATGATCGATCTGGTTTATATCAATCTCTACCCTTTTGAGCGCACGGTTGAGGCCGGATCAGACTTTGAAACCTGTGTAGAAAATATTGATATTGGCGGACCGGCCATGTTGCGTGCGGCGGCCAAAAACTATGGCTGGGTCTGTTGTTGTACCCAGGGATCAGACGTGCTGTCGGTACTGTCCGAAATGAAAGAGCACGGGGGCAAAACCACCCTGTCTTTGCGCAAACGCCTTAGCGCCGCCACCTATGCCCGCACCGCCTCCTATGATGGCGCCATTGCCAATTGGTATGCAGAACAGATTGGCGAGACCTTCCCTGAAAACCTGTCCCTGACCGGCAATTTGAAACAGGTTTTGCGTTATGGCGAAAACCCACACCAAAAAGCCGCTTTTTACAGCGCCGCCCCGTCCCGTCCCGGTATCGCCAGCGCCCGTCAGGTACAGGGCAAGGCGCTTAGCTATAACAATCTGAATGATACCGATGCGGCCTTTGAACTGGTCTGTGAATTAAACACCGACACCCAGGCCGCCATTGCTATTATCAAACATGCCAATCCATGCGGTGTGGCCATCGCCGATGACAGTGTTGCGGCCTATGACAAGGCCCTGGCCTGTGACAGCGTTTCGGCCTTTGGTGGTATTGTTGCCCACAACCGCACGATCACGGCGGCGCTGGCAAAGCGCATCATCGAAGTCTTTACCGAAGTGGTGATTGCCCCGGATGCTGATGACGAGGCCCTGGCGATTTTTGCCGCCAAGCCCAATCTACGGATTTTGTTGACCGGGGCGCTGGCCGATCCGGGCGCATCGGGACGCAGCTTCAAAAACGTTGCCGGGGGCATTTTGGTACAGGACCGCGATCATGGCCGGATCTCCAAGGATGACCTGCGCACGGTGACCAAAAAACAACCAGATGAGCAACAGATGGAAGATCTTCTGTTTGCCTGGCGGGTGGCCAAACACGTTAAATCCAACACCATTGTCTATGCCAAGAACGGGGCCACCGTAGGCATTGGCGCAGGGCAGATGAGCCGCGTGGATGCAGCGCGCATTGCCGCATTAAAAGCCGAAGACGCCGCCCAAAAGGCGGGCCAGAACACGCCAGCCACCCTTGGCTGTGTGGCCGCCTCGGATGCGTTTTTTCCCTTTGCCGATGGTTTGTTGCAAGCAGCCTCGGCCGGGGCCGTGGCGGTAATCCAGCCGGGCGGGTCCATACGGGATGATGAGGTGATTGCCGCCGCCGATGAAGCCGACCTGGCCATGGTCTTTACCGGCATGCGCCATTTTCGCCATTAAGGCAGAAATGACTGGAAAAATTACTGGGAAATTACTGGGCGGCTTTTTTGGTAGGGACGACCTGGTCGTCCTCGTCTTCCACATAGTTCAGAATTTCGCCGGGCTGGCATTGCAATTCCCGGCACAAAGCCTCCAGCGTGGAAAACCGCACCGCCTTGGCCTTGCCAGTTTTCAGGATCGACAGATTGGCCATGGTCACACCAACCCGGTCGCACAATTCGGTCAATGACATGCGCCTGTCCAGCAGCACCCGATCCAATGTCACTCGAATTGCCATTTACGTCCTAAATCGTCAGTTTTTGTTCATCGCGCAGGCGGGCACCTTCACGAAAGACTTCAGCCAGCACCACCAGCACCGCCACGGCCAGCCATAAAGAGCCATTCAGGCTCAGGCCACCATGTAATCCTGTTGTATTGGTGGCGTGTCCAAAGATATTCAAGGTCAGTACAGCCCCGCTGGTCACTACCATACGCAAAATTTCATAGGCCACCAGCGTCATCCAGATAACCCGTAAATGCACCGCATTTTCCGGTACAAACGGATCGCCCTCTATCAGGGTGGCAAAAATACGCCGCAAACGCATCACCACCACCAGCGCCACCAGTAGGCTGATGATAAAGATCAGCATGCCCGGCCACAGCACCACCCCGGGTGGCGGCGAAGTGACCCAGGAAAGATCCACATAGGCATCAATAATATAAGCCGGAATGCCCACCAGAATCATCACCGCCAACAGGGCAATCAGAACCCATCTGGCGACATCAAGGCTGGCGCTCAAAAAACTGGCGAATGATTTACGACCCAGGGTCTTCATCTTCGCACACTTCCTTTTTACCTGTTCACCGGGACCCGCGATCGTTATCGGTGGCTTGTCGGTGATACCAAATCATATCTACCCGTTAATCGATAAACCCATATCGAGTTTCAATCAAGAAAAAGCGTGTATTTAAAATGACATGGCCCCTGCACAAGCGCGCATCAAAACGCTAAACCTTGCCCACAGGAGATCAATATGGCCCTAAACACCCTCGTCATCGCCAGCCATAATGCCGGCAAGGTAAAGGAAATTGCTGCCCTGTTGGCACCTTTTCCCTTTGAGGTGATCAGCGCTGCCGCGCTGGACATTATCGAGCCAGAAGAAACCGGCAGTACGTTTGCGCAAAATGCCGTCCTGAAGGCCGAACACTGTCGTGATGCCGCGGGCCATGCGGCGCTGGCCGATGATTCAGGGCTTGAAGTGGCGGCGCTGAACGGTGATCCCGGCATTTATTCGGCGCGATGGGCCGGGCCGGATCATGATTTTGCCATGGCCATGGAACGCATTGAAAAAGAACTGAACGCCACCGCCAACAGGGGCCTTGTAGACCGTCGTGCCAATTTCACCTGTGCGCTGGCACTGGCCATACCGGGCCAGGAGACAAAAATCTTTGAAGGGCGCATTGATGGCAATCTGGTATGGCCCCCAAGGGGCAGCCGCGGTTTTGGCTATGATCCGGTCTTTCAGCCCTTGGGGTTTGAAGAAACCTTTGGGCAGATGGACCAGATCCAAAAACATGCCATGAGCCACCGGGCCAATGCCTTTAAGCGCCTGTTGGCGGCCAAGCCCTTTTGATGCCCCTGCAGTCCACCCCCTTTGGACTGTATGTGCACTGGCCCTATTGCACACGCCTGTGTCCCTATTGTGATTTCAATATCTATCGTAATCGCGATGGCCATCATGACGACCTGCTGGACGCCATTGTCGCCGATATTGAAGGCCATGGACGGCGCATCACCGCGCCTGGCCCCTTGCAGAGCCTGTCTTTTGGCGGCGGTACACCATCTTTGATGCGGCCCGAACAGATCGCCACGGTGATTGAGGCGGCAGACCAGGTATTTGGCTTTGTTGATGATCCGGAAATATCCCTGGAGGCCAACCCCGATGCGCTAAGCGCACCCCGTTGCCAGAGCTTTGCCGGTGCCGGAATCAACCGGTTGTCCATTGGGGTGCAATCCCTTGATGATCAGGAGCTGAAATTTCTGGGCCGGGACCACAGCGCCGAGGAAGCGCGAACCGCCATCACGGCGGCGCAAAATGCCGGCATGCGGATCAGTGCCGATTTTATTTATGATCTGCCGGACCAGAGCGAGGCGATCTGGGACCAACGCCTTGAAGCCGCACTGGCGCTAAAGCTGGAGCATTATTCCTTTTATGCGCTGACCATAGAGCCCGGCACCGCCTTTGGCGTACAGGTCAAGAAAGGTCGCCTGAACCCCGCGCCAGAGGAACGCTCGGCCGCACTATATGATCTGACACAGGCACGCACTCAGGCGGCGGGCCTGCCGGCCTATGAAGTGTCCAACCACGCCCGCACCATTGCGGATCAATCGCGCCACAATCTGGTATACTGGTTAAATGGCGACTGGATCGGCGTTGGCCCGGGGGCCCATGGCCGTGCCACCGTCAATAATCAACGCCTGGCCCTGGTGGCGGCAAAGCGCCCGGCCGATTATAGCGCCACCGTTCAGGCCACGGGTTGGGGCATCGCCGCCCAGGACACCCTTAGTACAGAAGATGTGGTGATGGAGGCCTTTTCCATGGGGCTGCGGCTGCGCGCCGGACTGGATATGGCACAGCTACAGGCCCGCACCGGCTTTGTGGTGCCCCCAGACAAGCTGGAAAACCTGATTGAGGATGGCTGGCTGGAAAAAGAGCAATCCATATTGCGGGTGCGCCCAAAAGGCTGGGCGCTGATTGATCGGCTGGTGCTGGAATTACTGGCTTAGCAGAGCGCCCGTAACGGTTGCATCTTCACCATCCACCAGCGGTAAATCAAACTGTTCCGCCGCCGGGTCAATTTCACGAAACCTGCCCGGGCGCACTTCAAATACACTTAGGGCGCGTTCGACCAAGCCGTTCTGATCAAAACGGAACAAGCCGTCCGCACCGCGAAATCCACCGGGGTTTTCGATCTTTACCCGATCAATATAAATACCGGTTTCGCCCTTACTAATGCTGGGCACCACCACCAGAACCCCATCATGGGCCAGGCTGGCCAGACGGCTGGGTTTTTCGGCAAAATTGCGCTCATAGTTTTGTGTAAAGCCAGCGCGGTCTTTGGCATTGGGGGCCGGGAACCAGCCACCAAACAACGCCGGTTCGCGCAGCAGATCTTCATCATTCCACAGGCTGGTACCAATGAACTGGGTAATTTTCGGATCCACACCATTGATCGGCAATAGCGGCGCCAGCGAGCGCAGGCGAATGCCGCTTTCGGGCAGCATGATGGCCTGATACGGCAAAGAAAACTCGAATGCCGGATCCAGACCTGGATCCCCAACACCACCGGCTTCTTCCCAGCTGGCAATGGCGGCATTGCGTTCTTCCACATGGGCAATCTGGCGCGCCGGGGCGGCCATGCTTTGGGAATCGCGGCCATAACGGGCAATATCGGTAATATACAGGCCGGTATTGGCACTCAGGCTGAAAAGCGCCTCTTCGATACGATCCCCATAACCGTTATCGGGTCTGAGCAAGGCCAAAGCCTGAATGGTTTTATCCTCAACAACGGTATCCGCATCGGGGCGCAACATGGCCAGCGCATCAAAGGCTTTCTGGTTACGCTTGGTGATAAATTCCAACATGCGGGCCACGTCGGCCTCGGGCAGGAAGCTGAGCAGATATACCCCATTCCCAGCCACGCTGCGGTCCGTGGAAAAGGCAATCATCGGGATATTGGCCCTAGCTACCGCCGGCGAAACCGCCGAAACTGCACTGCCCAATACCGGCCCCAAGATAATGGCGGCCCCATCCTTGATCACGGCCTGGGCAGCACTTTGTGCTCCATCTGCGGTACCGGCGGTATCTTTTGGTAACAGGACCAGACGCGGATCATCCGCTTCAAACAGTGCCATTTGCGCGGCACTGAGCATGGAACGGGCCTCTTTGCGCAAAGCTGCACTTTGGGCGCTAAAGGGCAATAACAGGCCAATACGGACCAGATCACGCCCTTCCATAT
>WFTT01000031.1 GCA_015485335.1 Robiginitomaculum sp.
GGCCGCCGAAGACTGGTTTGATTGGGACAAGACCTGCGCCCGCCTTGCCGCCATGAAGCCCCTTTGGCCGTTGGGAGAAGGTTCAGGCTATCACCCCGTCACCTGGGGCTATATCGCCGGCGAGATCATCATTCGCGCCACCGGGCGCACCATTGGCACCATTTTGCGCGAAGACCTGTGCGCCCCCAATGATATTGATTTCTGGATCGGCCTGCCGGACGAAGAACACGGCCGGGTGGCGCAAACCACCAAGCCCACCCGTATGCCCAATTTTGGCCAGCTAAACGAGTTTCAGAAGCTGGCCTTCATGAAGCCATGGTCATCCCCAGGCCGGCGCGGCGGCGCGGCCTGGCGGCGCATGGAAATCCCGTCCGCCAATGGCCATGGTACCGCCCGCGCGATGGCAGAGTTGATTAGTCTTTATGCCAGAGGCGGCCATTTGGGTGCCCAAAAACTGATCGATGATGCCCCCTTGGCCAAGGCCACCCAAATCCGCATTTGTGGCCAGGATCGGGTGCTGCCCCACGAGCTTTGCTTTGGCGCCGGGCTGATCTGCAATGCCCCTGGCAAGCTGGTGTATGGCCCCGGCCTGCGCACCATTGGTCATACTGGTTTTGGCGGCTCCTGCCTGTTTGCCGATCCGGACAAAAAGCTCAGCTTTGGCTTTGCTACCGCCAAACAGGACGCAGAATTGGTTCGCGATGACCGCGCCCGCCGCCTCATCGCCGCCCTTTATGAGTGCCTCTAGCCCCGCGACTTCATCACCAGAACTCGCCATTCGCCCAGTGAGTATTCTCGCATAAATTCAACACCTTGCCCTTCATAGGCAGTGCGCACACGCGCCGCCTGATGATCCAATATACCCGACAGGATCAAAGTGGATGCCGGGGCCAGAGCCGCCGTGATATCACCCGCCAGTGCGATCAGCGGATTGGCCAATATATTGGCAAAAATCAGATCAAAATGACGATTTTTAAGGCTTTCATGGGCAAAGCCATCAGCAACGGCCAGGTTTATCCGATCCTCGACGCCATTGATGGCGGCATTTTCACGGGCTACCGCCACGGCGACAGGGTCAATGTCGGTGGCCAGTATGTCAGCTTCTGGCAAGACTTTCGCCGCCGCCATGGCCAAAATTCCCGCCCCGGTCCCTAGATCCAGAATGTGGGCCGGCGGCGCGGCCGTTAACGTATCTTCAAAGGCCAGCAAACAGCCCTTGGTGGTGCCATGATGGCCGGTGCCAAAGGCCTCGCCGGCCTCGATCAGGATCGAGACCAGCGCTGGATCTGCCGGCACCTCGTGGTGGGCACCGTGCACATAAAATCGCCCGGCACGAACCACCGGCAGGCCCTGCAAGGATTTTTCAATCCAGTTTTCATCCGCCAATGGCGAGCACTGTATCTGGACATCCACGCCCAGCGTATGGTCCCGAACAAACTGTTTTGCCGTGGCTTCATCGGCAAAGAGTAATTGCAAACGCCCTTTGGGCAGTTTTTCTTCAAATACCGATAGGGCCAGCCATGGTGGTTCTTCGAGATCATCCTGTGCATTGGCCCAGGATTTTAACGCCTCGAACGGGCCAATGATATTGACCTGCCATACCTCATTACCTGCGGCGCTCATTGTACGGGCTCGTGATTTGGGCTGGCACAAAGATCATGATTGGCCAGGGTTTCAATCACCCGGCAATGGGCCGTATCGGTTCCATTACAACAATCCACCATGCGGATCAGCTCTCGTTTCAGGCTGTTCAGCGCCGCAATTTTGGCCTTAACGGCGGCCAGATGTTCCCGTGCAATCGAATCAGCCGCAGTGCAATCGCGCTTTGGGTCATCGGCCAGTTCCAGCAGATTGCGGATCTGGTCCAGCGAAAAGCCCAATGCCCGGGCATGGCGTATAAAACTGAGGCGCTTTACCGCCTCTTCCTCATAGCGCCGCTGGCCACCATAGGTGCGCACCGGCTCGCTCATCAGGCCGATCTGTTCGTAATAACGGATGGTCTGTACCTTGGCACCGGCGCGCCGGGCCAGCATCCCAATTGATAAGGTCATGCATTTTCCTCTTGAACCTACAGTCACTGTAGAGATTAGGGTACGCTTGGCAAGCATTAAAGGAGCCAGACATGAGCGGGTCTTGCGGCGACCATTGTGACGATTTTGACGGAGCCAGCACCACCTATAAACGCGCCCTGTGGGCAGTCATTGCCATTAACGGCATTATGTTTGTAGTGGAAATGCTGGCGGGGTTTGCCTCCCATTCCACGGCCTTGCGCGCCGATGCGCTGGATTTTTTTGGCGATACCCTGACCTATGCCCTCTCTTTGGGGGTGATTGGCATGGCTTTGCAGACCCGCGCCCGGGCGGCCCTGTTCAAGGGTTTCACCCTGTTGGCCATGGGCCTGTTTGTGGCCGGCACCGCCATATGGCAGATGTTTATCCCCGGACTTCCCGAGGCACCCATGATGGGCGGCATCGGCCTGTTGGCCCTGATGGCCAATTTGCTCAGCGTTTTTATCCTCCTCAAATTCAAGGACGGCGATTCCAATGTACGCTCGGTCTGGCTGTGTTCACGCAATGATGCCATTGGCAATGTTGCTGTGATGGCCGCCGCCGCCATGGTGGCGGTAACCCATTCGCACTGGCCGGATCTGATTGTGGCTCTGGGTATGAGCGCCCTGTTTTTGAGTTCCGCCATCCAAATCATCACCCGCGCCCGGAGCGAGCTTGGCACCCAACTGGCATGAGTATAACCAGACCCGTTTGGGGTATTGATTAATGCGTTTTATCCCCGCGATTTCAGGGGAAATCAGGGGTAAATAAGGGTCGTTTCAGGGTCTGTTTTGCTCACTTTAGGGGCATTTAAGGGGTAGAGACGGTCATGCGCAGGGGTAAGAGATGACCCTTATTGACCCTGGGGTTTGCTATCCTCGACGGAACGCCCTCTCCTACCCGGGAGAGGAAAGAGATTGTCGCGATGTTGGTGCCATGGGTTTGAGGGTGGGGATAGAAATATCTAGTCCAACACCGGGGTTAGTGGCGTAAAATGCTATCCATACTTCGAGACTCCCCTGGATCAAGTCCGGGGTTCGCACCTCAATATGGGGTCATTGTTAAATTTTACCGTACCTCATCCTGAGTTTCCTCACGCAGAGGGATTTGCCAAAGAAATTGTCTCGAAGGGCGCAAGATGGCGTGGGAAAAACCAACCCCAGAGTCCGGGCGAAGACCTGAGGGCCCTGACAGGAGGAAATACAGCCTGCAAGTTTATCACTTGGATCGACTCCTGTATAATACGCACAAACAAATATTTATTATCACGAACCCTTAATAACAATTATTAAAATTAAAATATTAATTGCGATACATTATCACATAACACTTACGTTATTATCTTATTGTTTGGCTTTTATTAAACCCCGTGATACCGTATAAACTTTATGGGGGAAAGCGATATTTTGTATTGCTTTAGCATGCCAATACCATGGCTTGCGTTTATACTTTCCTCAATCACTCTAATTAATTTATATATTTGGGGATTAATATGAACAAGATAACTTCATTATTGCTTTCTGCCAGCATCGCTTCTGGTGCTTTTCTGGTACCCACCATCTCATCCGCACAGGACGCCCTGAAGAAACGGGAGAACACCCGCTATTACCGGGTGATCAATCTGGATTTCAAACCGGGGCACACCGATGCAGCCTGGGACATCCTTTACGACAAAATTGCCCCTGCGGTGCGGGCCATGGATAAGGATTTTGTCGCACTGGACTGGGAATCCGGGCCATGGGACTCAACCGTCTACATCACGCTGGACGATGGTTATGGGTCTTTGGAATATGCAACCTCGCCGCAAAGTGCGGCCTTTATGACATCCCTGGCCAAGCTGGAAGGTGGTGAAGACGCCGCCAAAGCCGTGATGAAGGAATGGGCTTCGCATATTGATAATGACAGTTCGGGGCTGGCGCATATGCACCTGCCGCCGCCTGCCAAAGACAAATAGAAAACGGATAACGGCGCAGCGCAAATGCGTTGCGCCCATCCGCCATTCCTTTTGGTTACATCAGTTTGGTGGCACCACCGGCTTCATAGGCCGAAACACTGGCCCCGGCGCGTTTGGCGCCCATAATGGCTTCCATAAACTTGGCCATATGCGGGGTTTGCATATGCGCATCCAGCGCGTTTTGGTCAATCCAGACCTCGAACAGACGAATGCGGCACGGATTGCCGATATCAATGGAAAAGCAATAATCAATACAGCCGGTTTCCTTCAGGGTGGCGGCCACCATTTCATTGCCCGCCTCCAGAATAGCGGCAATTTCCGCCTCGGATTCCATATCGATATAACCACCAACAATAATCATTTTTTCGTCCTCTATCTATTTGGTTTTATTCTTAGGCCTTTTCGACAAATCCGGCCATGACTTTTTTGGCGCCGGCCTTGTCAAAACTGACGCTCAATTTGTCACCATCGATTTGCGTGATCCGGCCATAGCCAAACTTCTGGTGGAAAATGCGCATGCCTTTTTTCAGGCCATTTGAGCTTTGTTTATCGGCACCCAGGCGCTGTGCGGAACCCTCGATGGTTTTATTGCGTACCGTATTCTTGTTGGCCTGAAAGCGCGCCCAGCCGGGGCTGTTATAGGTCGAGCGGGCCTCGTCAAAACCCACTTCGGCGTGGCC
This sequence comes from Robiginitomaculum sp., assembly GCA_015485335.1. Lineage (GTDB taxonomy): Bacteria > Pseudomonadota > Alphaproteobacteria > Caulobacterales > Maricaulaceae > Robiginitomaculum_B. The sequence continues at coordinate 4,683 of WFTT01000031.1, forward strand.
GCCCTCGTCACGATTATAATAGCCGGTATCGGCCTGGGCATCCACATGTTCGGGGGGCAATTCATCGACAAAGCGCGAGGGCAGAACGCTCTGCCAGCGGCCATAAATCTGTCGGTTGGCAGCAAAATAGATAATCGCCTGTTGGCGCGCCCGGGTCAGACCCACATAGGCCAGGCGGCGCTCTTCCTCCAGCGCCTCAACCCCGCCCTCATCCAAGGACCGTTGCGAGGGAAAAACGCTCTCCTCCCAGCCCGGCAAAATGACCAGCGGAAATTCCAGCCCCTTGGCCGCATGCAACGTCATCAGGCTGATCTGGTCATCGGTTTCATTGCGGGTGTCCAGTTCGGAGACCAGCGCCACATGCTCCAGATAGCCATCCAGCGTATCAAAAGCCCCCATGGCCTGAACCAGTTCTTTCAGATTATCCAGCCGCCCCTGGGCCAGCGGGCTTTTGTCGGCCATCCACATGGCGCTATAGCCGCTTTCGTCCAGTATAATCTCGGTCAGTTCCCCATGGGGCAGGCTGTTCGCCATGTCGCGCCAGCGATCAATGTCGGACAGCAACATGCGTAGGCCCGTGCGTGCCTTGCCGCCAATTTCGTCCGTGGCGATCACATGGCGGCAGGCCTCCTGCAGGGGCACCTCCATGGAGCGGGCCAGTTGTTGCAGTTTTTGCACCGAGGTGGCACCAATGCCGCGCTTGGGCACATTGATAATACGTTCAAACGCCAGATCATCGGCACCGGATTTTACGGCCCGCAAATAGGCATGGGCATCCCGGATTTCGGCCCGTTCAAAAAACCGCGGGCCGCCCACCACCCGGTAAGGCAGGCCCAACTGGATAAAGCGGTCCTCAAAAGCGCGCATCTGCCAGGAGGCCCGCACCAACACCGCGCAATCGGCATAGGCGCGTTCTTTGGAATACCAGTTTTCAATCTCTTCACAGGCGGCGCGGGCCTCGGCCTCGCCATCCCAGACCCCACGCACGGCCACCTTTTCGCCGCCCGCTTCATCTGTCCAGAGCGTCTTGCCCAGCCGGCCCTTATTGGCGGTAATCAGGCCAGACGCCGCGCCCAATATGTGTTCGGTAGAGCGGTAATTGCGCTCAAGGCGCACCACTTTGGCGCCCGGAAAATCCTTTTCAAAGCGCAGAATATTGTCCACCTCGGCGCCGCGCCAGCCATAAATGGACTGGTCATCATCGCCAACCACACAAAGATTTGACGTGCCGCGGGCCAACAGGCGCAGCCACAAATATTGCGCCACATTGGTGTCCTGATACTCGTCCACCAGCAAATAGCGAAAACGCCGGTGATAGTCGAACAGGACATCGTCATGGTTCAAAAATATATTCAGGGTGTGCAATAAAAGATCGCCAAAATCACAGGCGTTCAACACTTTTAAGCGTTCCTGATACACCCCATAGAGCTTGGCCCCCTTGCCGTTAGCAAAGCTGTAGCCGTCCTGCGCGCCCAGCTTGTCCGGGCCAAGACCGCGATTTTTCCAGCCATCAATCAGCGAGGCCAGATGGCGGGCCGTCCAGCGTTTTTCATCGATATTTTCGGCGGTAATCACCTGTTTCAGCAGGCGCAATTGATCATCGGTATCCAGAATGGAAAACGTGGATTTCAGCCCCACCAGCTCTGCATGGCGGCGTAAAATCTGCGCCGAGATGGAATGGAACGTGCCTAGCCATTGCAACCGCTCGACCGCATCGCCGATCAGCGTACCCACCCGGTGGCGCATTTCACGGGCCGCCTTGTTGGTAAAGGTGACGCACAGAATTTCCCACGGATTGGCCTGCCCCATGTTCAGAATATGCGCCAGCCGCGTGGTCAGCACCCGGGTTTTGCCCGTACCCGCCCCGGCCAGCACCAGCACCGGGCCCTCAAGGGCCTCAACCGCTTCGCGCTGTTCGGGGTTTAACCCCTCCAGATAGGGCGCCGGCCCCGCCGGGGCGCGGGCGCGCGCCAGATCCGATATTTTTTGGGTTTCGGCCAATGGGTTTGCTCAATCAGAATCGAAAACGAAGCGCGAACATAACACGGGAAATACGAAACGCACGCCCTGTTCACATAGGCAATGCGTCTACACCCTTCGAGGGCGCTTCGCGCCACCTCAGGATGAGGTTAGCAACTACATCCTCTGCCCTCATCCTGAGGGATTGCGCGGCAATCGTCTCGAAGGATGCACCCTAAGCCTCGGCACCCACTGCAAACAATTGCGAAGCGTTTTCACGCAGCCATCGGCGCGGTGCCTTATTGGTACCGACCTGTTTTTCCACCAGCGCCCAAAATTGCGGCCCGTGATTATGCTCGATCAGATGCGCCACTTCATGGGCACAGACATAATCGAGCACCTCAAATGGCGCACAAATCAGCCGCCACGAAAAGTTCAGCCGCCCCGTCGCCGAGCATGAGCCCCAGCGACTGGCCGTATCGCGCACAGTGATGGCCGTAAATTCTGTATCCAGGGCCTCAGCATGAAATCCGGCCTGCAGGCTAAGGCTCTCACGTGCCAGAGCGATCAGGGCGCGGCGGGTGCGCCCGGCAAAGCTGGCCCCTTTGGGGCAGGGCACGATAAACGCCCCCTCTTCCTCGCGTGCCGGTCCCCGCCCGGCTTCGCGCACCAGCTCCATCCTTTGCCCCCGCAACAGGATTTGCCCGCCATCCTCGAACGGCATGGGTGGTGGCAGGTTTTGCAAATGACCGTTCAACCAGTCGACCTTTTCGCGGATCAGTTTATCGGCACGTTTTTTATCCCGCGCCCGAGGCAATACGGCCACCGCCTCGCGCCTGGCCGTATCAATACGCAAAGAGACCCGGCGCGCCCGGGGCCGGACCACATAACGGATGGGAAAATCAGGGTGCGTTGTGGTCACGGATAAAATCCGCAATGCGCGGCGCAATATTTTCGCGAAAACGGCGGCCGCTGAATACCCCATAATGACCAACGCCCTTTTGCACGTAATCCTGGCGCAGATTGGCCGGAATATTTACGCACAAATCATGGGCCGCCTGGGTCTGGCCAATGCCGGAAATATCATCCAGTTCGCCCTCTATGGTCATCAGGGCCATATCAGTAAGCGCGCCGGGATCAACCGCACGGTCCCCGTGGCGCATCAGGCCCTGGGCAAGGCGATGTTCCTGAAACACCTCACGAATGGTTTGCAGATAAAACTCTTCCGAAAGGTCCATCACCGAAAGATATTCATCGTAAAAGGCGCGGTGACGCCTTGTGCTGTCCCCATCACCAGCCACCAGATGATCGAAAAACTTACGATGCGCATCCACATGCGTATCCTTATTCATCTGGATAAAGCTGGCCAGTTGTACAAAGCCCGGATAAACCCGGCGCATGAAACCGGCATTGGGCATGGGCACCGTGCTGATGACATTGCGGGCAAACCAGTCAAGCGGCTTTGATTTGGCCAGTTCGTTCGGCAAAGTTGGCGAGCGGCGCGTATCAATAGGCGATCCCATCAGGGTCAGACTGGCCGGGCGCGATGCCTCTTCATCCTCGGCCATCAGGGCGGCAGCGGCCAGCACCAGCGGCCCGGGCTGGCAGACCGCCAGCACATGGGTGTTTGGTCCCAAAAAGCGTAAAACCTCGAGAATATGGTCCACATAATCATGCAGATCAAAGCGCCCGGCCACCATGGGCACGGTGCGCGCATCGCTCCATTCGGTGATAAACACCTCGTGGCCCGGTAAAAATGCCTCGACCGTACCGCGCAAAAGGGTCGCGTAATGGCCAGACAAGGGTGCCACAATCAACAGTTTTGGATCTTCATGATCCGGGTTAATGTCGCGCCCAAAATGCGTCAGGGTCAGCCAGGGCTTGCGCAGGACCGGCACCGGCGTTACCGCCACGGACCGGCCACCAATAAGGGTGTTTTCAATATCCCAGGCGGGCTTGCCATAACGGCGGGTCAAGCGTTCAAAAAGATCAGCGCTGGCGGCCAGGCTGCGCCCAGCCATGGTGCCCGACCATGGGTTCAGCGGCGAGGAATACAGCGCCTGGGTGCCCCGGGCCATCTGGCGCCAGGGTTTTAAGGCCGCATGGGTCAATTCATATGCGCTATAAAGCATTCCAGTCCGGTCCTAGCACCGTTTGCCGTCCAGGTGGCGGCGCAGGCATTTGGCTATGTCATCCACACTGCTGGAATGGGTAAAGACCGCCACGTATTTACCATCCTTGTCCATCAGGAACATGGCACTGGTATGGTCCATAATATAATCCTCGCCCTCGCCGACTTTTTTGAAATATACCGCATAAGCCTTAGCAATGGCTTTAATTTGCTCCAATGTGCCGGTCAGGCCAACCAGGCCATCTGGAAAACTGGACGAGCGGACATAAACAGCCAGATTTTCCGGGGTATCCCGTTCCGGATCCACCGAGACAAAAACCGGCGTAATACGGTCCTTGTCCTTGCCCAGGGTATCCAGCGCCGAAGCCATCATTTGCAAGGCATAGGGACAGACATCCGGGCAATAGCTGTAGCCAAAATAAATCAGCATCGGTTTGCCCAGAAAGTCCGCTTCGGTCACGGTTTTGCCGCTGGTGTCGGTCAGGGTGAACGGACCACCAATATTAACGGGTGTCCGCGCGGGCGGTTGCTGCCGTGTCATCTGGATGGCAAAGGAGACCGCGATCACCAGCACCATGGCGGCGGCGATCCAACGTATGGCGCGCAGGGTTTGCGAAAAGGAAGACGTACTCATAACTGCACCATAACGCGCCTGCGCCGGGCCGCCAGTGGTTTTTCAGGGCATCCACATCTTAAAACGCAACCGGTAAGCCACATTGCAGGCATGGCTAATCTGGGCCATATCTGGTCCCGGTCATAAACTGGAGGCCATTTTCGTGCTCAATATCCTTTCTTTGGGAACCAAAGCCCCGGAAACCAATTTTGGTATCCGCACCCGCACGCTGATCCTGTTGCGCTGGATTGCGGTGGTGGGGCAAAGCGCGGCCGTTTTGTTTGTTGCCTTTGGCCTGCATTTCACCCTGCCGCTGGCCGCTTGTCTGGCGGTGATTTCGGCCAGCGCCTGGCTGAATATATTTTTGGGATTTTCCCTGGGTTCCGGCCGTTATGCCGCGCCCAATTATACATTGGCACAACTCATCTTTGATTTGGTGCAAATGGCCATGTTGCTGGGTCTAACCGGGGGGCTGGCTAATCCGTTTGTGATCCTGATGGGCGTCCCGGTGGTGGTGGCCATCACCGCCCTGCCAGTACGCAGCGCCGCTATTTTGGGCGTTTTAACGCTCAGCGCCGCCATCATCCTTAGCAAATACGCCCTGCCCCTGCCCTGGCTGGAAGGACAGCGCCCCAACATTCCGGACCTGTTTGTCTGGGGGCAATTTACCGCCCTCATTACCGCCACCGGCTTTATGGCCATTTATGTGTGGCGGGTATCCATGGAAGGACGGCGTATGCAGGCCGCCCTGACCGCCACCGAGGCAGTGCTGGCCAAGGAGGCCCGCCTGTCGGCGCTGGGGGGGCTGGCCGCGGCCGTGGCGCACGAGCTGGGCACGCCGCTGGGCACCATTGCGCTGGTTGCCAAGGAAATGACTCATGCCTTGCCCAAAGAGGGCGAACTGGGCGAAGATGCACAATTACTGGTGGAACAGGCCAGCCGATGCCGGGAAATTCTGTCCAAACTGTCAGACAGCGGCGCGGAGAATGACCCCATCCACGCCCGCCACACCCTTGGGGATTTGTTGGAGGAGATTGCCTCGCCTTTGCGCAAAAGCGGCATTGCCATTACGGTTAGCGCCAAGGAAAAAGGCGGGCGAACCGATGTAAAAGTGCCGGTATTGCGCCGCCAACCCGAAATCATGCATGCCCTGGGCGCCTTTGCCGATAATGCCGCCGATTTTGCCCGCTCGAAGGTCGATCTGAGCGGATTTTGGGATGATAACTGGATCGAAATTGTCATCAGTGATGACGGCCCAGGGTTTTCAGATTCGATCCGGGAAAAGCTGGGCGAGCCATATGTAACCACCCGCGCCGGCGGAGATGCCCAGGGCCATGGGGGCATGGGGTTGGGCATTTTTATTGCCACCACCCTGATTGAACGCACCGATGGCGTGATAAAGCTGGGAAAAAGTGATAGACTGGGTGGTGCTATGGTCCGCGTCATTTGGCCGCGCGTGAACGTTGAGACACAGACCACTATATAGGGGCCACAAACAATACAAAGGCAGGAATAATGGAATCCATGGATAGCCAACAGAGCAAAATTGATCTTCCCGCTGATCACACCTTGCTGATACTGGATGACGATGCCCCGTTTCGCACGCGTCTGGGCCGAGCATTAACCGCCCGCGGATTTATCGTCAGCGCCGTCAGCACCGTGGCCGAGGCCATGGATATTGCGCGCATGAACCCGCCCGCCTTCGCGGTGCTGGATATGCGACTGGAAGATGGTAATGGCCTGGAAGTGGTCAATGATCTGCACAACCGCCGCCCCGATTGCCGCGTCATCATGCTGACCGGCTATGGCAATATTGCCACCGCCGTGGCCGCGGTCAAAGCCGGGGCCATTGATTATCTGGCCAAGCCCGCCGACGCCGATGATGTGGTTAAGGCCTTATTGGCCATGCCCGGATCCGCGCCGGAACCTCCCGTCAATCCGATGAGTGCGGATCGGGTGAGATGGGAACATATCCAGCGTGTATACGAGCTGTGCAATCACAATGTTTCGGAAACCGCCCGGCGTCTGAACATGCATAGACGGACGTTACAGCGTATACTGGCCAAACGCGCGCCCCATTAAAAATCAACTTTTAAAACCGCATTAAAAGAATTTCAGCTTTTTTCATTTAGACCCGCTGGACCTTTACTAAATTTGTGTAGTAAAGCTCGGGGAAAAATGATGCGAACTTATATGTTCATTCTGTTGGCCTGTGTGCTTATGATCGCCAGCCCGCACAGCGCCACGGCGGATCACCCCGTACCGACTGCCAAAAACGGTGTTTTGGATCTTCGCGACTGGGATTTTAAAAAGAGTAATAGCGCTATCCCATTGAAGGGGGAGTGGAAATTTGCCTGGAAGCGCTTTATCCAGGGGGATGAAGCCCCTCCTGAAAATGCCTTTTCCAACGTCCGTGTACCCCATTCTTGGCGTGGAAAGACATTTGGTGACGAGGTCTCGGATGGCCGGGGGTATGGCACCTACCGACTGCGGATTCTGTTACCGGAAAATTCACCGCATCTGGCGTTAAAATCACCGGGCCTGACCTATGCCACCGCCACCTATGTGAATGGCGAACTGATCCGCATGGTTGGCAGAACCGGCAAAACCAAAGCTCAGGAAACCCCTTTTTATATTGTTGATGCGGTGCCTTTGCCCCCTTCAGATATTTTTGCCGAAGTGCTGGATCTGGATATCAATATTTCCAATCATTTTCACGCCCGAGGGGGCATGACCACCACATTGGTATTGGGATCGGCCAAGGAAATCATGGCCAGCCATGCCCGCTATGATACGTTTATCATTGCCCTGGTCAGTGGCATGCTGGCCCTGATGGGCTATTGTCTGGTGATGTTTTTCACCCAGCGTTCTTTTCGGGCGCCTTTGTATTTTGCCCTCTATCTGCTGGCCATTGCCACCCATATCGGTACCAGCAAGGGTGTGTTTGTTGAGGCCTTTTCCTTCATTCCCGGTCAGACCCTGTTGCGTCTTGAATATCTTTCCATGGTGGTTGGTGCCTATGCCGGGTTTGCCTTTATCGCCAGTCTGTACCCACAATTATTCAGTCGCACCGTGCATCGGGCCATCCTGATCTATAACGGGGCGGCGGCCCTGTCCTTGCTGGTATTGGGCACCTATCATTTTTCTTCGGCGGTTTATGTTTACGAAGCCGGCATGATGCTTACCGCGCTGGCCGCCATTATCGGGCTGGGAACAGCGGCCAGACAGCGTCTGGATGATGCGGCCTTTTTGCTGGTTGGTATTGGCATTTCCTTTATTGTCGTATTCATCGGCATTATCGCGCACCATGTCAGCGGCGCGCCAGGCTGGTTGCTTATCTATGTGGCCCTGATCACCAGCATCGTGGCCCAGGCCACCACCTTGGGCCGTCGGATCAATCGCACGGTTCGCCAGACCGAAGACCTAAGCAAGCAATTGTCGCAAACCAATGAGCGGCTGGAACAACGGGTCAGCGAACGTACACAATTGCTGAACAAGGCCCTTAGCGATGCCGTAACCGCCAACAAGGTCAAGTCGGAATTTCTGGCCGCCATGAGTCATGAAATCCGCACTCCCATGAACGGGGTGATTGGCATGACCGAAGCGGTGCTGGACGGAAAGCTGTCGGTAAAACAGCGCGAAAATGTAGGGGTGATCAAACAGTCGGCAAAGGCTTTAATGGTCATTTTGAATGACATTCTGGACATATCCAAAATCGAAGCCGGGAAAATGACTCTGGAAAGCCGTGCCTTTTGCGTTCAGGACGTGGTCAACAGTACCATCGCATTATGGCAACAACCGATCCAGCAAAAAGGCCTGGCACTGAATACCGTGATCGAGGGTGATATCAGCAATATGGTTCTGGGCGATGAAACCCGCCTGGGTCAGATCCTGTCCAACCTGTTGTCCAATGCCTGTAAATTCACTCAAAACGGCCATGTTACCCTGATGGTAAAGGCCTGTGATGTTGAAAATCTAAAACAGCTGGAATTTCGTATTGAAGATACCGGCCCCGGGATCAACCGCTATAAGGTGGCGGAAATTTTCAAACCGTTTTCCCAGGAAGATCAGAGCGTTTCACGTCGCCATGGCGGCACCGGGCTGGGCCTTTCCATCAGTGTCAATCTGGCCAAGATGATGGGTGGCACGCTGAAATACGATAGTGCCTATGAACAGGGTGCCGCCTTTGTATTCAAGCTGGCCCTGAAAAAGGCGGCGCATGTTAAACCGGTCGAGGACACACCGGCAGTACCAGATACAGCCAGACCAAAAGAACTTAAAATCCTGATTGCCGAAGACAATACCATCAATCGCAAGGTCATGCGGGCAATCCTTTCTAAAATGCCCTATGATCTCAGCTTTGCCGAAGATGGTGCCGAAGCCTACAAAATCGCCGAGGCTGCCCGTTTTGATGTGATCCTGATGGATATACAAATGCCCAATATTGGCGGGATCGAAGCCACCCGAATGATACAGACCGGCACCGGACCAAACGCCAACACCCCCATTATTGCCATTACCGCCAATGCCATGGCCGGGGATAAAGAGACCTATCTGGCAGCGGGTATGTGCGGCTTTGTTTCCAAGCCGATTAACCCCAAAGACCTGATCATGGAGATCAGCAAGGCAACGGCGCGTTCATCCTCAATGAAAAACGTGCATAAAAAACGCGCCTGAACCTCAAAAACCAGACGGGGGTTATTCCCCCAGACTTCCTAGCAAATCCCCCAAAGGATCTTCTGACCGGGGCGAAGCCTCTGCCCGGGTCTGGGATTGTGGACTTGGTGGCAGCACCGCAATGGCCACGCCGGGCGCGGGCGGCACGGCGGCTGGGGTGCTGGGCGGTACGTCTTTGAGGGCCTGCACCATATAGGCATGCCATATCTGTGCCGGCAGAGAACCACCGGTAATCTTTTTCATGGCACGGTTTTTATCATCGCCAACCCAGACACCGGCAATATGGCCGCTGGCATAGCCGGCGAACCAGGCATCGCGAAAATCATTGGTAGTGCCGGTTTTTCCGGCGCTGGGCCGGTCGGTCAGGCGCGCCCGGCGCCCGGTACCATCGCTCATCACCCGTTCCAGCATGACATTCATCAGGGCATAGGTACGCGGATCCAGCACCACTTTGCGCGGCGGGGCCTTATGGGTCCACAACACATCCCCTTCGCGGGTGGATATACGCACCAGCCCATAGGGGCGGGCCAGCACACCACCATTGGCAAAGGGTGCATAGGCCGAGGTCAGCTCGATCAGGCTGGTTTCATTAGAACCCAGTGGCATGGAGCGGGTCAAACCAATGGAGGAGGTAAAGCCCAGCCGGTGGGCGGCCTCGGCAATGCGATCCCGGCCCACTTCGTTGGCGAGGCGCACGGCCACCGTGTTGACGGATTTGGCCAGCGCCGTGATCAGCGCCATATCGCCGGCATATTTGCCCGAATAGTTTTGCGGCTGCCAGTCGCCAATGCGTACCGGGGCATCTTCGCGCACGGTCCAGGGGGACAGGCCGGCCTCGATCGCCGCCAGATAAACAAAGGGCTTGAAGGCAGAGCCGGGCTGGCGACGGGCCTGGGTGGCGCGGTTAAACTGGCTGCGGGCATAGGAAACGCCGCCCGCCATGGCCCGCACGGCCCCATCCGCATTTAACGCCACCATGGCCCCCTGGGTGGCGCCGCGCGCCTTTGCCTTGGCATCCAGCGCCGTTAAAATGGCTCGCTCGGCGGCACGCTGGTCATCCAGGTCCAATGTGGTCTCAATCAACAGATCCGCATCCACATCCCCCGACAATTCGCGCACTTTGGGGGCCAGCCAGTCAACAAAATAAGACGCCGCCGGGCTGGCCTGTGATCGGCGCACATGCACCGGCCGAGCAAAGGCGGCCTCACGCTCGGCCGCCGTGATCTTTTTTGACTTGACCATCACGTCCAGCACCACCGTGGCGCGGCGCTCGGCCCGGGCCAGATCGGCGGTCGGGCTATACCGGTTAGGGGCTTTGAGCAGGCCGGCAATCATCGCCGATTCGCCCAGGTTTAATTCAGTGGCCGGCTTGCCAAAATAGCGTTGGGCTGCCGCCTCAACCCCCCAGGCCCCGCGGCCAAAATACACCCGGTTCAGATACAGCGACAGAATTTCTTTCTTCGAAAAGCGGCTTTCCAGCCAGAAGGCCAGCAACACTTCCTGCGCCTTGCGCTTATAGGTGCGATCATTGGTCAGAAACAGGTTCTTGGCCAATTGCTGAGTCAGGGTCGAGCCGCCCTGCACCACGCCGCCGCGACGCAGATTGGTAAACATGGCCCGGGCCAGACCGATGGGGTCTACACCAAAATGATGATAAAATCGCCGGTCTTCGATGGCCAGCACCGCATCCACCAGATGGGGGGGCAATTCATCCACATGAACGGGGGGGGCATAGGCCGCCCCACGCACCGCGATTTGGCGGCCCTTGATATCCACATAGGTAATGCTGGGCTGGCGCTCCACCTCCCACAGGCTGGAGGTATCGGGCAGGTTGGAGGCCAGTAATAACAGCCCCGCGCCGCCGATCAGGCCAATCCACAGACTGGCCACCATGCCCCAATAAAACATCTGTCCAAAGGCGCGGCGCCATTTGCCCGGAGCCGGCTTGCGTTTGCGGCGGCGACTGGCCGTATTTGGTCGCGCCGGGCGACCAATGGTGGGGGGGCGTTTGCGCACAGTTGTGCCGCGGCGTCTTGGCCGTGCGGTCGTGCTGGGCTTTTTGGTACCGCGTCCCGGCATGCACTGGTCCCCATGTAAAGTATCCCAACAGTGTCGCGCATCCCCTGTTAAGGGGAGGTGAATCGATAAGCATCAACAGGCATTGCGCCTTGCTGTTTGGCAATAAGTTTCTTAAGGTTTGACCATGTCGATTATTGTAACGCTTGATGTCATGCTGGCCCGTCGCAAGATGAAGGCCCGGGATCTGGCTGAGAAAGTGGGCATTACCGAACAGAATTTATCGCTGTTGCGCACCGGCAAGGTCAAAGGTGTGCGCTTTTCCACCCTGGAAAAAATCTGCGAAGCGCTGGAATGCAAGCCCGGCGATATTCTGGACTATGAGTCCGATGGTCCGGGCTGATTATTGGCATTGAAGCCCCTGGGGGCAAATACAATCAACACCGCGCCTTCACCACCTTTGGGCGTCCGTGACGGCCCAAGAAGCGCCATAGCCCCATTGGCGGCGCGCTCGGCCACCAGAACAGCCCCTTCGGGCAGCTTTGCCAACACCGTTTCCAGCGTGTTTTCCTCATCCAATGTAATGGCAGAAAAACGCCAGCCCTGCCAGTAATCACGGATCAGGGTGTCATAAGTCAGCCCCCGGGCCATGGCGGTGCGTCCCCGGGCGGTAAAGGTGATCTGGTGATCGGAGCTTTCGTCATCATCGTGAACACTGAACTGAAACACTTTGTGGCGACCAAGTTCGGGGGCAAATTCCACACAGACCAGCGCATTATAGGCCTCGTTGGACGAGGCACAGAGCAACCAGTCGATCTGGGTGTGGTCCAGTTTTTCCTCGGCATTTTCCGAAAGCACCTCGCCGTGAAAAACCTTGATACCGTTCAGGCGCGCCGGGCGCAGATTTTGCCAGCTCTGATCGGCCAAAATCACCGGGATGCCAACCTCTTTCAAGGTTTTGGCCAGCGCAATGCTCCACGGATTGGCCCCCACCAGCAACAGGCCTTGTGGCCCCGCATGGGACAGGCCCAGCCAGCGCGCCAAGGGCGCAATGGTAAAACCATGGGCCAGTACTGTGGCAAAGACGATGGCAAAGATCAGCGGCGTCAAGATGGCCGCGTCCGGACGTCCCCGGGCCACCAGTTCGGCGGCGAAATAACCGGCCACCGCCACGGCGACAATGCCCCGCGGCGCAATCCAGCCGACCAGCGCCTTTTCGCGCCAGTTCAAATCGGTGCCAATGGTGGAAATCCACACCACCAGCGGGCGAACCACAAATACCATGGCCGCCACAAAGCCCACCATGCGCCAGTCAAAGGCCATCAGGTCTTGCTGACTCAGCCCCGCGGTCAGGATCACAAACAGCGCCGATACCAGCAAGGTGGCAATGCCTTCCTTGAAACGGCGCAATTCCTCGATGGCGGCAAAGCGCACATTGGCCAGCGTCACCCCCAGTGCCGTAACCGCCACCAGGCCGGTTTCATGGGCGATCAGTTCGGCCAGCACATAAACGCCCATCACCGTGATCAGCATCAGGGGGGCCTTGAGATATTCCGGCACCCAGCCGCGGCGAAATGAGGCGGCCAGTGCGTAACCGGCCGCCACACCAACCACCACCCCGGCAATTACCGCCAATACCAGCATCAAAATGGCCGTCCCAAACCCGCCTTCATGGGTGCCAAGGGCGCTGCCCAAGGTGATAAATTCAAAAATCAGGACGGCAAATACCGCCCCCAGCGGATCGTTGATAATGCCTTCCCATTTCAATACCGACGCCGGGCGGACGCTCAGGCGGGCCTGGCGTAAAAGCGGGATAATTACCGTTGGCCCGGTGACCACCAATATACCCCCCAACAACGCCGCCAGATCCCAGGAAAGCCCCATGGTGTAATGCACCGCGCCGGTGCCCAGTAACCAGCCCAGCGGCGCACCCACCAGCACCAGACGGATCACCGCGCCCGAGGTGGCGCGCACTTCGGCAAAGTTCAGCCCCAGCCCCCCTTCAAACAGAATTACCGCCACGGCCAGCGCAATGGCCGGGCGCAAAAGCGGCCCAAAATCGCGCGCCGGGGCGATCAGTGGATCGCCAAAGACCAATGCCCATATCGGCCCCAGAATCAGTCCGGCAACGCTCATCAGCACAATGGCCGGCCATTGCAGACGCCAGCCCAGCCATTGCGCACCGATACCGGCGCTGACGATCAATGCCAGCTTGGCGGTCATATCCAGGGTGAAATGTGCATCCATAAGGCCTTATAGCGTGGCAAATCCCGCCGCCAAAGCTCTTTCGATCGGGGTTCAATTCTTCTCGCCTGCACCTTCGCAACGCGCTATGGTATTGATTCGATCCAGGGCGATAAAACATGAGCGCGCAAACAGCATCCATCATCGTTACCCTTGGCGCAGTCTTCTTTGCCATTGCCGTAACCTTATGGGCGGTCCGCCTGACCAGAGGGGTACGCGAAGCCAATCTGCGCTGGCGGCGCCGTGCCGAAGAACTGGAAGACAAGATCAACCATGCGGATTCTCTTTTTGCGGCTCATCCCGGCCTGGTCATGGTGTGGTCCGACATCATCAATACCGAAGAAGAGGCATGGGGAACACCGCGCATATTTGGCAGCCAGGTGGCCTTGGGTAGCATGTTGAAATTTGCCCAGAACGGCAATCGCGCCGACCCTGCCGGTTCCATCCTGCAAGGGCTGGCCGACTTTGAAGCCCGCGATGCGTCTGGTGCCGATACCACTTTGCGAGAGCGTTTAAAGGCGCTGCACAGCCGGGGCGAGCCGTTTTCCCTGACCATTATTGGCCCCAATGGCCATTTTCTGGAGGCCGATGGGCGCGCTGCCGGGGCACAAATCGCCCTGTGGCTGACCGATTCCACCATTAAGGGGCTGGAAGAATCCAGCGCCCGCGGGCGTCTGGAAGAGCTGCGCCATACCATATCCAAAGACCCGGTGGCCTTTATCGACATGCTGTCCAAGGCCCCACAGCCGGTGTGGCGGCTTTCCTCTGGCTTGAAACTGGATTGGGCCAATGGCGCGTATTTACGCGCCGTAGAGGCCCGGGATCTGGATCATGCGATCGAACGCCAGCTGGCCCTTGATCCAAAGGCACAGGATCTGGCCCGTTCGGTCATTGAAAATGGCAGCGCGCAAAACCTGACCCTGGGGGCAGTAAGCGGCGGCACCAATCATCATTATGCCATTACCTGTTTTCCAGTTTCAGGCGGGGTGGCCTGCATCGCCAATGATGTGACGGAGACCGAGGCGCTGCGCCAACAGCTGAACCTTCAATCGCGCGCCCATGATGAGACTCTGAACCATCTGGCCGATGCGGTGGCGATTTTCTCGCCCCAGCAAAAACTGATATTTCATAATACCGCCTTTGCTCATTTATTTGGACTGGACGAAAACTGGCTGGCCAGACAGCCAAGCCATGGGGACTGGCTGGATTATCTGCGCGAGCGGCGGCGCATTCCAGAACAGGCCAAATACAGCGAATGGAAACAGGCCGAACTGGCCCAGTATACCGCCGGACCGCAAAGCGAAACCCCCGACGAATTATGGCATCTGCCTGATGGGCGCATTTTGCGCATGACCCGCTTGCACCACCCACTGGGCGGTCTGCTCTTTATTTTTGAGGACATGACCGACCAGATCAATCTGAAGGCCCAGTTCACCACCTTGATCAATGTGCAAAAGGCCACCCTGGACAAGCTGATCGAGGCGGTGGCGGTGTTTGGCTCGGACGGGCGCATCCGCCTGCATAATGCCGCCTTTGAAACCCTGTGGCAGCTGGGCAGCAAGGACATTGCCGAGGGCGAACCCTTTGATGCCATTGCCGAAAAATGCCGCACCCTGTTTCCCGGTGGTAAATACTGGGCCGACATGAAAGCACGCATCACCGACCCGGGTGCAGAAATGCGCCGCCACGTTACCGGCGAGATCAAGCGCACCGATGGCTCGATACTGACCTGGCTGTCTCATCCGCTGCCCGACGGGGCCAGCGTGGTCGCCTGGTCCGATGTGACCGACAGCAAACGGGTAGAAAAATCACTGAAAGACCGGGCCGAGGCCATTCAGGCCGCTGCCGATTTGAAATCACATTTTGTGGAACACGTTTCCTATCAGGTGCGCGCGCCGCTCACCACCATTAGCGGGTATGCCGATTTGCTGGAAAGCGGCTATGCGGGGCCGCTGAATGACAAATTGAAAGGCCCGGTGGATGCCATCCATGCCGCCTCGGCACAATTGGCCACCATGCTGGAAAACATTCTGGACGTGGCCGCCGTGGAGGCCGGCACCCTGGCGCTGGATCTGGCGGATGTGGACCCGGCCGCAATTATCGAGGGGGTGGTTTCGCTGGTCCAGACCCGGGCCGAGCAGACCCGCGTGCATATCAAGGTCGATTGTCCCGAAGACATTGGCAAATTGCGTGCCGATGGGCCGCGCCTGAAACAGGTATTGTACAACCTGATGCGCAATGCCCTGACCTATACCGAGGCCGGGGGCACCATACAGGTGGGCGCCAAGGCCGAGGAAAATATGGTGCGCTTCTGGGTGGCCGATGACGGGGTTGGCATTGACGAGGAAAAACGCGCCCGCGTTTTTGAAGAGTTTGAAAGCGGCAAAGGCGGCGGGGCCGGTCTGGGGCTGGCGCTGGTGCGCTCCTTCATCGACCTTCATGGCGGCCTGGTTCAACTGGAATCGACCAAGGGAAAAGGCACCAAAGTCACCTGTCTGCTGCCGCGTCTGGCCAGCACCACCAATGCCGCCCCCGAGCTTGCCTTACAAGAGCTGGAGGAAACGCTCTGATACACGTATACGGCCATCCCGGCAACGTGATCTGAGCAAGACAAAGCATGGATTGGGATAAACTGAAAACCTTTCAGGCCGCAGCCGAGACCGGGTCGCTGACGGCGGCGGCGGAACGGCTGGCCCTGTCACAATCGGCGGTTTCGCGCCAGATTGCCTCGCTGGAAGAAGATCTGGGTATGCCGCTGTTCCACCGCCATGCACGGGGCCTGTTACTGACCGAACAGGGACAGATTTTGCAGGATACCACCGCCGGCATGAGCGAGCGGGTGGCCTTGGCACAATCACGCCTGCGCGACAGCCGCGAAAAACCCTTTGGTCCGTTGCGGGTTACCACCACGGTGGCCTTGGGATCGATCTGGCTGACCCCGCGTCTGGTCGAATTTACCAGTGATTATCCGGACATCATCCTGGATTTCAGACTGACCGATCAAAGCCTGGACCTTGGCAAGCTGGAGGCCGATTGCGCCATCCGTCTGTTGCGCCCCACCCAGGCCGATCTCATCCAGCGCAAACTCTTTACCGTAGGCCAGAGCCTGTATGCCTCGCGCGCCTATCTCAGCCAGCATGGCAGCCCCGGCAGCATTGCCGATCTGGATGAGCATCCGATTGTGCTTTACGGGGCTACCGGGCCGCTGCAAAATGTCGACTGGCTGGCCACCTTGGGGCGCAAGTCAGGAAGTCCGCGCAAACCCACTCTGATTGTGGACAATATTTACGGGGTGATGAAGGCGGTTCAGTTTGGCGTTGGCATAGCCGGCCTGCCGGATTATGTGGCCAGTGGCAATTCTGAACTGGTCCGGGTATTGCCCGATGTAAGCGGCCCGGAATTTGACATTTATTTTGTCTACCCGGAAGAGTTACGCCGGTCCAAACGAGTCAAGGCGTTTTCAGACTTCCTGACCCGTCAAACCCGCCTCTGGCGTAATGATTTTGGGCGATAAACCATGAAACGGTGGTTTTTCTGGCTGGGCCTGGTGGTGGGGTTTGGTATCGCGGCTTTGCCTCAATACGGGCAGGCCGACGACCCCGGGACGTGTCGGCTCGATCTTATTGTCCTGGGCATCGCCCAAGATGCCGGCAAGCCGCAAATCGGCCATCATGACGACCCTGCATGGAAAGACCCGGCACAGGCCGAACCGGCAAGCGCCATTGCCATTGCCGATCAACAGAGCGGCGCGCGTTATCTTTTTGATGCCACACCTGACATAAAGAAACAGCTATACGCCCTGGATCAGGCCGCCGGCAGCAGTGGGTTCCGGCTGGATGGAATTTTCCTCACCCATGCCCATATCGGCCACTATCTGGGCCTAGCGCAATTGGGCCGCGAGGCCATGGGGGCAAAAGCCATTCCTGTTTACGCCATGCCCGCTATGCAAAGCTTTTTGACCAATAACGGGCCATGGAGCCTGTTGATACGGTTAAAGAATATTGCCCTGATGCCACTGACAGGCGGGCACACATTTCCCCTTGAAGGCGGTCTGCGTATAACCCCGTTTTTGGTGCCACACCGTGCCGAATACACCGAAACCGTGGGCTATCGAATACAAGGCAAAAGCAAGAATGTGATTTATCTTCCTGACATTGATAACTGGGCACAATGGGATGAGATGGGCACGCACCTGGAAGATATTATCGCGAATAATGACGTGCTGTATCTGGATGCAACGTTTTATAGTGGCGATGAATTGCCGGGCCGGGATATAAGTAAAATTCCGCACCCCACCATTAGTCATACCATGAAGCGCCTGAAGCCTCTGACCGCGGCACAAAAAGCCAAAATCCGCTTCATCCACCTTAATCATTCAAATCCGGCCCACGACCCGACAAGTGAAGCATCAAAAACCATACACAAGGCCGGTTTCAACGTAGCGCAAACCGGCGAACGGGTTTGCCTGGATTAACGCTTCAGAGGCCTGATCCTAGCTAGGTGACGAATTGGCCAAACCGACCGGCCAGCCCGCGCATTTTGCCACGCCAGCTGGGATGACACGCCGCCATAAATTCGAACGCATTATATAAACGCAGGGGCGCCCCCGCCAGAATCTTTGCGCCATAGCGATCGATAAAGTGGTGCTGGCGGGCGACACCCCCCTCGCCCAGGACCTTGGCCGTGCCCAGCATGATCTCATCATTGGCATAGTATTTTTTGTAATGATCATGACCAGCCCCCAGATCGATCTGGCTGATGCTAAGTTTTCTGGCGTTTTGCATAACCCCTTCCAGCAATAAAAGCCCCGGCGAATAGCGGGAAAAGGCCGGATCATAAGCGGCAATCCAGGAATGGTAGGTGCCTTCGCAATAAAGCCCGATTTCGGCCGCAGCCGGCTTACCACCCAGATACAGCATGTTCAGCACCACCCGCACCCGGCCTCCCTCCTGCCAGAGATGACGCAACAAAGCGGGGATCCAGCGCGAGGCCAGTACGTCGCCTTTGCGGGTGCGGCGATATTGGGCGCGTTTGTGCTGTACCAGAAAGGCAAAATCTTCTTCGCGTTGGGAATCCAGAACCAGCTCTACCGTGCCATGATCGCGCTGGGCAGCGCGGGCGCGCTGTCGCATTTTTTTAAAATGGCGACCATGAATTTTACCCTGGCGGGTGAAATACGGCGCAGAACCCGCGCGCAGATCGACCAGATGGGAAACCGTATTCGCGGTCGGTTGATGGCAGACCTGTCCCTTGGGATCGTTCAGTGCCGTAAATGGCAAGGCCCCCAGGCCCGCCGCCTTGAGAATGTCTGTAATATCAGCGGCAAAACCAGCTTCGGTAATAAAGGCCTGATGGTCGCTCATGGGGGCGGCCAAGGGGCGGGCATAGCCGCCCAAACATTGATGCACCGCTAAAATACCGATCTGGCCGTTATGATCGCGGGCAATGATGATGCGAGCATCCTGGCGCACAGCCCCCACGGCGATGGCAAATTCCGGGGTCAGAAACGGGCTGGACCAACCGGGTTGGCCGATCAGGGCCGCCCGCCAACGCAATTTTACGTCAAAAGGCACCGCATCTGGGCGTACAAGCGATACAGTATCCAGCATATTTTTCCCGTTTTGAAGCCTGGACATGCCGACATCGCAAGAATCGCGCCTGAGGCGAGTTTCATTACGAGACAGGGCCAAAAACGGGAAAAATGCCCCCTTCCCTAGCTGCCGAACACGCTGGCCCACATCAATCGACCCGGCAAAAAAGCAAACAGGCCGGCCAGGACCAGCGCCCCGGTAAACAGGCCGCGCATGGCCCGCCCATGCCCATGACCATCCCGCCGATAGAGCGCCGACAGGCCACCATAAAGCCCAAAAATGGTAAGCGGGATAAACAGGTGAACCGGACTTAAAGAGCCATGGTTGATCCCCCGGATAAAAAACGCACTGATGGTAACCAGAACCATCAGGCCTACCCATATCCAGCCCATCACCATATGGGCAGTGCGCCCCTTGGGCAGCACCAGCTGGGCACTGCCAAGGCCAAAGGCGCTGATGGCCCCAAAGGCGTGTAATTGTATGGCGAGGGGCGCGTCCAAAAGCAGATTAATTGACATGAGATACCCCGCTTTAGAATGGCAAGGTTTTCAGATGTATGGTCTGCTGGTTCTGGCCGTCATGCAGCTCAAAACGCGCATCGGACCAGCTGGCCGGGCCAAAAATGGCCGGCGCATCATTGGAAAACCCAAAAGGTTCTGTGGGGATGAGGCCACCGCGCATGTCCAGCTTGCCATTATCATTGACGTCTTGAAACATTTTGATGGCGTAGGTACCCGACGGCAGATCGTCAAAACGGACCGCGATGACGGCGTCCTTGACTGGTATGCGTTTTCCTTGCACCGCCTCGTTTTTGGTAAAGTCGGCCTGTGTATTAAACACCGCAATCATCAGGGTACCTTTGGGGTGTTCAATGTCCTGGACATCCACCTTTAAGGACGCAGCGGCGGCGCTTTGCGTACTGGCAATCTGCGCCGCCAGAGACAGGGTGATACCAAGCACCAGACAGGTTTTTGAAAACCGGGGTGTGAAGCGATAAACCATTGTTTTTCTCCGTAGTTATTTTCATTTTCAACGAGGCACAACGCCTCTTGCCCGGTCACCATGACGGCTTTGCTTTGGCGTGCCAGCGCCATTGCGCAAAGATGTATTCTCCTTTCGTCAAATGGCGCTAAGATGGTTTGACGAAGCGCGAAAATTCGGGCAACGCCATTCACGAAGCGCGAATGAAAGGAACTGAGGCGGGGATGCAGGGGTGAACTGGAGACCTTCAAGACATTTTATGGTGCAGGTTCTGTGGGTGGTGGGCATTGGCAGTTTTCTGGCCATTACCTCTCCCTTTGGGGCCACCAAGGGCCAACCCCCGCTGATTGGCTGGGCGTATTGGACCGGCTTTGTCGGCTATGGGGCGCTGGCGGCCCACTTTATTGTGCCTGCCCTGGAAAAGTTTCTGGGTCGATGGCCGCGCCCGGTGCTCTATCTGGTATTATCCCTGTCGCTGGCCGTGGTGGTCAGCGTCGGCATAGTGGTCATGGCCATGCTAGCCGGAGAGCTGGTCCCCATGCGCTTCTGGCCAAAACTGTATGGCTATGTCTGGGTGATTTCCATTGGCATTACCATAGTCATGGTATTGCGCGAACGACAGGTCGAGGGAACGCAAAATCCCGGTACCAAGTTTGAAAGCCGCATCCCGGCCAAGATTGCCGGCGGCACACTGTATGCCATCAATGCCGAAGATCATTACTTACGCATTCGTACCAGCCGGGGGGACGCGCTGATCCTGATGCGGCTTGGGGATGCCCTGATCGAACTGGCCGGAATGGATGGCCTGCGCACCCACCGTTCCTGGTGGGTGGCCCGCGCCGGGGTGCGCGAAGTGCACCGCCAGAATGGCAAAATCACACTGGAACTACGCGATGGTACCATGGCCCCGGTCAGCCGCACCTATGCACCCGAACTGCGCACCGCCGGATGGTTTTCATGAGCGCGCTGAAAGACGTTGACCAGCTGAACCCCGATGAGGCCGCCCGGGAACTGGCGCGGCTGGCCCAGGAAATCGCCCAGCATGACCGCCATTATTACGAAAAGGACGCACCCAAAATATCCGATGCGGCCTATGATGAATTACGCCGTCGCAATAATGCCATCGAGGCCCGCTTTCCAGACCTTGTGCGCCCGGACAGCCCATCCAAACGCGTTGGCACCCGCCCCGCCGAAGGGTTTGGCAAAGTCGCCCATGCCGTGCCCATGCTGTCGCTGGACAATGTCTTTACCGAAGAGGAAGTACGCGAATTTGCCGCCCGGGTGCGCCGCTTTTTGCGCTGGCCCGAAGACAAGGCCCTGGTGTTCAGCGCCGAGCCAAAAATCGATGGCCTGTCCTGTGGTATTCGTTATGAACGCGGGCAATTGGTCCAGGCCGCAACCCGCGGCGATGGGCGCACCGGCGAAGATGTCACGCAAAATGTGCGCACCATTTGTGATATTCCCAAAACCCTGAAGGGGGATGGCTGGCCCGACGTGCTGGAAGTGCGCGGCGAGGTCTATATCCCCACTGCCGAATTTGCCGTCATGAATGCGGCGCAAGAGGCCGCGGGCAAGCCGGTTTATGCCAATCCACGCAATGCCGCCGCCGGCTCGCTGCGCCAGCTGGACCCGGCGATCAGCGCCTCACGACCCTTGCGGTTTTTTGCCTATGCCTGGGGCGAAGTGTCCGGCCCCTTTGCCCAAACCCAATACGAGGCGGTGCAGAAATTCGGAGCGTGGGGATTTTCCATCAATGATCACATGCGCCGGTGCCAGAACGCCGACGAAATGATCGCGGTATACGCGTTGATCGAGCGCGAACGGGCCACCCTGGGCTATGATATTGACGGGGTGGTTTATAAGGTGGACCGGCTGGATCTGCAGGCGCGCCTAGGCTTTGTATCACGCAGCCCGCGCTGGGCCATGGCACACAAATTCCCCCCCGAACAGGCCAGCACCACTTTGGAAAAAATTGATATTCAGGTAGGGCGCACCGGGGCGCTGACACCCGTAGCAAAATTGCATCCGGTTACCGTGGGCGGCGTGGTGGTTTCCAATGCCAGCCTGCACAATGCCGACGAGATCAAACGTCTGGATGTGCGCGTCGGCGATACGGTGCTGATCCAACGCGCCGGGGATGTGATCCCCC
>WFTT01000032.1 GCA_015485335.1 Robiginitomaculum sp.
ATCCGGGCCGGTTAATCGCCTGACCGATTTGGCCGATGATGAACAAATCGCGGCCATTGGCGCCATGGGGGAAAGCCAGCACGCCATTGCCGGACGGGCCTTGCAGGTTAAACCGGCTGCCCGTTTTGGAAATCACTCACAGGATCAGTTCGCCGACGCCCCCGAACTTGGCCAGCATACCCGCGAGGTGTTATCCGGTCTTGGGCTTTCCGATGCCGATATCCAAAAACTGTTCGAAGCCGGAACACTTGTCTAGGGTCCAAACTCATGTCTTTTGAAACCATCCTTTATGATGTGGACCAACGCGTCGCCACCATTACCCTGAACCGCCCGGCAGTCTTGAATGCGATAAACGGCAAAATGCCAACCGAATTGCGCCAGGCGGTGGAAATGGCCGATGCGGATGCGAGTGTGCATGTGATCGTGCTACAGGGCGCGGGCAAGGGGTTTTGTGGCGGTTATGATCTGGCAGAATATGCCGAGGCCGAGGGCGAAGTGGCTGGCAGTCAGGACATGCCATGGGATCCGACCCTGGATTACGCCATGATGGCGCGCAATACCCATGACTTTATGTCTTTGTGGCGTTCGCCCAAGCCGGTTATTGGTAAAATTCATGGTGCGGCCGTGGCTGGGGGCAGCGATATTGCCCTGTGTTGTGATCTGATCATCATGGCCGATGAGGCGCGCATAGGCTATCCGCCCGCCCGGGTGTGGGGCATGCCCACCACCATGATGTGGGTGGTGCGTGTGGGGATTGAAAACGCTAAACGCATGCTGTTCACCGGCGATCTGATTACGGGCCCGGAGGCCGCGGCCATGGGGTTGATTTTAAAATCGGTGCCGGCGGCCCAACTGGATGCCGAAGTTCAGGCCCTGTGCGATCGCATCAAGGGCGTGCCGCGCAATCAGTTGATGATGAGCAAGATGAGCATCAACCAGGCCTATGAAGCCATGGGGCTGCACAATACCCAAAGATTTGCCAATCTGTTTGATGGCATTGCTCGCCATTCCCCCGAAGGGCTGTGGTTTCGCCAGCGCGCTCAAGCTGTGGGCTTCAAACAGGCCGTCAAGGAGCGCGACAGCGGCGATCCAATTGCCCCGGAGGCCAGCAAAACCCTGTAGGGCGTGCGGCCGGCAAGCCCTGTTATTGCCAATGTGTATCTTTTCGCGCATGGCACCTGAGGTTCCCTGTGATCCACTTGCCTGTCGGCCATCGCATGCCGGGGCCAACCAGTCATGCCGTCTGATTACGTGCTGTAAACCACTTGCGTTTAGATCTTTGTGTCTTATAATGAGTGAATGCTCACTCATATTATGACCAGCAAGGATAAAGTTCAGCGCGCGGCGCTGTCTCTGGTGGCCCGCGATGGCTTTGCCGGGGCGACCACGGCGCGCATTGCCGCCGAGGCCGGGGTGGCCGAGGGGTCGATCTATCGGCATTTCAAAAGCAAGGACGCCCTGATGTTGGCGATTTATCGGCGCATCAAGGCCGAAGTCTATATGGCGGTGATGGAGGAATATGACGAGGCGGCCCCGCTCCATGATCGCTTCACCCATATCTGGCGCCATGTATTTGCCGCCTATCGGGCGGACCCGGACGCCTTGCTGTTTGGCCAGAAATTTGCCGAAACGCCCTTGATGGAAATGGAGGGTGGCCAAGGTCACAAGGAAATGGCGCGGGTGCTGACGAAATTGCGTGATGATGGGGTGGCTGCTGGGGTATTCAAAAACATGGCTGCTGATCTGCTGACCAGCCTGTTTTATGCCCCGATTGTGGCACTGCTCAGGGCTGAGAATTCGGGTCGGCACTGGGATGAGGACGAAATATTAAGCGCCTGCGAGGCGGCTTATGATTCCTGGGCGCTCAGCGAGCGGCATCAGAGGCAACAAAAATCATGAGGTTCATCCGCCCGGGCGCAGGGTATGTATTGGCGGGCAACCCGCCCAAGGATCAACAAGGCAAAATATCAATTATGTGGACTATGAATAAAGGGGGCATGTATAAGGATCTCAATTATAAAACATGCCTGAAAACGAGTGAGTGCTCACTCATATTATTCGGTCAAATCTGTGTTTGACTGAGCTGAGAACAAACCGGTGCCTTAGGCGCTGTTCCTCTTGCCGCGCCGGTTGCGGCGCTGATTTGCCGCGATTGTTGTGGCCCCATGAATGGAGAGAAAAATGCAAAAACGACCCTTTGGAAAGAGCGCCCTTTCTGCCAGCCCGATCGGGCTAGGCTGTATGGGGTTTTCAGAATTTTATGGCCAACCCACCGACGAGGCCGAGGCCATTGCCACACTGAACGCGGCGCTGGACCTGGGGGTGGATCATTTCGATACCGCCGAAATGTATGGCATGGGGGCCAATGAAAAGCTGCTTGGCAAGGCGTTCAAGGGCAAAATGGATAACCTTGTGATTGCCACCAAATTTGGCATCGGCCGGGATCGCCAAACCGGCGCGGTGACCGGGCTAGATGGCTCCCGGGACAGCGTGCGCGCCTCCTGCGAAGGCTCTTTGCGGGCATTGGGGGTCGATACCATTGATCTTTATTATCAACACCGCATGGACCCGGCCACGCCCATAGAAGAAACCATGCAGGCCCTGGTCGAATTGATGGAAGAGGGGAAAATCCGCGCCATTGGTCTGTCCGAGTGTTCGGCGCAAACCCTGCGCCGGGCCTGTGCAGTGCATTCGGTGGCCGCTGTACAATCAGAATATTCGCTCTTTAGCCGCGATATCGAGGACGAGGTGATCCCGGCCTGTATCGAACTGGGGGTGTCTCTGGTGGCCTATTCGCCCTTGGGCCGTGGCCTTCTGACCGGCCGTTATGGAACGAAAGACAAGGGACTGAGCGAAACCGATTACCGCAATATCCAGCCGCGCTTTGCGGGCGATAATTATGCCGCCAATCTGGCGCTGGTCGAGGTAGTCAAATCCATTGCCGAGCGCCATGATGCCCACCCGGCACAGATCGCACTGGCCTGGGTGCTGGCGCAAGGGGAGCACGTGATGACCATTCCCGGCACCACCAAGCTCTCGAATTTGCGTAGTAATTTACAGGCGGCCAAAATCACGCTTAGTGATGAGGATATGGCGCAATTGTCTTCCCTGTCGGCGCAGGTAAAGGGGGATCGTTATGGCGATATGAGCTCGGTAAACCGCTAGAGGGGTCAAAATGCCTGGCTGCTGTTAAGGGGTTTTGCCAGTAATGCTGATGGCCCCGGTTTCGGTCAGCACCCAATCCAGGCTTTGATCGCCACCATCGGTGGGCACTTTGGCAATCTGTTGTGCCGCATAGCCAATGCCCACCGCGACCAGATCAGGATCGGCAGCACGCAGGGCCTTTAAGGTCCGATCATAAAATCCGCCGCCATAGCCAAGGCGCCGTCCTTTTTTGTCAAAGGCCAAAAGCGGTACCAGAACAATATCCGGGGTCATGGGTTTGGCCGTTGGCAGCGGTTCTTCCACGTCAAACTTGCCAATGTCCAGCTCGTCACCTGGGCTCCAGGCACGAAAGATCAAAGGCTCTTTTTCACCATTGACCACCGGCAGGCAAAGCTGTGCGCCCCGGGATTTCAGCTTTTCCATCAGGGCGGTGGGATCGATCTCGCTCTGGATCGGCACATAGCCCGAAATGGCCAGGCCGGGCCGGGTCAGCAATTCGGCGGGAAAGCGCGCCGACAATTGTGTACCGGAACGCGGATACAAGGATTGCAAGGTTACGCGCTTGCGCTTCATACGGGCGCGCAGATCAGATTTTTCGTTGCTGGAATTAAAAAAAGACATGGTTGGCGGCTCCACAAACACCGTTGGGGCGGTAATGCCCTGATGACCCAATAGTTCAGGTGGGTGCAACGTAAAAGAGACCACGATCTCAATCAGAGGTCGCTCCCTCAGGAGACGATACGGTCGCCGGGTATTGAGCCCCTGACGCGCGCCGCAGACACCGCCTCATCTGAACTTAAGCCGGATAGACATGGATTTGGAGGGGGGTGACAAAAGAATCACAGTAAAAAATTGCGTTTTTTGCTCAGCTTTCGCCCTGATCCAGCTGCTGGGCGATTTTTTCAATGCGCATGGCGGCCTGATCCAGCGCTTTGGCGGCGTTTCTGGTGGCACTGGCTCCCTGGCGTGCGCCTTCAGCACCACTGGATTCCAATTCATCGATCCGGGCCTGTAATTTGGCCGCGGCACGTTTTGATTCGCGCAATTCATCGGCCAGTACCAGAGCGGCCATCAAAAACAGGCGCAGATCACCGATCTGGCCAACCTGATCGGCCAGTGTGCTGACATGCTGGTCAAACTGGCGACCCAGTTCCGCAACGGCCTCTTCCTCGCCGTCTTCACAGCCAACGGCAAAGGCCCGCCCGTTTACATTGATGGAAACCTTACCCATGGGCCTTGGCCGTGTTGACATTCATGTTTCGGGCGTGGCGCGAGCCAGTTTGTTTCCCAGACAGGAAAAGCCGGTGCGGTGCAGTGATCTGCACAAGCCCGGTTTGACGCCTGTGGGGAGCAAAGAGGCCGCGTCCCCCTTTTGGGGGGATATGGATAAAACCATCCATTTTGGCGTCGCCAACCCTGGCAAAGGAACGCCCTTGCGGCGGTTTTGCTCCTGAAACTGAATGATTTTCTCTCATACCACGCTCCAAATCATGAATATCAACACGGCCTAAACCTCCCCAAGGGCGCTGCGCACTTCATTAATGGCCAGGTCCAGGGCGCTGCCGGCTTCGCGTGCGGCAATTTCCAGCGCATCGGCACGGGCCTGTGCAGCGTCCAGTTCGGCGGCCAGCCGGGCGCGATCCTCGTCCACTTCGCCGGCTTCGCGGGCATTTTTCATGCGCTGTAACAGGGCGCTGGTGCGTGTATCCAGAAGATCCAGAGCCGCGCTCAGCCGAGCGCTGGCCGCTTCCAGTTCGCCATTACTTTCGGTGTTTTGCGAATCGTCAGTTTTCTTGGCCATCATAGGCCCATTGTGAACCCAATGGGCCCGGCTGCAAAGCCCCAAGTGTCACAAAGCCACAAGGTGCACGCATTCAACTGGACGTAACCGATGCGCCACGGTATAGCCCAAGTATAGATTTGGCGGCATGTTTCAGGGAGAATTCACATGGCGGTACGGGTAGCGATCAACGGGTTTGGCCGCATTGGCAGATTGGTATTACGCTCGATTATCGAGCATAACCGCACCGACATTGAAGTCGTTGCCATTAATGATCTGGGGCCGGTGCAAACCAATGCTCATTTGCTGAAATATGATTCCGTGCATGGACGTCTGGATGCGGACGTGCAAACCCAAGATGGTGCCATGATCGTCAATGGTAAATCCATTCGCGTTACCGCCGAACGCGATCCGGCCAAACTGCCCTGGAAAGAGCTGAACGTTGATGTGGCGCTGGAATGCACCGGCTTTTTCCTTTCCAAGGAATTGGCGGGCAAACATCTTACCGCCGGTGCCAAACGGGTGCTGCTTTCCGCCCCGGGCAAGGATGCCGACAAAACCATCGTTTACGGGGTTAATCACAACGTGCTGACCGCCGATGATATGATCGTTTCCAACGCTTCGTGCACCACCAATTGCCTGTCACCAGTGGCCAAGACCCTGAATGATGCGGTGGGCATTACACGCGGCTATATGACCACCATTCATGCCTATACCGGCGATCAGCCAACGCTCGATCGTCTGCACAAGGATCTTTATCGCGCTCGCGCTGCGTCTCTTTCCATGATCCCCACCTCCACCGGGGCGGCCAAGGCCGTAGGGCTGGTCCTGCCGGAACTGGCGGGCAAGCTGGATGGCTGTTCCATCCGCGTACCAACCCCTAATGTATCCTGTGTGGACCTGACCTTTGATGCGGGCAAAACCACCTCTGTAGAGGAAATCAATGCCGCCATTATTGCCGCCGCCGATGGGCCGCTGAAAGGCGTGCTTGGCTATTCCGATGAACCTTTGGTGTCGATCGATTATAACCACAATGCCAATTCATCGACCTTTGCCTTGCCGCAAACCCAAGTGGTGGATGGCACCCTGGTGCGTATTCTCACCTGGTATGACAATGAATGGGGCTTTGCCACCCGCATGTCCGATACGGCCATTGCGCTGGCGGCCTTTATCTAAACCGGAGAATCACCATGGCCTTTCGCACTTTGGATGATGCCGATGTGAAGGGCCGGCGCGCTCTGGTGCGGGTGGATTTTAATGTGCCCATGCACGAGGGCCGGGTGTCGGACGATACCCGCCTGCGCGCGGCGCTGCCCACCATAAACGATTTGCGTGGCCGGGGTGCCAAGGTGATTTTGTTATCACATTTTGGTCGCCCCAAAGGCGAACGTGTGGCCGATATGAGCCTGGCCCCGGTGGTCCCGGTGCTGGCCGATCTTTTGGGCGCGCCCGTTGGTTTTGCCGCCGATTGTGTTGGCGAGGTGGCGCAAGAGGCGGTGGCCGCTATGGCTCCGGGCGATGTGCTCTTGCTGGAAAATACCCGCTTTCATAAGGGCGAGCAGAAAAACGACCCGGCGCTGGGCCGTGCGCTGGCTGATCTGGGGGATCTGTTTGTGCTGGATGCGTTTTCATCGGCGCACCGCGCCCATGCTTCCACCGTTGGCATTGCGAAATTCCTGCCCGCCTTTGCCGGGCGTGCCATGCAGCGCGAGCTGGATTATCTGGAAAAGGCGCTGGGGCAGCCAAAGCACCCGGTGCTGGCCGTGGTTGGCGGGGCCAAGGTCTCCAGCAAAATCGATTTATTGCAAAATCTGGTCGCCAAGGTCGACATGCTGTGCATTGGCGGCGGCATGGCCAATACGTTTTTACATGCGCTGGGCAAGCCCGTGGGGGCCAGCCTGTGTGAAAAAGATCTGGCCGATACAGCCCGCGTCATCATGACCAGCGCGGTGCGCAATGATTGCGAAATATTGCTGCCCATTGATGTGGTGGTGGCCACCGAATTTGCCGCCAATGCCCCGCACCGGAGCGTAGGTCTGGACGATGTGGGCGAAAAGGACATGATCCTGGATGCCGGGCCGCAAAGTGTGGTGGCGTTAAATGCCGCCATGGACCGGGCCAAGACGGTCATCTGGAATGGTCCGCTGGGCGCGTTCGAACTGCCCCCCTTTGATGCGGCCACCAAGGCGGCGGCGCGCCATTGCGCCGATCTGACCCGGGCTGGAAAACTGGTTTCGGTGGCCGGCGGCGGTGATACGGTGTCGGCCTTAAATCAGGCCGGTGCCGCCGATGGTTTTACCTTTATTTCCACCGCCGGTGGTGCCTTTCTGGAATGGATGGAGGGCAAAGCCCTGCCCGGCGTTGAGGCGCTAAAATCCGATTAAATCAATCATAAATGGAGACCCCAATGGACCTTGATGCACTTTGTGAAACCGCCACTGCCATGGTGCAAAAAGGCAAGGGTATTCTGGCTGCCGATGAAAGCACCGGCACCATCAAAAAACGTTTTGATAGTATTGGCGCACAATCCACCGCCGATAATCGCCGGGACTGGCGCGAAATGCTGTTTCGCACCGAACCGGCCATGCAGGACAGCATTTCCGGGGTGATCCTTTATGATGAAACCCTGCGCCAGAAGGCAGCCGATGGTACCCCGCTGGTCGATCTGATCCGCAATGCCGGGGCGATCCCCGGCATCAAGGTGGATATGGGTGCACAGGACATGGCGGGCTTTGCGGGTGAAAAAATTACCGCTGGTCTTGATGGGCTGCGCCAGCGCATGAAGGAGTATTATGATCTGGGTGCGCGCTTTGCCAAATGGCGCGCGGTGATTGAAATCGATGCGGTGCGCCCCTCCACCGCCTGTGTGATGGCCAATTGCCATGCGCTGGCCCGTTATGCCGCCATCTGTCAGGAAGCGAATATCGTCCCCATTGTCGAGCCCGAAGTACTGATGGATGGAGATCATGATCTGGATCGCTGTTATGCGGTGACGCAAGGGGTGCTGAAAGAATTGTATATGGCGCTTTATCATCAGCGCGTGGTACTCGAAGGCACGGTCTTAAAACCCAATATGGTCATTTCAGGTAAAAAATGCGCCCACCGCGCCGGTGTGGATGAAGTCGCCGCCGCCACGGTAAAAGTGCTAAAAACCACCGTGCCGGCCGCCGTTCCCGGCATTGCCTTTCTCTCTGGCGGGCAATCGGATATCGAGGCCACGGCGCACTTAAACGCCATGAATGCCG
>WFTT01000033.1 GCA_015485335.1 Robiginitomaculum sp.
GCATATTCAGTCTTTCCCATGCGCAAAGGCTTTGCTATGACGCGCTGCTCGTCATTAAAATGACGGCTCTGATCCTCGGTAGCTCAGTTGGTAGAGCAGCTGACTGTTAATCAGCGGGTCACTGGTTCGAGTCCAGTCCGAGGAGCCAATTCAGCCCGCCAAGTCAATGACTTGGCGGGTTTTTTGTTTTCATACCCCAATCTTCTCCGCAAAACAGTTCTGCCGCCCAATACACGTTATCGTTATGATGCTTAGCGTTTAGGCCCAACTGCATTACGATAGCGGCACTGGGAGAATCATATGCCGACCTCAACCTGCCTGCTGAGCGAAACCAGCAATCATGTTCTCACCCTGACGCTGAACCAGCCGGAAAAACGCAATGCCCTGAGCTTTGAAATGCTGGAGGCCTTGCTGACCGCCCTGTCGCAATCGCAGACAAACCCGGATATCCGTGCGGTGGTGATCGCCGCCAAGGGAACGGTGTTTTGCGCCGGCCATAATCTAAAAGAACTGACCACCCACCGGGCGGACGCAGACAAGGGGAAGGCATTTTATGAACACACCATGGCGCTGTGTGCCAAGGTCATGCAGGCCATTGTGCATCACCCAAGGCCGGTCATTGCCAAAATACAGGGCATGGCCACGGCGGCGGGGTGTCAGTTGGTGGCCAGTTGTGATCTGGCAATATGCACGGACACCGCCCGGTTTTGTACGCCAGGGGTTAATATCGGCCTTTTTTGTTCCACCCCCATGGTGGCGCTCAGCCGCAATCTGCCGCGCAAAAAGGCCATGGAAATGCTTCTGCTGGGTGAGGTGATTGATGCCCAGACGGCACAAGCCTTTGGTCTGGTCAATCAGGTGGTCAGCCCGGACCAGTTGGAGAACGCCACCAACCAGTATTGCGACACCCTATGCCAGAAAAGCACAACCGTGCTGGCCATTGGCAAAGAGGCCTTTTACCGGCAAATCGAAATGCCGCTGGGCGAGGCCTATGACTACACCTCTGCGGTCATGGTCAAAAACATGCTGCATGGTGAGGCCGTTGAGGGCATTGGTGCCTTCATTGAAAAACGCCGGCCCCAATGGCAGCAAGCCGACTAAAGGTCGCCATAGATATGCCTCTTGATGACCTTCTGACGCAAATCCGGGCCTGTACGGTTTGTGCCGCCCATCTGCCCCATGGGGTTCGCCCGGTGGTACAGGCCAGCAAAGAAGCACGCATTCTGATTGCCGGCCAGGCCCCCGGCCGCCGCGTACATAATAGCGGCATTCCCTTTGATGACCCCAGTGGGGATCGGTTGCGTCAATGGTTGGGGGTGGACCGGCAAACCTTTTATGATCCGCGCCAATTTGCTATTGTGCCCATGGGCTTTTGCTTTCCAGGCACCGGAAAATCAGGTGATTTGCCACCAAGAGCCGAATGTGCCCCGCTATGGCAGGAAAAACTGCACGCGGCCATGCCGAATATCCGGCTGCGCCTGGCCATTGGCCAATATGCGCAAAACTGGCATTTGGGCAATCGCCGCGCGCATACCCTGACTGATACCGTTAAAAACTGGCGCGCGTTTTGGCCAGACATCCTGCCCATGCCCCATCCCAGTCCGCGTAACCAGATGTGGCTGCGTAAAAATGCATGGTTTGAAACCGATGTCATACCGGTTTTGCAAACCCGCCTTAGACAATTATTGCAAGACCCGTCGTAATTTTCCCGTTTGCCCGCTTGCGCGAAGCGGCGAACAGAGGCCTAATATTGCTGATTCCATAATGAGAAAACCATGAAACGCGCCCGCACCAAAATCGTTGCCACCCTTGGCCCCGCCAGTCATTCCGCCGAAGTCATTGGCGCCCTGTTTGATACCGGGGTGGATGTCTTTCGCATGAATTTTTCCCATGGCACCCATGAGGATCATCAGCGCGTTTATGACACCATTCGGGCGGTCGAGACCGCCAAGAAAAGACCCATTGCCGTCTTGGCAGATTTGCAAGGGCCTAAATTGCGCCTGGGCGAATTTAAAAATGGCGAAGCTCACCTTGAAGAAGGCCAGGATTACCGGTTTGATCTGGACAAGAAGGAAGGCGATGAAACCCGCGCGCCATTGCCCCACCCGGAAATCTTCAAGGTCCTGAAAAAGGGTGAATTGCTGCTGATTGATGATGGGCGCATGCGCTTTGAAATCACCAAGGTGGGTGATGATTTTGCCATGGCCACGGTGCTGACCAAGGGCAAGCTCTCTCCCCATAAGGGCGTTAATCTGCCCGGGGCCAGACTGCCCATTTCGGCAATCACCGACAAGGACATGCGCGATTTATCCTTTGCCCTGACCCTTGGGGTGGACTGGGTGGCGCTGTCCTTTGTGCAAGGCCCCGAAGATGTGGCGGACTTGCGCAAGCTGGTTGGCGGCAAGGCAGCCATTGTCTCCAAGCTGGAAAAACCATTGGCCATTGCCCGGCTGGATGAAATTCTGGAGCTTTCCGATGCGGTGATGGTGGCGCGCGGCGATCTGGGGGTGGAACTGCCCCCCGAAGATGTGCCCATTTTACAAAAACAGATCATCCGTGCCGGCCGCGCCATGGGCAAGCCGGTGATTGTGGCAACGCAAATGCTGGAATCCATGATACAAAACCCCGCCCCCACCCGTGCCGAGGCCTCGGACGTGGCCACCGCCGTTTATGATGGTGCCGATGCGGTAATGCTCTCTGGCGAGACCGCCATGGGGGCCTATCCGGTGGAGGCGGCTAAAATGATGGACCGGATCATCCGCCGGGTGGAACGCGCCGACAGTTATCGCCGCCTGTTGGCGGCTGAGCGGCTGGAACGCGAAAGCACCACGCCAGATGCCATTATGGCCGCCGCACACCTGGCGGCCGATACCATCAATGCGGCCGCCATTGTCACCTATACCTCCTCTGGCTCGACGGCCTATCGCGCGGCGCGCGAACGGCCCATTCAGCGCATTATCGGCCTGACGCCCAACCGCTCGACCGCGCGGCGACTGACCCTGGTCTGGGGCGTCACCGCCATCGAGATCGAAGATGCCCAGAATATCAATGACATGATCGAAAAGGCCAAGGCCCAATCCAAAAAAGAGGGTATTGCCAAAATCCGTGACCGTATTGTGGTCACCGCCGGCATTCCCTTTGGGGCACCGGGCAAAACCAATCTAATGCGTATTGCCCGTGTCGATTAAGCGGTGTTGAGGCATCCATGGCCCCGCCCCTTTTGCATGTTCGCGACATTGAACAAAGTTTTGGCAATACACAGGTGCTGGACGGGGCGGAATGCGCCCTGCACGCCGGCGAGCGCCTGTGCGTGGTCGGGCGCAATGGCTCGGGCAAATCCACCCTGTTAAAGGTGATGGCGGGCCTGATCGAGCCCGATGAAGGCAGCGTCTTTATTCAGCCAGGCACCACCATACGCTATTTACCGCAAGAGCCGGATTTTACCGGCTATGCCACGATCGGTGATTATGTCGAGGCGGGTCTGGCCCCCGGCGATGACCATTACCGGGCGCAGGCGCTAATGCAGGCCTTGGGCCTCACCGGCGAGGAAGACCCCAAATTAATCTCAGGCGGTGAAGCGCGCCGCGCCGCATTGGCCCGCACGCTCGCCCCCAAGCCCGATGTTTTGCTGCTGGACGAGCCAACCAACCATCTGGACCTGCCCAGCATTGAATGGCTGGAGCGCGAATTATCTTCGCTGTCCTCCGCCCTGGTGCTCATCAGCCACGATCGGCGATTTCTGGAACGCCTTAGCCGCAAAACCCTGTGGGTGGACCGGGGCCAATGCCGCCTGCTGAACAAGGGCTTTTCGGCCTTTGAAGACTGGCGCGATGAAGTATTGGAAGCCGAAGAGCTGGAACAACACAAGCTGGCGCGCAAGATTGTTCGCGAAGAACACTGGTTGCGCTATGGGGTTACGGCGCGGCGCAAACGCAATGTGCGCCGCCTGAAAAACCTTGGTGAATTACGCGCCCAAAAACGCGATTTTGAAGGGCCAAAGGGCAATATCACCCTGAACGTTGCCGAGGGGCGCGGCGC
>WFTT01000034.1 GCA_015485335.1 Robiginitomaculum sp.
GCACCGCCGGTAGCTGGGACGCCGCCGGCCCACTGGTTCGCTTTTCCATCGGTCTTGAAGATGCAGATGACCTGATCGCCGATATTGAGGCGGCTTTGACCGTGCTCAAATAGCGAAGCCAGCCGTCGCGATAGCGCAAGAAACCCGTGCTCAAATAGCGAAGCCAGCCGTCGCGATAGCGCAAGAAACCCGTGCTCAAATAGCGAGCTTTAGCGTCGCGATAGCACAAGAAAAAGAAATGGTGATCCCGGAAGGACTCGAACCTTCAACCTGCCGCTTAGAAGGCGGCTGCTCTATCCAGTTGAGCTACGGGACCGAAATTTGTGTCATCCCGGAAAAGCATGGCTTTATCCAGGATCCATTGAGCAGACCAATTTTCAAATGGGCCCCGGATAATTCCGATTGGAATTTCCGGGGTGACACATAATCATTGGCTTGGTTATTCTCCCACAATCAAAACACCCGGTCCGTTAATGGGTCCAGGTCTGTCTTTTGTCGGCACGAAAATTATCGGCATAGCTTTTGGACAGACGCCTGCGCGGCGCGGTGGCCACAATTTCGTATTCCAGTTCGTGGGCCTTGGCAAAGCGCTCTGCCTCTTCGCGGGTTTTGAACGTCAGGGTGACCTGGCCGCTCATATCGGTGGTGCCAGTCCAGCCCATCAGCGGATCAACACACCGTGGTGCCGATGGCTCAAATTTTAACACCCAATTCTTGGTGCGGGCGCGGCCAGATTGCATGGCGTTTTTTGCCGGTTGAAAGATCAGGGCTGTCATCGTGGCTTTCCTGTAAACGTACCCGTTTCAAAGCCCATTTATACGGCGCTTTGCCCCATGGTCAAACCAGAAAAAAGGCCGACCACAGTGTGATCGGCCCTCTATATGGTCGGGGAGACAAGATTCGAACTTGCGACCCTCTGCTCCCAAAGCAGATGCGCTACCAGGCTGCGCCACTCCCCGCCAATGGGTTAGTCTGGCGTTCTCTTAGGGGCCTTGGCCTCGTCCGGCAAGTCTTTCTCTGCATCTTCCACAGCATCAGGCGCATTACCGAACATGGCATGTCGCACCAGATCGCCGCGTGCAATACCGTGTTTGCGCGCCCCACCACCAGAAATTTCCAATACCGCCGCTGCCATACCGCCGGACGGGATGGTGCGCAGGGATTTTGGCCGGGCATTGCGGGCAATGGAAATAATGTGGCCATCGGCACCAATAAAAATCATATCCAGCGGGATGAGGGTGTTTTTCATCCACATATTGACCTGGCGCGGGCCATCAAAATCAAACAGCATGCCGGCATTATCGCCCAATTCAGTTCGAAACATCAGGCCTTGGGCTCGTTCTTCATCGGTATTGGCAAATTCCACCGCAAAGGACACCGGCCCCTTTTGGGTCTCAATAACTAAGGGTTCTGGCGGCCCAAATTCCACCCGTTTTGGTTCTGCTTCATCAGCAAAAGTAACCAAGGGAACCGCGATAAGGGCAAGCAACGCAATGACAAATGTTTTCATAGGAGCGGTTTAGCGCAAGCCGTCTGAACGATCAATGAACCATATTGGGCGAATGCATCTAAGAGATAGCAATACGCCGGGCATTTAGTTGCACGGCGACGCTAAACTGGATAGAGAACGGGTTAACAGGTTTAGGCGCGGAGCAGTATCGTGAAATATCTGGTTACCGGCGGTGCTGGCTTTATTGGTTCGGCGGCGGTGCGTCATCTGGTCAAAGATGGACAGAGCGTTCTGAACATCGACAAACTGACCTATGCTGGCGACCCGCGTACCATTGCGGAAATTGCCGATGCGCCGAATTATACCTTTTTACATGCCGATATTGCCGATGCCCAGGCCATGGGCCGGGCGTTTATGGACTTTGCCCCCGATGTGGTGTTGCATCTGGCTGCGGAAAGCCATGTGGATCGCTCGATCGATGGGCCGGGGGCCTTTATCGACACCAATATTCGCGGCACCTTTGTGTTGCTGGATGCGGCTCTGCAATACTGGAAATCATTGCCGCCTGAGACCAGGGAAAACTTTCGCTTTCTGAC
>WFTT01000035.1 GCA_015485335.1 Robiginitomaculum sp.
CGACCCAAGGAAAGACGGCTGCGCGTTGGGATACTGAGCCTGTGGCCACCACATTTAATTCAGTTGTACATCCAGACGGTATTGACCGTTGTTCATGTCACCAAACAGGGCAATTACCTCTGGATGTTCAACCGGCTGGCCGGAAATATCCTGCTCAAGGTTCTGTTCGGAAACATAGGCAACATAATAAGAAGAGTCGTTTTCCGCCAACAAATGGTAAAACGGCTGCTCTTTGTTCGGGCGCACGTCTTCGGGAATTGAATCCCACCATTCCTGTGTATTGGAGAAAGTAGGGTCCACATCAAAAATCACACCGCGAAAAGGGTGTTTGCGATGTCGAACAACCTGCCCGATGGTAAATTTTGCTTCTGCGGTCAACATGCCCACTATGATACCCCCTACTCTACAATAGAATCACAAAGTGATCCCATTGACAATTTCTCTAAAATTTGACGAGTTATTGCAAGAAAAAACGAGGAAACAATCCGTGGCCATATTCTTGACAGTTCTGCAAATTGTGGCACCGGTATTTATTCTGGCATTTATCGGTTTTGCCTGGGTGCGTCTCGGATTTGAATATCGTGTGGCCTTTGTCACCCGATTGACAATGTCGGTTTCGGTTCCTGCGCTCATTTTCACAGCTTTGATGAAAACCGAGATCGAACGCAGCGCCTTATTGGCGACATTCTGGGCCAGTTGTGCCGCTTATGCGCTGGTAACTATCATCTTTTTTGTATTGGTAAAACTGGGCAGGCTGGACGTACGGACATTTCTTGCACCGCTAATTTTTGGCAATACCGGCAATCTCGGCCTGCCGCTTTCTCTGTTTGCTTTTGGTGAAGTCGGACTTGGATACGCTGTCGTGGTTTTTGCGGTGATGGCGGTTTATTCTTTTACCTTTGGTATTTGGCTGGTGGCCGGGAGCGGGTCTTTGATGCGGGTGGTCAAGGAACCTCTGCTCGGGGCAACCCTTCTGGGGGCCGTTTTTATGACCCAAGGCTGGCACACACCACAATGGGCCACCAATACACTGGAACTGATTGGTCAAATGGCGATCCCGCTTATGCTGATTACGCTTGGCGTCGCACTCGCGCGTTTAACGCCCGGGCGTGTGGGGCAGTCGGTTTTCCTCTCGGTGCTTAAAGCCTTAATTTGTGCGGGGTCTGCATGGGCGGCTGGTGTCTATTTCGGACTGGACCCGATACCGGCTGCCGTATTGATTGTACAGGTATCGACGCCGGTTGCCGTCACCTCCTATTTGCTTGCGGAAAAATACGGCGCTGATTCCGATCAGGTTGCCGGCCTGGTCGTTGTAAGCACGTTGATGTCTGTAATAACCCTGCCTGTCATTCTTGGTTTTCTGGTTTAAAGCATACTTAAAACTCTTTGAATCTAAGTGCATTTGCGGTAATATCAACTAAAACCAGCAATAGACTGGATCAGAGGCAACATGAAACGCAGTACAATTCTAATTTTGGTCTTGTTCCTGACCGCCTGTTCCGGTGGCAGACAGACCCCTCCGCCAAACCTCGACAATGCTTGTTCGATGAAATCCGCAAAACACAAGTGGTTCAAAGATCTGCGCAAGGTTGAACGAAAATACGGTGTGCCGGATTACGTTATCCTTGCAACGATTTATCACGAAAGCCGCTTTGTCGCCAAGGCCCGCACCCCGCATAAATATGCGTTGGGAATTATTCCGATGGGACGCCGGTCTTCGGCCTATGGCTATGCTCAGGTTCTTGATGCCACATGGGACGGGTATCGTCGCGCCACAGGGAACTATGGTGCTAAACGGCGGAAATTCCGCGATGCTGTGAATTTCATGGGTTGGTATATGAACGAATCCAACAAGAAACTGGGTATCCCGAAAACCGATGCTTACAACCAATACCTTGCCTATCATCAAGGGCAGACCGGCTATAAGCGGGGCAGTTATCGTTCCAAAGGCTGGTTGCTGGATGTCGCAAGCAAGGTGCAAGCGCGGGCAAATATGTATCGCGATCAGCTCGCCACCTGCCGGCGCTAATAAGAAACATCATCCACGTTACGGTTAAAAGTTAATGTGGATGAGTCCAGCAGGACTCACCCTAGCGCGTTTCCTCATTTTGCTGAATCAATGCTGCAATGTCGAACAGGCGGGCAGGTACCCGGGTTTTCGTATCAAGGTCACCTAGAATAACAGTCGTTTTACTACCGGCCTCGTCGGTAACTACCCATTGGCGCAATTCGATCGGATTGTTGGTAAACACCAGTTTCACATTACCCATCTCCGGATGCTGTGGGTCTTGTGCGGTAATACTTGTGGATGTCCCGTCGAAACTATGGGCCGTGACCATGTTGGATTGGCCAAGGTTCACGTTCTCTTGTAAAATGATATGCAGGGGCGTGCGCTTCAGGGGGTATTGCTGCGGTCCCGCATTAGACTTCTGGTCAAAAATTGCCAAGGTACCCTGCCCTGCGACAACAAGCGCAGAATCGCGC
Organism: Robiginitomaculum sp.; assembly: GCA_015485335.1. Classification (GTDB taxonomy): domain Bacteria; phylum Pseudomonadota; class Alphaproteobacteria; order Caulobacterales; family Maricaulaceae; genus Robiginitomaculum_B. The sequence goes on from WFTT01000035.1 coordinate 2,485, forward strand.
CCCTCGTATTCAAACCGCATCCGGCCCGGACGGCGCAAATAGAACGTGCCCTTGCCCAGAGACCCATCGGTGTTGATCTGGGTAAAAGAGCCTTTCGCGGTCTTCAAGTCATTCAGATATGCCGAAATCTCGGCCAAAGACAGCTCTGCCTCCTGTGCCTGCGCGACAGGAGTTAAAACCAGGGCAACCAGCCCGCCAAGAAATATACGCTTTTTCATATTGCTAACATAAGAACTCTGGTGGCCAATAAAACCCCGTATCACCAGACTGTTATGATACGGGGCTGAAACGGCGGAAAGCCGCTATTGTTCGGGCACGAGTATTTCGCGTTTTCCAACGTGGTTGGCTTGGGATACCACGCTTTCTTCCTCCATTTTCTCAACAAGTTTAGCGGCTTTATTATAACCGATCGACAGTTTGCGTTGAATATAGGAGGTGGAACATTTGCGATCCCGCACCACAATTGCAACGGCCTGATCATAAAGCGCATCCTCGCCCGTCGTATTTCCACCAAGGCCCAACACCAGATCAATATTGTTGCTTTTCTCGTCCGAAGCCCCTTCGACAACGCCGGAAACATAGCTCGGCGGCCCATAGGCCTTAAGCGCATTGACCACTTCTTCGACTTCTTCATCGCTGGCAAACGGGGCATGAACGCGGGTAATCTTACCGCCTCCGGCCATATAGAGCATATCCCCCATGCCCAAGAGCTGCTCTGCGCCCATTTCGCCCAAAATAGTACGGCTATCAATTTTAGATGTCACCTGAAACGAAATCCGGGTTGGAAAATTTGCCTTGATCGTACCGGTAATCACATCCACCGACGGACGCTGGGTCGCCATAATCATGTGGATACCGGAAGCACGTGCCATTTGCGCCAAGCGCTGAATGCAGGCTTCGATCTCTTTGCCGGCAACCATCATCAGGTCGGCCATTTCGTCTACAATCACAACGATATAGGGCAGCTTCTCGGGTTTGAATGTTTCTGTTTCAAAGATCGGATCGCCGGTTTCATCGTCGAAACCGGTTTGCACGGTGCGTTCGAAATCCTCGCCATTGTTCAAGGCCGTGGCGACGCGGGCGTTATATCCGCCAATATTGCGCACGCCCATTTTGGACATTTTGCGATACCGGTCTTCCATTTCCCCAACGGCCCATTTCAGCGCAACAACCGCTTTTTTCGGGTCCGTTACCACTGGTGACAGCAAATGCGGGATGCCGTCATAGACAGACAGTTCCAGCATTTTCGGGTCAATCATAATCATTCGGCATTCTTCGGGGCTGAGCTTATACAGCAACGACAAGATCATGGTATTGATGGCCACGGATTTACCGGAGCCGGTCGTCCCCGCAATCAACAAGTGAGGCATCTTGCCAAGGTCGGCTACAATTGATTGCCCACCGATATCCTTGCCCAAGGCAAGCGGCAAATTCTGCTGGCTATCCCCATAATCGGCCGTGGTCAGGATTTCGCGTAACAAAACGGTTTCACGGTTTTCATTTGGCAGCTCGATTCCGATGACGGACCGTCCCGGAACCGTTGAAACACGAGCCGAAAGGGCAGACATAGAGCGCGCAATATCATCGGCCAAACCAATAACACGGCTGGCCTTGAGACCCGGGGCCGGTTCCAGTTCGTACATGGTGACCACAGGTCCGGGGCGCACGGAAACAATATCGCCCTTAACGCCGTAGTCATCCAGAACGTTTTCCAGCATACGCGCATTCTCTTCCAATGCTTCGTCGCTCAGATGGTGGCGAACAATCGTGTCCGGACTGGCCAACAAGCTCAGAGGCGGCGTTTCATAAGCAGCTTCTTCGCGCTCCACAAACAAGCTTGGTTGTGCTTCGGCAATGGCTTTGCTGCTCTGCTTGACAGTTTTCTGGACACGCGGTTGAACCACCGACTTTAGCTCTTGCGGCGTGGGAACAGGGGATGCTCGGCGAATACTGGCAAAGGCGGGTGCTTCGGTTTTAACCACCTCCTCTGCTTGAAGATCATCATCGATCAGGTCACGATGCACCCCGCCAAGGGCAGGAGCCGCGCTTTCGTCAACATCCGGAGCATCCCGAAACAGATTATCCGTGACAACGGGTTCTTGCGGATGCTGGCGAATACGCATTGTGCGCGCCCGTAACACTTTATTTTTGATCGCATCATTGATTCGCGCTTTGACCCGATCTTCTTCAGGCAGCAATTCAAATGGTTCGGCCGCAGTGTCATCCTCTGGGATATCAAGGACATCCTCGATTTCCGGTTCGGCCACACGGCGCAGTTTCGGCATAGAAAACAGCGGTTTTTTCGGTGCCGGCTGTTCCTGCTCGATAACGGCTTCTTCAGCGTCTTCCTGCAAAAGAGCTGCTTTTTGCGCACGCTTTTCCTTATGGGCCTGTAGACGGGATTTGGCCGCCAAGGCCCCACCGGCCCCGTGCCGTACGGCAAAACCAAGAGCGGAGGCTATGCTGTCATAGGTCAGAATAATCGCCACAATCGCATGGCGTGCGATCAGGGCAACTTCGCCATAGACAAATCCCAGTGTAAAGAGACCGGACAACACAACAAACACGCCAAACAACAGGGTAATAATTATCAGGCTGGCACCGGTTGAAAGCGGCACCAGATCCAGCAAAACACCAAGCGCGGCATCACCGGACAAACCGCCCAGACCCAAGCCATCATGCTGCCAACTTGCAGATGGAACGTGGCAGGCCAGAAAAATTGCGGTAATCGCAATGAACACCGGAAACGCAATCGCCCGACTGAACATCCGGTCATCCCCGATGTGCAGAACAAAACGTATGCCCCATGTTGCCAACAACAAGGGAATCGTCCAGGCGGCCAATCCGATCGTCAATGTAAACTGGCTGGCAATGGTGGCACCAAAGGCCCCCAGATAATTCTGTATCGGCGCGGATGTGGCGCTCTGCCAGCTCGAATCCTCGGGGGAATAGCTCCACAAGAGCGCACCAAACAAAACCGCCAGGGCAATCAGGCCAAACCCCATAAGCTCCTTGCCGCGTCGTTGAATGGCTTCTTGCATCTTGGCATCAAGCAAAGGGTCACGTGTTCTGGTTTGATAGGCCATCGATCAAATTCCTTGGTACAGATGCTTGCGGATTATGAGTAACCCGTCTGTCATTTCTTGTTTTGGGGCCACCATAGCAACCCGTATAAATCCCTTGCCCGGATTATAGCCATCCACATCACGGCTCAGATAGGCACCAGGTAAAACCCGCACACCGGTTTTCTGCCAGAGCGACAGGGCTGCCGCCTCGCCATCTTCCACCGGCAACCACAGGAAAAAACCGGCTTCAGGGCTTTGATACCCGTTCAATCCGGTAAAAACCTCATCGGCTGCGGCATATTTCTCGCGGTACTGGGCGCGGTTGGCGATGACGTGGTCCTCATCGGCCCAAACGGCAGTGGACACCCGTTGCAGCGGCAGCGGAATCGGCGCACCGGCAAAATCGCGCAGCTGTTTCAGGGCGGCAATGGTTTTAGGACCACCGGCGGCAAAACCGGAACGCAGGCCGGGCAGGTTGGAGCGTTTGGACAGGGAATGAAAAATCAGAACCCGTTCCGGATCAATCCCCAGCTCTGTCGCCATTTGCAGCGCCCCGACGGGGGGCGTGTCGCGGTAAATCTCGGAATAGCACTCATCGGCAAAAATGCGGAAATCATGTTTTTCGGCAAGCTGTAACAGCTCTGTCCAGTATTCCCGACTGGCCACCGCGCCTTGCGGATTGGATGGCGAACAAATATAAGCCACGGCGGTCTGGTCCAGCACCTCGGCGGGCAATCCGGCGAAATCGGGCAGAAAACCATTCGCGGCCTCTGCCGGAACAAATACGGGTTTTGCACCAACCGTTGCCGCCGCCACCGCATAGACCTGATAGAAGGGGTTCGGAATCAGGACATTGACCTGCTTGCCATTTTTGGTTTCCGGACAAAGCGCGATACAGGCATTGTGCAGCCCTTCGCGGGTACCGCTCAGGGTAATGACCTGCGAGGCGGCATCCACATCCACAGCAAAACGCCGTTTGATCCAGTTCGCAATAGAGGCCAGCAGTTCCGGTGCGCCTGCATTCGGGGGGTATTTGGCAAATTCGCGGGTGTGCTGCGCCAGAATATCGCCCACAAAATCAGGAAAGGCGTGCTTTGGTTCGCCAATCGTCATGTGAATCACATCGCCGCCTGCCGGATGGGGGTCCAGTAGCGATCGAAGACGCGGGAACGCGTATTCTGGAAGGTCCGAGAACCTTTTGGGAAACTGCATATATCTGCCTCTTTGGGATCTTTTGCCCCGTTTGTCAGCAGTTTAGCGGCAAATCCCTGTCGGGCCAAACCCTTTTGGAAAACGGCGCGGAACATGTGGCACTTTTGCCCCGTTGCGCGTTGCTCTACAAGATAGGCTCGATTGCCGCGCCCAACCGCAACATCTTGCGGTCCTCATAGGGTTGCCCCATCACGGACAGGCCACAGGACGGCACGCCGGTGGGCAGGGTCAGCACAGATGACCCCATCATATTGCCAATGCGCGTGTTGCGCAGGGCCAACAGGTTGGAACGAATAAAATAATCGCCATCCTCCTGTAAACGCTGCAATTTTGGCGGCAAGAGCGGTGAAGTCGGGATCAGAACCCCGTCAAAACCCCGCGTCAAGGCCGCATATTCATCCCGAATTTGCATCATGCGTTTGTGCGATTCGATAAATTCTACCGCTGAATAATTCTTGCCGGTCCGGAAACGGGCCAGAATTTCATCAAACATCAGGGACGGATTTGCCTCGATAACCCTGTGCCATTCGGCATAAGCCTCTGATGTAAAAAGACACCCAGCAAGGTCCAGCATTTCAGCCACGCAAGGGGCTTCAAATTCCACAATTTCGGCACCGGCGGATTCTATCTTTTTCAAAGAAGCATCAAATGCCCCTGCTTGCGCGTCCACCAGATCATCCAGTGCCAGTGTTTTCAACACACCAAACCGGCGACCGGAAAGGCTGGCCCCAGTCAGATCAACCGGCTTGTCCCCTTTCATAATGGCGAATAATTGCGCCGCATCCTCGACGGTTCGGCACAGCGGCCCAACCGTATCAAACCCCGCACAAAGCGGCACCACACCCTTGAGCGACAACACCCCATGGGTGGTTTTCAGCCCCACCAGATCATTCCACGCTGACGGTATGCGCACGGATCCCCCCGTGTCGGAACCGATCCCTGCCGCTGCAATATGAAAGGCCACCGATGTCGCCGCCCCCGAAGACGATCCGCCTGCTACGGCATCATAGTCATTCACACAGGGCGAAGTTTCCGTCACCGGATTAAGCCCGAGACCGGAAAAAGCCAGCTCTGACATATGGGTCTTGCCCAGGCAAACCAGACCGGCATTGGTGGCGGCCTGTAAAACTTCTGCATCCTGATCCGGTACCCGCCCCTTGAGCAGGGCGGAACCGGCCTCGGTAACGGTTCCGGCGGTGTCAAACAGGTCTTTCCATGAAATCGGTACCCCGTCCAGAAGGCTGGCGCGGACCCCGTCTTTGGCCCGTTTGGCGGCGGCCTCTGCCTCTGCCATGGCCCGATCGCGGGTCAGGCGGGCATATATGCGCTTGCTGAAAGGGTGGTTCTCGGCGGCATCCAGATAGGTTTCGGTCAAGGTAACGGGATTGATTTCGCCCGATCCTATTGCGCGCCCCAGATCGCTTGCCGATTGTGTAAGCCATTTTTCCGACATGGTAAAACTCCCGTATTTGTGCCAAAGCCTAACGCGGCAATGGCCGGTGGACAATCCATTAAAAACGGTCATATTTAGGTCATGAAAACAGATACCGATATTCTGATTGTTGGCGGCGGGCTGAATGGCTCGGCGCTTGCTTTGGCGCTGGGTCAAACCGGCCATAAAGTCATGCTGGTGGACCGCTTGCCGGTGGATACCCGCGTGGACGCGGATTTTGACGGGCGCGGCTATTCGCTGGCCCTGGCGTCAAAACGGATGCTCGAGGCCCTTGGCGTCTGGGCGCGGGTGGCGCAAAACAGCCAGCCGATTCTGGATATAAAAGTATCCGATGGCCGTGCCGGCGAAGGGGCCGCACCGTGGTTTTTGCATTTTGATCACACCGAGATCGAAGAAGGCCCCATGGGCTTTATGCTCGAGGATCGTTTCTTGCGCCGCGCCCTGCTGGAGGCGCTGGCCGAGGAGGATAATATCACCCATCTGGCGGGGCAGGATGTAACCATGCACCGCTTGGAACAAGGGTTGATGCGGGCGACACTGGCGGATGGCTCCGAGATCACCGCCCGCCTGATAATCGGTTGCGATGGTCGCGAAAGTCCGCTTGCCATGCGTGCCGGCATTAAACGCACGGGCTGGGATTATAACCAGACCGCGCTGGTCTGCGCCATTGAGCATGAATTGCCGCACAATGGCTGTGCGCATCAGTTCTTTATGCCTGCCGGCCCGCTGGCTATCCTGCCTTTGCCGGGCAACCGGTCCTCTATCGTCTGGACCGAGGAAACCCGTCAGGCCGCCGAAATTGCGGCGCTGGATGATGCGGCTTATCTGGCGCGCCTGCGGCCTGCTTTTGGCGATTTTCTCGGTGATATTTCATTGGCGGGCACGCGATTTACCTACCCCTTGCGCCTGACGCTCGCGCAAAGCTTTGTTGCCGACCGGCTGGCGCTGGTGGGGGATGCAGCCCACGGGATGCACCCGATTGCTGGGCAGGGGTTGAACATGGGGCTGCGCGATGTGGCCGCCCTGACAGAGGTGCTGACCGATGCGGCGCGACGTGGCGAAGACATCGGTTCCTTGCTGGCGCTAGAGCGTTACCAACAATGGCGTCGCTTTGATACGGCAGGAATGGCCGTGGCAACGGATAGCGTTAACAAACTGTTTTCAAATGATAACCCGCTGGTGCGTCTGGCCCGTGACTGGGGTATGGGGGCGGTGAATGCAACCCCCGCAGTACGGCGCACATTGATGCGACAAGCGGCAGGGCTTTCCGGTGATTTGCCAAAATTGATGCAAGGACGGCAGGTTTAACGGCCCTCAGACCTGCCTCAGCCCCGCACGGAGACTGCTCATGTATGTTGTTACCTTCGAATTAACCGCGAAACCGGGATGCCAGGACCCCTATCTGGACATCGCCGCAGAATTGCGCCCTTTGCTTGAAAACATAGACGGATTCATTTCCGTTGAACGTTTTGAAAGCCTGAGCAACCCGGGGAAAATCCTGTCCCTGTCCTTCTGGCGTGATGAACAGGCGATTGAGCAGTGGCGTGAACTGGAAGCCCATCGTAAAGCACAGCAGAAGGGACGCGAAGACCTCTTTGCCGATTATCGCATTACCGTGGCAGCAGTTGAACGCCAGTATGAATTGAATTAGGCGCAGGGCCTAAAACTCCCGTGCTTCGTCTATCAGCATCACAGGAATGCCGTTTCGAATGGGAAATGCCAGCCGTGCGTTTTCGGAAATCAGTTCCTGTTTTTCCGAATCATATTTCAAAGGAGCCCGCGTGACAGGGCAGACCAGCGCCTCGAGCATTTTTCCTTCGGATTTTGTTCCGGTCTGGCTCATTGAACCTGATCTTTTTCGTCACCCAAACGCAGGGCAAATTCCATAAGCGTTACCAGCGTTTCGCGTCGGGTTTGCAAGGTCGGTGCTTCAAGCAAAGCCTGCTTTTCTTCGGGTTTGAACGGGCACATCATGGCCAGAGAATTGATCAACAATTCTTCATCTGTGGCTTTCAGGTTGTCCCAGTCCGTGGCCAGTTCGGTTTTTTGGAAAAAACGTTCAAGCAATTGCAAAAACCCGGATCGATCAAAACCGGAATCAGTCTCCACCTTCCCAAGGTCTCTGTGAAAGCTTTCCCAATCCACATCCGCGCGAATGTAAGGTGTAAAACCGGTATTCTGGGCAATGATGCGAAACCGGCTAATACCGGACAAAGTAATCTGATACCGTCCGTCTGTCGTTTCTTTGAATGATGTCACTCGCCCGGCACATCCGATCTGATGCAGCTGTTGCTCATCGGTGCCCGGTGGTCCGGGGCGGGGTTGCACCAGACCAATCAGGCGATGATCCGTTTTCAGCGTATCGTCCAGCATCGCCAGATAGCGTGGCTCGAATATATTCAGTGGCAGGCGGGCGCGCGGCAGCAGAAATATATTCGGCAGCGGAAAAACCGGAATGGTCTGGGGCAGATTTGTCTGGTTAAAACTGATCAAAGGAAGATCATCGACGAAAGCTTGCGCCGTCCGGTTTTTGCCAATTCATCCATCGGGCCAAGGCTGTCGAAAATCTTGAACAACTGGGCCTTGGCGGCACCATCGTTCCATTCCCGATCCCGCTTGAACAATTCCAGCAACTGGTTGATGGCTTCTTCCATGTCGCCGCTGGCGGCAAGGCCGGTTGCCAGATCAAAACGGGCCTGATGATTGTTTTCATCTTTTTCCAGCCTTGCCTTCAACGCATCCAGTTCGCCGGCATCGGCGGCATTCGCGGCCAATTCCATCTGTGCCTTCAGGGCTGCAAAAGCAGGGTCTTTGGCGATTTCTTCGGGCGCATTATCCAGCAGGGTTTGCGCCTGCTCGGTATTTTCCAGCGCGAGGTTGGCGCGGATCAGGCCCACATAAGCCCCGACATTGAGTGGTTCTTCGCCCAGAACTGCCGCAAATGTTTGTGCAGCATCCTCGTTTTCACCATGTTCCAGCATTTCTTCGGCCACGGCAACCGCTTCGTCCAGACCACCGCCATCGCCACCAAGGGCGGCGGTTTTATCGACGAATGCCTGTATTTCAGACGGGGGTAATGCGCCTTGGAAGGCATCGACCGGTTTTCCTTCAAAAAACGCGAAGACCGACGGGATTGATTGCACCCGCATCTGGCCGGCGATCATCTGGTTTTCATCCACATTGATTTTCGCCATCTTGACCTTGCCGCCCGCCTTGGTGACGGCGGCCTCGAGCGCCGGACCGAGGGTTTTGCACGGGCCGCACCAAGGGGCCCAGAAATCCACGATTACAGGCACCTCTTTGGAGGCCTCGATTACATCGACCATAAAGGTTGCTTCGGATACGTCTTTGATCAGGTCGCCCGCGGGGGCGTTGCCACCGTTTAATTCAAGCATGGGGTTCTCTCGTTTTGAGTTAAGTTAAACAAGATGTAGTGATTTCATCGCATGCGGGCAAGGGTCAGGCCCTAAATATCAAAGGTGGCAAACAGCGGTGCGTGATCCGACGGTTTTTCCCAGCCACGCGCCGGACGATAGACGCGGCTGGCATGGGTTTCGCCGGTGATATCCGGTGTGGCCCAGATATGGTCTAGCCTGCGTCCCTTGTCGGCGGCGTCCCAGTCGCGTGCGCGATAGGACCACCAAGTATAGATTTTTCCGTCGGGAATGTCCTTGCGTGTGATATCAACCCAGTTCCCCGCATTCCGGGTTTCGGCAAGGGCAGCAACCTCGATCGGGGTGTGGGACACCACCTTGAGCAGCTTTTTGTGGTCCCAAACGTCGTCTTCCAGCGGCGCGATATTCAAATCCCCCACCATCACCGATTTTTGCGGTAGATCGCCTGCAAACCAGTCGCGCATTTCGGCCAGAAAATCGAGCTTGTGGCCAAATTTTTCATTCACTGTCCGATCTGCCACATCCCCGCCAGCCGGTACATCAAAGTTGTGAATGGTCAGCCCGTTTTCCAGCTTGCCGGCCACATGGCGGGCATCCCCTTTGTTGCAAAAATCCCGATGTCCCGCGTCCTGCATTGGCAGGCGCGACAGGATCATCACCCCGTTATAGCCCTTTTGCCCGCGCACCGCCGTGTATTTATAGCCCAGATCGGCAAAACCCTGTGTCGGGATCAGTTCGGTCGGGGATTTGCATTCTTGCAGACACAAGACATCGGGCTGTTCTTCGGCCAGAAGCTTCAGAACAAGCGGCTCGCGCAGGCGCACAGAGTTGATATTCCAGGTGCAGATGGTGACGGGCATGGGCATGGCTTTCTTGATGGGAAATCTATGAAAGGAAACCCGCGTTTAAGGGTCCAGACGAACCGCCCCGAGCGATGCATTCCCCACCAGAGAGGCATAGGCCTTGAGCGCACGGCTGACCTTGCGTTTGCGGGGTTTGGCCGGCTGCCAGGCGTCCTTGCCCTTGGCCTCCATGGCGGCGCGGCGGGTGGCGAGTTCTTCTTCACTGACCCGAAGGTTCATGGTGC
>WFTT01000036.1 GCA_015485335.1 Robiginitomaculum sp.
AAAAAACAATTAGCTGCTTTTACAGCATTCATAGCCATCAGTCTGATGTACCCATTAATTGCAATGGGGCAAAGCTTTCCCTCTTCCCTTAATCTTGCGGGTCTAAACAACAGCAATGGGTTCATGCTGGATACCAAGATCAACGCCCAATTTAGCGGCAGCTCCATTGGAGATTTCAATGGCGATGGCATTGACGATATGGCTCTGGGGTTTCCCTTTCTGGGTAGCGCCGCCCTGCCTCAGCAAGGGACAATTGCCGTCATATTTGGAAAATCAGGTACATTTGAAAGCCCCTTAGCGCTATCCTCCCTTGATGGGACAAATGGCTTTATTATCAATGGGGTCGGGGATTCACTGGCGGGCGTAAAAGTCAGCAAAATTGGGGATTTTAACGGTGATGGCCTTGATGACTTTCTTATAGGGGCGCCATTTGCCGACCCTGGCTTTGTTGAAAACGGCACGATTAATGCCGGGGCGGTTTTTGTTGTTTTTGGAAAGAAATCTTCTTTTCACCCCACCCTAGAACTTACTGCTCTTGATGGTGCAAACGGCTTTGTCATAAATGGAGAACGCAATAGCGGCCTGTTAGGACGAGCCATAGACGGTGCTGGCGATATCAACGACGATGGACTCAAAGATATCATAATTGGTGATACTGGCGCCTTCCCGGAAACCCTTGGGGGGGCCAAAGGAGCTGGCTATGTCATTTTTGGCAAAACCACAGGTTTTGCCGCTTCCATGGTACTGTCTTCGTTGGATGGTGTTAGTGGCTTTGTGGTAAACAGCAATGATGCCAAACTGTTAGGCGGTGATGTGCTGGGGACTGGTGATCTTAATGGGGATGGCATTGATGATCTGGCCGTCAGCTCCTTTGACATGAGTACAAACTTACAGCCAGTTGTTTTTGTAATATATGGCAAGACAGGCCCTTTTTCCGTCAACCAGAACTTGTCGATCAACGGCAGCAACAATGGCTTTGCCATTGCGGACGTGCCAGGCGGGCAGGAAAGCACCATCAGTATTGGGGCCTTGGGCGACATAAACGATGATGGCATCAATGATCTTGCCATTGGAGCCAGACTCCAGGATCCGGGCGGACTGGCAGATGCAGGGATCAGCTATATAATCTATGGCAGCTCGTCTCGCACTCCCCCTAGACTAGCAATCGATACCCTCTCGGCCAGTGACGGATTTTCAATCAATGGCATTGCCGCAAACGACCGGGCCGGCGCGCCTACTGGCGGGGGCGATATAAATGGCGACGGCATTGATGATATTATAATTGGCGCCCTGAATGCCGCTTCAAATAACAATGCCGAAGCAGGTGCTGTTTATGTGGTTTATGGCAAAAGATCACCCTTCGCAGACTCCATCGAACTGTCTTCTTTGGATGGAAATAATGGCTTCACCCTGCTTGGCGCGGCCGCCAATGATCAGTCAGGGCGTTTTGTAAGTCGTTTAGGTGATTTGAACAATGATGGCATTGACGATTTCCTTATTGGCGGCACGGCCCGCTTTGGTTCTTACGTTGTTTTTGGTAGGGCCAATGCACACACCTTGGTCTCTTCCGTATTACCATCCGCCCGTTCCGGTTTCACCGGGGGATCAGCCATCACGGTCTTTGCTACGGTTATCAACGGAGGAACAGAACCGGCCCAAAATTGTAAAATAAAGATATCCCAAGACGCCCCGGTATCCATGAATTTTCAAGAAACGGATGCAAGCAATGCGGCGGTTGGCAGCGCTGATCAGGCCTTCAATCTGGATGCAGGCCAGGCTAGAACGTTCATTTTATCATTCTCACCCAAATCGGTAAGCGTTGGCACCAATGTGTTTCCCGGTTTTGTATGCGACCATGCCAATACGGGGCTGGTTCATGGCGTAAACACTGTATTTATGTCGATTGGCGACGTTCCGGTACCTGATGTTTTGTCCATTGGCGCTACACCATCTGGAAATGGCATCCTCTCCGTTCCACAAAACGGCATTGGCTTCATGACGGCATCAGCCGTTAATATTGGCGCCGGTGATACGCCTGCATCAAAAGACAGTGCAATCACCGTATCGGTGGATGATGGCGGAACCAGTCTACCATTAAAACTGGAGCTATGTGAAACGGATCAACTCGCCACTTGTATCACACCGCGTAGTACGGCGGATGTGAGCACCACAATCGGGGCCAATGCCTCTTTCTTTGCGATTTTCGCAACAGATCAGACCAATGGTGCCGGCATAGCTCTAGACCCGGCCAATGCACGTGTTTTTCTACGCTTTACGGATTCTTCTGGCACTGTGCGCTCGGTAACCAGTGCGGCCGCAACCGTGCCTTAAATTATCTCTACTTTTTGGTCACACCTTCAATAAATTTTGCAATAGCGATTGCCTCATCGCGCTGGCAAGGCTAGCCATAGGATCAGACAATGTGAGCCGCAGCTAGAAAGAGGTAAAAATGCAAGGTTTGATGCAGGACTGGCCGTTAACGTGCGACAAGATCATTACCTATGCCAAGATCAATCATCCGAACCGCGAAATTGTCTCGCGTCAGGTGAGTGGTGCCATCACCCGCACCACCTATGGCGAGATCTATGACCGCGCCCGTTTGCTCTCCTCGGCGCTGGTCAAGCGAGGTATCAAGCTGGGCGATCGCATCGGCACCATGGCCTGGAACAATGCCCGGCACATGGAGGCCTGGTACGCCATTATGGGCATTGGGGCCATTTGCCATACCCTGAACCCGCGCCTGTTTCCCGAGCAGCTCAAATACATTGTCAATCATGCGGGTGACCGGATGATCTTTACCGACCTGACCTTTGTGCCAACGCTCGAGGCGGTACAGGACGATCTGCCTGATGTGGAATGCTTTGTGATCATGTGTGATCGCAAGGAAATGCCCAAAACCAAATTACGTAATGCCATTTGTTATGAAGACCTGCTGGCCGAAGGCGATGGCAATGTGACCTGGGGCGACTTTGACGAAAACACCGCCTGTGGCCTTTGCTATACCTCGGGCACCACAGGCAACCCCAAGGGAGTTCTGTATTCACACCGGTCAAACATGCTGATGGGCATGACTGCCTCCATGGGCGGGGCGATGAATGCGTCGAGCAATGACACCTGTCTGATGGTGGTGCCAATGTTCCACGCCAATGCCTGGGCACTGGCCTTTACCGCGCCCATGGTGGGCATGAAAATGGTCATGCCGGGGCCGATGATGGATGGCAAATCCATTTTCGAGCTGCTGAATGGCGAGCAATGCACTTTCAGCGCCGCCGTACCTACGGTGTGGTTGATGCTGCTCAACTATCTGGAAGAAAACAAGAAAAAACTTCCCCATCTTAATCGCGTACTGATCGGCGGGTCGGCCTGTCCACGCGCCATAATGGAAACCTTTGACAAAGAATATGGCGTGCAGGTGATCCATGCCTGGGGCATGACGGAAACTTCGCCCTTGGGCACAGTTTCGCATATCGAGCCGGAAATTGCCAATCTGCCGTATGAGGAACAGCTCTCTTATCGTTTGAAACAGGGCAAACCGCCTTTGATCGTGGAAATGAAAATTGTTGATGATGATGGCAATGAGCTGCCCCGCGACGGCGTGGCCAGCGGCGTTTTGAAAGTACGCGGCCCGGCCATCTCCAAGGCCTATTTTGGCGGCGAGGGCGGCGAAATTCTGGATGAAGATAACTGGTTTGATACCGGCGACGTGGCCAGCATTGACCCCCTTGGCTATATGCAGATCACCGATCGCTCGAAAGATGTGATCAAGTCCGGCGGGGAATGGATTTCCTCGATTGACCTTGAAAACGCCGCCATGGATCATCCCAAAGCCGCCGAATGCGCCGTCATTGGCCTGCCACACCCCAAATGGGACGAGCGCCCCTTGCTGATCGTGGTTCTGAAAAAAGGCAAAAAGGCCAAGGCCAAGGAATTTACCAAATTTCTCAAAGGCAAGATTGCCAAATGGTGGATGCCCGATGATGTGGTGTTTGTAAAAGAACTGCCCCATGGCCCCACCGGCAAAGTGTCCAAGCTGGAATTGCGTGAACAGTTCAAGGATTACAAACTGCCAACGGCGTAAAGGGAGAAGAGGCGGCACGCCTCGCCCTTCGACAAGCTCAGGGTGAGGGAGGGATCGGCGTTTCGGCATACCTTTTCCTCATCCAGTTCCTGTCGAAGGATGGAAAATATTCAATTTCGTGTCACCCCGGACCTGATCCGGGGTCCAGAGGGGCATCACTATGGATACCGGCCTTCGCCGGGATGACGCCAAGCGTTAATCCTCCTCCACCACCACCACGTTTTGCGGCGCAGTGTTTACGTGCAGCGAAAATACGTCCGGGCGGGCGTAATGGCCGACGGTATCAAGATCATATTTTCCCCGGGTGATCAGGGATTTATCAAGGTCAGCGGTGAGGATCACATCTTCGCCAAACACCGGCCCGGCCAACAGATCGCCAAAGGGCGAGACAATGCAAGAGCCACCATTGATCGTGTCCGTATGTTGCACGGCGCTAAGCACAAAGCAGCGCCCTTCAATGGCGATATGCTGCATCGTGGGCGTCCAGACCGGGCGATCATCCACCGTGGGGGCGCAGTAAAATTCAACCCCTTGGGCATACATATGCGTGCGCGCCAGCGGCATATAATTTTCCCAGCAAATCAGCGCGCCGACCTTGCCCACATCCATGTTTTGCACGGACAGAGTGGAACCATCCCCAAAGCCCCATATCAGGCGCTCCATGGCCGTGGGCATGAGTTTTTGGTGCTTGCCCGCCAAGGTGCCATCCTTGGCAAAATAGAGCGCCGTGCAATAAAGCGTCGCGCCGCCTTGCTCGATCACGCCGACCACCACATTGGTGTTCGCCTTGGCAACGGCTTTGCACATACGCGCCAGTTCAGAGCCATCCAGCGCCATGGCGCTGTCATAATAGCGTTGATAATCCGTGCGCCCCTTGGGCGTACGCGATCCAACCCGCGCGCCAAAATCCTCGCCCTTGGGATAGCCGCCTATAAACGCCTCGGGGAAAACCACCAGTTCTGCCCCGGCCCGGGCCGCATCGCCAAGTAAGTCTTCAAATTTTTCCAGCGTGCGCGGCGTGTCGTAAAGGCAGCTTCCGGCCTGCACCACCGCCCCTTTAATGGTGGGATTGCTCATTTTGGGGTTTCCTTCTTTTGCCTCTTCTGACAATGCTTGAAGCACGCATGATCCGCAAATGATTTAGAGAGATGAAATGCCAAGACTGCTCATCATGGAAGGCAATACGCTGGCCCAACAGGCGCGTTCGGCGGCATTGGGCGTGCGTTCGGCCAGTGATGTTTATATCCATGCCATTGTCACGCATTTTAACGGCCTGACGCTGGATGTGATCCATGGTGCCGATCGGGGGCAAGACCTGCCCGCGGGGGCGAGCTATGCCGATTATGATGGTCTGGTGATCTCTGGCTCGGGCCTGCATGCCTATGATACTGATTTTGCGGTTACCAAC
The DNA here is from genome assembly GCA_015485335.1 of Robiginitomaculum sp. GTDB lineage: Bacteria > Pseudomonadota > Alphaproteobacteria > Caulobacterales > Maricaulaceae > Robiginitomaculum_B. The sequence continues at coordinate 5,487 of WFTT01000036.1, forward strand.
CAGATTGATCTGGTGCGCGCCTTTGCGCAGACCGGCAAGCCCATCCTTGGCTCGTGCTGGGGATTGCAGATCGCGGTCATGGCGGCCGGCGGCTCGGTGGGCCTTAGCCCCAATGGGCGCGAAGTCGGCGTGGCGCGCAATATCACCCTGAATGCAGTAGGGCGAGCGCATCCGATGTTTGCCGGCAAGCCGCCTGCCTTTGATGCCCTGTGCATTCATTATGATGAAATCCTTACCCTGCCAGCGGACGCCATCTTGCTGTCCTCCAATGCCCACAGCCCGGTACAGGGGGCCATCATCCCCCTTGCGCAATCAGAAATTTGGGCGGTGCAATACCATCCCGAATATGATCTGGCGCAAATCGCCATGATGATGCGCCTATATGCGGACGATATGGTGGATCAGGGCTTTTTTACCGATCCGGCCAATGGGAAAGATTATATCGCCAAAATCGAGCGGTTGCATAACTCCCCAAACGATTTCGCGCTGGCCTGGCAAATGGGCATGGGCAAAACCATAACGGATGATCATCTGCGTCGGGCCGAGATCATCAACTGGATCAAAACCTGTATCCTATAAGGGCAAATCACCCGTATAGGCGGCCTCGAAAATGCGCCGCGCATCAGCCTCGGTCAGGGCCACCGGATTGGTGGGCGCGGTCGGATCCTTGGCCGCCATGGCGGCGATCAAATCGGCCTTGGCATCATCAATGCCAAATTCTTTTAACGTATGGGGCACCCCAAGGCTGGACCGCCAATCAATCACCCATTTCATAAAGCCATCAAAGCCGCCCTTAATGCCCAAAAACGCGGTCAGGCGCTGCATTTTATCTTCAATCGCCGGGCGATTAAAGACCAGCACATAGGGCATCACCACCGCATTGGTCATGCCGTGATGGGTGTCGTATAGCGCGCCAATGGGGTGAGCCAGCGAATGAATACCACCCAGCCCTTTTTGAAAGGCGATGGCCCCCATGCTGGCCGCCGCCAGCAGATGCGCCCGCGCCTCCAGATCGGTCCCGTCATCATAGGCGGTTTTCAGGGCGTCTTTGACCAGCCGCATCCCTTCCAGCGCGATGCCTTCGGACAAGGGGTGGAAGGTCGGGGCGCAAAAAGCCTCCAGACAATGCACAAAGGCATCCACCCCGGCCCCGGCAGTTAACATGGGCGGCAGACCGATGGTCAGTTCGGGATCCGAGATCACCGTGACCGGCATCATTTTGGGATGGAAGATGATTTTCTTCTCGTGGCGCTCCTCATCCAAAATCACCGCGGCGCGGCCTACTTCGGAACCGGTGCCCGCCGTGGTGGGGACGGCAATGACCGGGGCGATGGCATCGGCATTGGCGCGGCTCCACCAATCGCCAACATCTTCATAATCCCAAAGGGGGCGGGTTTGCCCTTGGGCAAAGGCGATGGCCTTGCCGCAATCCAGCGCAGAGCCGCCACCAAAGGCGATCACCCCGTCATGATTGCCGGCGCGATAGGCGGCCACACCATCATCGACATTTTTGCCCGTGGGGTTGGGTTTCATATCGCTAAAAAGCGCCGCGCCCAGCCCGGCATTTTCACAGGCCGCCTGGGCATCCCTGATCATCGGCAAAGCCGCCAGACCCGGATCCGTGACCAGCAAAGGTCTGTTTATTCCAGCGCTCTTGGCTGCCGCTGGCAATTCTTCAATCCGCCCCGCCCCAAAACGCATTTCGGTAGGGTAGCTCCAATTGGCAAAAAGTTTCATGAACGTTCAAATCCGCGTTTTAAATCCCAATCCGTGACCATGCGGTCAGCTTCGCTTTGCTCCCACCGCGCCGCATGGACATAATGATCAATCACCGCCTCGCCAAAGGCGGCGCGCAGCATTTTTGAGCCATCCAGCGCGCTGGTGGCCTCGCGCAGGGTGCCCGGCACAGAGCGCAGATCCGCCTCCCCATAGGCATCGCCGACAAAGCCCGGCTCAAGCGTCATTTTCTTTTCAATCCCGTCTATGCCCGCCGCCAACAGCGCCGCCATGGCCAGATAGGGGTTCAGATCACCGCCGCCAATGCGGCATTCACAGCGAATGGCCTTACTCATCTCGCCAACCAGACGAAAACCGGCGGTGCGGTTATCACGCGACCAGATGGCCCGGGTCGGCGCAAAGGTACCCGCGGCAAAGCGTTTATAGGAATTGATCATCGGGGCCAAAAACACCGTCATGGCGCTGGCGTGTTCCAAAAGCCCGGCCATGAAGGCGCGCATCAGATCCGACATGCCCAGATCACTGTTTTTATCCAAAAATAACGGCGTTTTAGCGCCCCTATCCCACAAGGACATGTGGATATGACAGGAATTGCCCGCCAGATCGGTGCGCCATTTGGGCATAAAGGTGATGGCCCGGCCATGTGCATGGGCCATTTCTTTCATACCGTTTTTCATGATCACATGATTATCCGCCATGGTCAGCGCATCCCCATAGCGCACGTTCATTTCCTGTTGGCCCGGCCCCCATTCACCCTTGGAGTTTTCCACCGCAATCCCGGCCCCTTGCAGGCCGTTACGCATGGCGCGCAATAGCGGCTCTTCCTTGCTGCCCTGAAAAATATGATAGTCTTCGATATAGCGCCCGCTGGGTTCCAGGTCCTGAAACTGCTTGGCGCTGGCGCTCTCATAACTTTCATTGAATAGATAAAATTCCAGCTCGGTGGCCATCATGGCGCTCATGCCCATGGCCTCCAGACGCGCCAGTTGTGCCTTGAGAATGGCCCGGGGGCTGACCGGCAAACCTTCGCCGGTATGATGATCCAGCACATCGCAAAGCACCAGAGCGGTGCCCTCCAGCCACGGAATGCGGCGTAAGGTAGAAAGGTCTGGCTTTAACACAAAATCGCCATAGCCCTTGTCCCAGCCAGTGCCCGCATAGCCCGGCACCAATTCCATCTCCATGTCATTGGCCAGCAGATAGTCACAGGCATGGGTTTCCTCATACCCTCCATCGACAAAAAACTGCGCATGAAATCTTTTGCCCATCAGGCGGCCCTGCATATCGGCAAAACATACCAGAACCGTGTCGATCTGCCCGGCTTTCACCGCCTCTTTCAGGGCCTGCAAAGTTAGCGGTGCGCTCATGATATTTTCCCAAAAAAGTTAGCAATTCGGCCCAGTAAGAAGGCGTTTGATGCAAAAGGCGGGGATAAGCCCCGCCACCTGCCCGGCAAAAGTTAGGCGCACTTGCAAAGGCGCACAAGGCCTTTCCTGCACGTCCGCACTTCATGCCTTTTTATTATAGGGTTCACCATGTCAAAGAGCCATGCGGAGATGAAAACCCACCCCGGCATGGTCCCAGTATACCCCGCCCGTTTATCCCGTGGATAAGGACGCCAAACCCAAGGGGCAAAGAGGGACAATCAGGGGCGTTTAAGGGATCGATATGGGATAAAATAAGCACCATTAGGGGCTGTCCGAGGGCCATTCAGAGGGGTAATTGACCCCTCATTGCCCCTCTTGCACATACCAAAACCGCCCCGTCATGGCCGGCATCTTCAAGATGCGTTCATGAGGGGCGGTCTGGTTTTGGTCGTGTCATTAGACGACCGCTTGGCGCCTAGAACGCCAACCAGCTAAACAGGAATAACGTATTGTTATCGCTGGCATTGCGGCCAAAGCCGTCATAGTTCTTCTTGCCGCCGTTAAACTTGTTATAGGCGGTGTATTGCAGCCCGACGCGGATATTGGACAATGAATTGCCTGGCGAGCCCTCTTTGCCAAAGGGGGTACAGTCCGCCTGGAACACAAACCCGTTGGAATTGGGTTTGCCAACCCGGCTGCCATCAATTTCAAGGGGAGAGAATATGCCCACATCCTGACTGCCCGTGGTGTTGAAATACCCCAGAGTCAGGCCATAGGTATTCTTGTAATAATAGGCCGCATTCACATTAAAGCTGTTCAGGCTGTTTTTCAGATTAGCGGCATCCCCGGCGGCAAAATCCGCATTCAGGGTCTGGCGCTCATGGATATAGCGCGAATTGACCGATACCGAATGATCACCATTAAAATACTGATAGGTGGCATCAAAACCAATATCGCTGAATTTGTTTTTCAGGCCACGTACCCGGTTGGGGAAAAGCTTGGTGACCATACCAAAACTGCCAATGGAGAAGGAGGAATTGTCGCCTTCCTTGTTCAAGGCAATCCGCCAATAGGGGGCCAGACCACTCATCCGGCCAGCATCGGCACCGATACCAAGGCTGCTCAACGTGTTCTCGGCAATGGTGGTGTATTGACCGGCTTCCAGATACAGCATGTCGTTATAATAGCCGTACACAGTGGTGCCAATCACCTGGGTTGCCAGACCACCATCAATCATGGGGCCAGCCCCCGGTCCCGGGGCCAGTTCAGAGCCAGTAAAGGGAAAGCCCCAGCCCGGCGTGGAATTCCATGGGTCCTGAATGGTAGGATTGTTATTCACCGAGACGCCAAGGATCAGATCATTACCGCCCAGCTGGGTCTCACGTGCATAGCGCACATCGGTATTATCCAACGCCACAGCCCGGTCTATGCCGGAATAGGTGGTTTGGGAAAACACCCCCAGGCCCGGCGCGATCTTGCCCGCCAGAAAGAATGATGCCTCGTCCAGGGCAAAATTGTCATTCTCGCCAAAATGCGGTGGGGCCATGCCCCCGGGCACACCTTTCTTGGTGCTGTCAAAAGAGGCAATTACCATGCCCGAAACCGGTAAATACCATTTCGGAGACGTGCCCATGGAATAGGCCAGCATTTTAAAGCGACGGCCAAACGCGTTGAGTTGCGGGCCAAACCCGCCAACATGACAGGCCGTACATGGCATGTCGGTTTGTCGGGCAAAGCTGGGCACCGCCTGGGCGCTGGTACTGGTCAGCGCCAATAGTAATAGGGCCGGACCTGCCGCCTGAAAAAATGATTTTGCACAGCTCTTCAGATGGCCAGCCGGCTGGTGTGAAAATTGAGTAGATGAAGTTGTATGATATATTGAACGTGTCATGACCATGCTCCTGCTTGGATCGTTGAACACGCCTTAAACATAAATATTTTGTAATGTTCATACAATGACGAATCAACCATTGCGCGTCTTTGTCACATTGTGCGCGCGTGTCGCAGGATATGGACACAAAATGGCCTTATTGGGCGTAATAAGCGATCATCATTCGCAATTGACCCTTGTCCCAATCCGCCGCGCCGGTTATGCGGGCGCGCTCGCGCCCCTGTCGATCCAGGATCAGTGTGGTCGGCACCACAGTGGTGTTGGTGGCCGCCAGTATGGCTTTGTCATTGCCATGAAAAGCCGGCAGATTATCCAGCCCTTCGCGTTGCAGCCAGAGCGCCGGGGGCACCTGTCCCGGATGGTCCAGATTAAGGGTCAGCACCACAATATTTTCACCCGCTAGATCACTTTGCAGGCGGCTTAATGCCGGCATTTCACGGCGACAGGGCGGACACCACGTACCCCAGAGATTGAGGATCACCACTTGGCCGTGCCATTCGTCCAGAGTATGGGGTTTGCCCTTTTCATCCAAAAAGGAAAACGCCCCCAGATCACGGGGGGCCTCATGGCGTTGCAGACCCAATTGCACCCCGTTTCCACGCATTGCCATTTGCATAAACACCTGGCGGGCCGTGAAAAAAATCACCAGGGCAGCAAGGATCAGGGCAAAGCCGATCAGCCCCTTGCGGATCATCCGCCAACGCCCCGCGCGATAACAAAGCCGATCGCCAGCAGGAGGCACAGGCTGGCATGGGCAAGCAGCGTAAAGGGGATGGCCGGGATCAACTGGCCCCGGCGCAAGGCCCGAATGGCCAGTACCGCCGGGATCAATGCCAACAGCGCCCCTTTGGGCCATAGCGGCAAGGGGGCGGCGATAAGGCCAAGAGCCCCAATAGCAAACAGCACGACCAGGCCATGGCGCGCCAGTGCCGCCCCCAGCCGTACCGGCAGAGTGTTTTTGCCCGCCTGTTTGTCGGCCTCAATATCGGGGATGGAATTCACCCACAAAATGGCCGCGGTAAAACTGCCCATCACCAGACCCAGCCACCAGGCTCCTGCGGGGATATGGCCAAGCAGCATATAGCTGACACCAATGGCGGGCAGCACCCCAAAGCAGAGCGCAATGGTCAGATCGCCCAGCCCCTTGGGAGCCAGACCACCGGGCATGGAATAAAGCGCGGCAAACACCCCGCCGGTTAGCCCGATATAGAGCAAAGTCGGCCCAATAATGGCGCTAAGGTAGAGCCCCATCAGCGCCCCTGCACCCATCAGGGCCATGCCCAAATTGCGCACCTCTTCGGCGCGCATCACGCCATTCTGAATAAAGCGACTGCCCCCGGTAAAAGGATAAATGCGGGCCTGATTGGCCGCATCGGTGCCATTTTTGGCATCAAAATAGTCATTCAGCGCATTGGCCCCCAAATGGATCAGTGCAATGTTAACGATCGCCGCCAGCACCAGTGGCAAAGAAAATGCCCCCGTGTGCAGATACCAGGCATAGGCAGAGGCGGCGATCACCGGCAAAACCGAGGCACTGAGAAAAGCGGGGCGCGTGGCGGCCACCCACATGGCCAGCACATTGCCGGTATTGCGGCGGTGATATAGCGCGATACTGGGTTCGGTCATGGATAATCACCCCGTTTAAAGACAAGAAAACCGCCAAGCGCCAGCATAGCCCCCAGCCCAATGGGATAGAGCACAGAATAGAGCATAAAGCCCGTCCGGCCAAAAACATCCAAAATCAGATAGGCCGTTGGCCCCAGCATCAGCAATTGTGGATCAAACAGGATCATCGCTCCGCCGCGAAATACCTCCAGTGGATTTAAGAGCGCAATGGTCATGACCAGCTCTGGCGCGGCCTGTGCCCGGATCAACAGGCCCAGCAGGATGAGGTCCAAAAATAACAAGAGGGTCAGCCAGAGCAACAGCGCCGCGCTTTGCGCCATTTCGGTGGTGCGCGCCATGGCCGAGATCAAGAACCCAAAGCCCAAAAAGCAAAAACTGAGCACCAGCAGCAGAAGCGAATACCACGCCACCTGCCCCATGGGCACGGCGGCGCCCTTGAGGGCACCCCACAACACCGCGCCCAGCATAGCCACAAAAACCGGCAAGAAAATCACCACAAAGCGGCCCACAAAACGGCCCCAATACCAGGCCCCCAGGGAAACCGGCAGGGAAAGCATATATTCATTCACCCCCGCCTCGCGATCCCCGGCCAGGGAACGCACCGTGGTGATCAACACAAACAGCGGCATAATCGCCATGGTCAGTTGGATATAGGTGACCAGCAGGCGCGACAGACCGGTAAAGCCGCGCACCCGCGATTCGCTGAGCCCGAAGACAAACAGGATCACCACAATCGCCCCAAAGATCAGCGCATAGAGCAAAAACCAGCGGGCGCGCAGGGATTCAGAAATATCCAGCCGCGCCGTATGCAAAAACCCCTTCATTGACCCGATCCCATTTTCATATCCATGCCCATTTTGGGGCGCGCCAATACGGACCGGACCATGGCATCAAAATCCACGGCTTTGTCTGTTTTTTCGGCAATGGCCCCAAAGCCAAAATCCATCGGCGTGGTCTGATCGGCGACAAAATACGCGGTGCGTGCATCCAGCCAGCCTTGCCCATCGCGCATATTCATTACCCAGACCTCGGCCTGGGCGCCCGGGCCGCCATGGGCCTTCATCCATAAAACGGCACCGCCAATATCGTCAAAACGGTGCAGCACACCATCTTTCCCACGCACTTCGGCGGCAAAATGCGGGTCCGAGATGATCATGCGGCATTGCTCGCATACATCGCGATCATAATGAATTGCTTGCGGCCCGGTTTTGGGACCACCACAGGCCCCAAGGCCCACCAGCATCATCACCAGAAGAGGGAAAAGCGCTTTCATGACGCGGCCTCCTTTTTATCCTGCAAGTGAATGTCGCACAGCAATCCCGCATAGCGGGTCAGCATGCCCAAAAAGCGAAGACGGTCTGGCCCGGCAATGCTGCCCTGCCACAAACAACCGCTTTTATCGGGGGCAAGGCCCCATTCAGCGACGGTTTTGGCAAAGGCCGCATCGGCACGTTTTATGGTCAGGGTACAGGCAAGGCGCGCCGTGGGGTCGGTGACATCCTCCACCCGGTCATCCAGCACCACCTTGCCCCGGTCCAGCTCGACCACCCGGTTAACCAGGGCGGCAACCTCTTCCAGCCGGTGCGAGGAAATAATCATGGTGTGGTCCAGGCGCTCGCCCATCAGATCAAACAGAATCTGGCGCGCCTTGGGGTCCAGATTGGCCGTTGGTTCGTCCATAATAATGGTGCGGGCCGGACGGCCCATGGCAATGGCGATCAGGATTTTCTGTTTCTGACCACCCGAGAGCTTCACAAAGGGCCGATTGCTGATTTCATCCAGATCCAGCCCCAGGCGCGCCCCGATGGCACCCATGTCGGTGCTGTTCGCCCCGCAAATCTTGGCGGCATAGTCAAACAAAATCCCAACGGGTATTTTCAGGGGCGGCGGCAATTGCGGTACAAAGCTGATATGGCGCAGCACATCAGTGCGATGCGCCCGGGGCGAGCGGCCATTGACCGATACCTGCCCCTCATAGACATATTCGCCCAAAAGGCATCGGATCAGCGTGGTCTTGCCCGCCCCGTTCGAGCCAATGAGCGCAATACGATCACCCGGCCGAATGGTCAGGTCCAATTGGTCCAGCACCCGGGTTTTGCCAAAGTTTTTGCTCAGACGGGAAAATTCAATCACTAGAGCAATCCCCCCAGACCCTTGACCTTGAAGGTCAGCGCGCCGGTGGGGCAGGCCTCAAGGCACATGCCGCACCGGGTGCAATCGGCCCCAATATCCATATTCACATCCGTGGCGCGGCCCTTGATGGTCATGTCCAGCACATGGGGCACCAGACAGACCGCGCGGCATTCGCCCTCGTGCAGGCATTCGTTCAGATCGTAATGCACCACGGTGGGCGAAACTGATCCCACCAGAGAATAGGTGATGCCGATGGGGCAGACATAGCGGCACCAGAAGCGACGAATGAAAAACAACTCGATCAACAACAACAAACCTACCCAGGCGAGCGCCAGCGTAAGTCCATAGGTGAAGGCGCGACTTAAGATGCCCACCGGATTGATAAATTCAAACACGGTAAAACTGGTGATAAAGGCCAAAGCGGCAAACACCACATACAGCACGGCGCGCATACCCCGATGCAGCGGTATGTCCTTGGCCCATCCCCTTTCCACCAGTTTCAGATGCAGCATTTCCACCCATTCCGAGGCCAGATGATAGGGGCAGGCCCAGGAACAAAATGCCCGGCCGCCGACCAACCACCACAGCACCGCCACGGTGACCATGCCAATGACCACATTGGTGAGGATGGTTTTTTGCGCGAGCGTAATCTGTATGCCCGAGTTCAGATCTGCCATGTGAAAGCCGACTAAACGCGAGGCGGTCAGCGCCCCTTCGACCAGTTGCACATCGAATTTATAGGACACCACAAACATCAGATTGATCAAAATGATCGAGGCCCAGCGCCATTTGCGCCATTTATAACTGGGCTTTTTATCGGCCAGCTCCTCGCGGATTTTGGCCAGCCGCACCAGCCGCACCTCCGGGGTTTTCTTATAGGCATGCAGGGCCTTGGCTTCTTCGGAATAGTCGCTTTTGGCCGGCTTGCCGGGGGCCGCCCCCAACATCACTTTTAACGAATGCAGATAAGCTTTTAGCGCACGGGACATTACGCACTCTCCCGTTTGGCGGCAATGTCGATGGTGATGCTGGATGGCTCGGTCGGGCAGATCATTTCGCACATGCCGCACCCGACGCAGACATCGGTATTGACCACCGGGGTGCGACGTTTGTCATTGGGATCATCACTTAGGGGCTGCATGGAAATGGCGTTTTTGATCGGGCATTCGCGCACACACAGATCACATATTTCCAGATCATAAGGATGATCGGCAATGGGAATGGGGTTCCACCGGTCCACCTCCACATAGCGGTGAATGCCGGGGAAATCTTCGCCCCGGGCGAGGCCGACAAAACCCTGGCCCTGGCGGGCGAGACAGGTGGTGGGGCTGGAAAGCCGCGCCAGACCCATCTGCACTTCTTCTTTTTTGTTGATCTTGTGGCTGAGCGAGCCGGTGGGACAGGCCAGAATGCACTGGGTGGCATCACAGGAAAAATCACAAGCCTGCGCCCGCGCATCAATATAGGGCGTGCCAAGGCCAAAGCCGTCCATAATATCGGCCAGCTTGATGGCATTGACCGGGCAAACCTGTTCGCACTGACCGCATTTAATGCACGAGGCCAGAAACAAACGCTCGTCAAGGGCGCCGGGCGGCCGCAGACGCGTCTGGCCATTTTTGGCCACCGGCACATAACCGGCCAGCCCCACACCCGTTACCCCGGCCCCGGCCGCCATGGACAAAAGCAGGGTGCGCCTTTGCTTTTGCTTGCGCGAAAGGTGCTTTTTGGCTGGTTTCTTTTTCGCTTTTGGCTCAGTCATCACTTTTATCTTTATCTGTATAGAGACCAAAGGGGTCGAGACGCTTCATCGACGTGCCGGCCTTGTCGGCGCTGGTGGTCAGGCCAAAGGTGTGCAGGCGCACCCCTTCATTGGCCTCGCCCTCGGCCAGGGTAAGGGGGGTAAAGGCCCGGCGGATGCGCGGCTGGTCATCTTCCAGCATGACCAGAGGATCGGTAAAGGGGGCCAGACGTTCCATAAAATCCAGAAAGCCCAAAGCCGGGGAACCTTTGAAAAAGGCGGCATTGGGCACATCCATCCATAAACGATCCGCATAAACATTCAGCCGATAGGGGGTATCGCCCAGCCCGTCTTTATTGCCGTCAAAGCCCTGATAATCATCCCAGTAATTGCCCTGCCAGACATTGTGATTGGCCCCGGCAAAGGTGCTGACACTGACGTGGCGGATATTGTTCATGAACCGATTGTCCTTGAACAGATTGCCGTGCCAGTCGTTCAGAAAACTGACCCCCACATCATTAAAGGCAATGGTGTTACGGTAGATCCGGTTGGTGGTATCGGGCTGGAACGGCGAAACATCCAGATAAAGGCCGGTGCCGTTATAGAGGATTTCATTGTCCACAATGTCCAGATTGCTGGCCTCTTTGAAGCCAATGCCGATCCCGGCGGCCCCCTGGGCCTGGACAATGCGGTTTTTACGCACCACCACACTGTCGCTATACATCAGGAATATACCGGTAGAGTTTTTGGCAAAGGTATTGCCCTCGACCAGATTATAGCGCGAATACATGAAGTGCAGACCATAGCGGCCATTGCTGACCCGGTTATTGGCAATAATATTGTCGGCGGAATACCAGACCACAAAGTCGCGCGAATTGGTGATGGTGTTATCTTCGATCCGGTTGTTTTTGGAATACCACAGCCGGATGGCATCGCCGCGCACCCCCAGCCCGATGTCCGATTGCGAGGAAATCCGGTTACGCCGCAGCACGTTATTGTTGGACTGTTGCAGGCTGATCCCAAACAGGCATTCCTCGATCACATTGTCTTTGATGACATTGGAATTGCCATAAACCGCCACCCCGGCGTCGATGTCATTATGCTGGTCGCCCGAATTGACCAGACGCAGGTTTTGCACGCTCACCCCATTGCCGCGAATGGTGATCACCGCTCCCTCACCGCCGTTATCAATGGTCACCTTGCCCTGGCCATCCAGAGTAATGGGTTTGGTAATCACCACCGGCCCGGCATAGGTGCCTGCCAGCGGCTGGACAATATCGCCGGGGCTGGCCGCATCGATCAATGGTTGTAGGGGCGGCAGGGGCACGGCCCCCATGGCCGAACCCGCCACCAGCAATGCGAGCGCGGTGATCACGGGAAGGAGAAACACACGCCCCATCACCGTCTATCCCTTTGGTTCGTCCATTAGCTGTTTGCGCCGCAATAATAGCGCCAGACCGGTCATGGCAGACATCACCATCATCACCCCAAAGCCAATGGAGGGATAGGAGTGGGTGGTAAATTGCGCCACTTTGCCCTCGCCGATCACCGTGGGCATGAAGGCCTTTAAGGTAAATGCCCCCATATCGTTCAGGCTGTGACCATACCACCAGAGCCATCCGGCATATTCCACCAGAAAGAAAAACGGCAGCATCAGCGGACCAATGGCCAGCAGATAATAAAACACAGAGCCGGTTTTGCGGGTCAGCAGCACCAGCGCGATCATCACCAGCAAAATCCCCCAAAAGGCAATGGTGCCCACCGTGGACATGATCTTGACCAGCGGTTCGATCTCCTTGGGATTATTGAACCAGCGGCCCAGCCCTTTTTTGTAATTCCAGAACAGCACCTGTTTGCCGCTGCCGGTCCATTGTTCCCGGGCGCCCGGCGGACGACGATCCTGATCGGCATCAAAAGAGGCATGCAGGATCGAGATATACAGATCCTTGCCCTTCAAATTACCGTTACCGGCCTCGGCCAAAATATCTTTTAGCAATTTGCCCGCATTGCCGGTATCGCCAGAGCCTGAATGCAGCCGTTCCAGCGTGGCCATCAGGCCGCCCTGGCCAGAGCGATCCAGACTATCCTTCAAATCATCGCGGCTCTGCATCGAGCTTTCACCGCTTTCCTCCAGCGATTTTTTAAGGCGCGCAATGATGGGGCTGATGTCTTCGCCGGTTTCCTCTTCACCCTGTCCCAGGGCCGTTACCATGGCAGACAGATATTGATCGCTTTGGTATTTCACCCCGCCCGGCGCGTAATAGGCCATGGCCATCCAGATGGCGATGGCCCCAAAACCGACCGACAGGATAATCATACGGCGGCGTTCATCCTTAAAGGCAAACCCCACCAGCATCACCGCCATCATGCCCAGCAAAAACGGGGCAAAGAATTTTTCCAGCACCCCGCCAGAGGCAATGGGATACATGCCGACAAAATGGTTGATGGCATCCATTTCGTGCACACAGTTCAGGGCGCTGGTTTGTTCGATCTCGGCCTTTTGATGCAGGGTACAGCCGTTAAAAACACCGTTTAGGTGAAAATTGATCCGCACCCCGTCGGGAAAGGCCTCTTTGGGATATTGGGGGGCCGACAAAGACACCCACCAGGCGGGCAAATAATACACCACCACCAACAGTACAGCCGCCCCAAAGGCCAGGATTTTCACCAGCCTGTCACGCTTTTCCTGCACAGAAATATCCATCGTCTTTCCCCATTAGAGCCACGCCCGGCCAAGATGGCCGGTCGTGTTTTTCGGTTTTAATAACCCTTAGTCGAAGTCCGGATTGTACCAGTCCGCACTGGGGGCCAGATCTTCGGCCGGTGGTTTCAGGCGGGAGACATAATCCACCACCGCCTTCATATCGGTGTCCGAGAACCCGGCAATCTGCTTGACCATATCCGGGTTGGCATTGCGCCGTTTTTTATCGCGAATCCATTCAAACTGACGCAGCAGATATTTGTAATGCTGGCCCTGGATACGCGGATAATATTTGGCATTATCGCCCTGGCCATTATCCCCATGACAGCGCACGCAATTTTCCTTGTAGAGCTTGGCCCCCAGTTCCAGATTATCACCGGGACCGACGCCGGGCTCCGGATTCATGGGGATGCTCTGGATATAGCGTGCTACCGCCGCAATGGCATAGGGGCCACCACCCACTTCGGGGGCTGCGTTTTCTATCTCTTTTGGCAGGGCAAAAGGATACATGGTCGGGTTATCCCGGTTCAGCGCCCGGATATCCGATAATTGCTTGATGATCACATCTTCATGCTGGCCAGCCAGTTGCGGGAAGGTACCGTCCTTGGTGCCCCAGCCTTCGGGCAGATGGCAGGCCGAACACACCTCGAACACCGCCACGCCATCGGCGCGCACTTTTTCCAGCTCGGCCTTGGACATGGATTTGAACTGTTTGGTGAAGACCAGCGCCTCATCCTGTTCCCCGCCGCCCTGATTCCACCCGGCCGGCTTGTCGGTAAAGGCGGCCAGACCAATGCTGAGGGCGATCACGCCCAGGGCCGTCATGCTTGCTTTGGAAAATTTCATCATGCTCTCCAACTTTAATATACTCATGCTAGCCGATTTCACGGCGTCATTTATTGATTGGGATCAATTTGCGACAAATAATCTGACAGGGCGCCGATCTCTTCATCGCTCAGTCGTTTCACAAACGGCAACATCATGCGCGAACGCCCATTGGTGCGCACCCCGTCGCGGATATCGGTCATTTGCACCTGCAGATAGGCCGATTTCTGGCCGGCCAGGCGCGGATACCCTTTCAGCGGTTTATTGCCGTTCACCCCATGACAGGTCCGGCATTTGCCTTTTTTATAGGCCGCCTCGCCCGCCGCAATACGGTCTGCACTTAAGGCCGGGTCATGGACTTGCGGACCGGCGGGATCCAGTTTGGACAGCCAGTCAGCCAATATCTTGATCTCGTCATCGCTAATCCGCATCTCCCCATCAGAGGTGACCAGCGAGCCACGCATGCTTTCGGCGCGCGGATGTCCGGTAACCGGATCATTGCTGCCCTGGCGTTTTTTATCCAGAATGTCCTTGACCTGGGTGCGGATATAAGCGGCATCCAGACCAGCAATATCGGGATATTCCTGAATCGCCCGCGCCCCGTTTCTGCCATGACAGGCCATGCAGGTTTTGCGCAAATAAAGGCGTTTGGCCGAAGGTGGCTTGGGGGCGGCGGCGGTTGCTTCCTGTGCCACGGCACCGCCAATTACCGGGGAAAACGCCAAAAGCGCCGGTATGGCCAGCGCCGCCATAACCATTGGTTTTAAAGTCCGCATCGTCTTGATCCTCAGTTGTTGTTTGGGAATAGGAAGGGCAGACCACGGCCTGCCCTTCACCAGATTCCGGACTAGTCTTTGGTTTCGACCAGTTTGGCCCCATGCTCTTCCAGATAGGTTTTGGCACGCAGACCAATGTCGGCGGTTTTCACCTGATACTGGAACCATTGCTGGGCCCAAAGGGTGGCGTTCTGCCAATCCTTGGCGACGGCATAGTCTTCGGACTTTTTCTTCGCATCGGCGGCAAAGTTCAGTTGGTCCGTGGCATCTTCCACCAGGGAAACCACCGGCGCAAAATCCTTGAAGTTCCGCGCGGTAATATACCCAACCACACTGTCGATAACCTCCTGGGTCTGGACATTGGTGGCCACCTGTTTGGAATAATCCGCCTCGGTATAGACCGTGCCCTGACTGGTTTTACCGCTAGAGGCTTTCATACCTTTTGGCCGGACCAGCAGATAGCCTTGCATTTCCAAGTGCAGGGCCGAGCAGAACTCGGTGCAGTAATAGGGGAATACCCCGGCCTTGTCGGCGACAAAGGTTGCCGAAACCGTTTTGCCCGGCTCGACCGACAGGTTCACATTGGTGCCGTTAATGGCAAAGCCGTGGGTTTCATCCTGGGCGCGTTCCACATTGGTAAAGTGTACCGAAACCGTATCGCCTTGTTCCACCTCGATGATTTCCGGCGTGATGTGAGAACGGATCAGCGTGCCATAAACATGGGTCACGCCATCTTTTTTCACAATTTTCTCACGGCCCGGACGGGTGCGATATTCTGATTTTTCATCCGTGCGACTGTTCCAGCCGGTGGAGTAACGAATCTTGGGTTTCAGCTTGTCTGCCGCAATGGCCACCGCATAGTGCGGCTCGCCCAGTGGCACCGGCATATCGTAAAGCAATTCCATTTTATCGCCGGAAATGTCGATCAACTGGTGATTTTGCGGATGCAATGGCCCCACCGGGTTAAAGCGGTCAATGGCCAGTTTGTTCAGCGCCACCAGATACTTGCCCTTTGGTTTGACGCTGTCGCCTTCCATGGTCATCAAGTGGCCGACATTATAGTGAATGTGCAGGGTATCGAGCACCTTGCCTTTGCAATAATCCCATTTGGTCACCATGGAATCCACATAGATGGAGGTATAGACCGTACACGGTTTGGAATCATACTGGGTGTGTAATGGCCCCAGACCCACTTCGACCTGGGTGTGCAGGGATTTTTTCAAATCCAGTATTGGCACCCCGTACGGGTCTTTGCCGGCAAAGTCTTTCTTGTCGATCAGGGCCTTGATTTTCTTGAAATCGTAAACGCTGGCATGGGTGTCCAGCTTGCCTGAAACAATCAGATAACGCCCATCGGGGCTGACATCGATGCCGTGCGGGCTCTTGGCCTCGGGCAACATGAAAAGCACACCCTCCTTGATGGCCGTTTTCATCATCAGGACCTGCATCCCGTTGACTTCCTTGCCCTTGCCAGCGGCGATCAGCTCAGCCGCTTTTTTCCAGTTGATAATGTGCAAAAAGTCTGTGTCTTTTTGCGAACACCCGGCCTCAAACGGTGGTCGCCCGCTTTCAATACCGCCGATATAGCGCTCGGTGCAGAACGAGTTGGTAAACGACCAGCCTTCACTGATCCCTTTACCAAAATCCGACAGATCCTGACTGTATGGTGGCAGCTCGACAGTGAAAGAGTTTTGCGGCTCAATACGACCGATTTCGCGGTTGAATTTCCAATAGGTGACTGCGCCACGATATTTTTGATTGAATTTGGACAACGGCACATATTTCTTGGAAAAAGGTGCCGGATATTGCGAAGCCTCAATCACGTATTCCGTATTGGTGGAAACAAATGCTCCCCCATGTTCGGACTTCATGATCGGGTTGACGACAATCTGTTTGGTTTCGAAATCCTTCAGGTCAACAACCGCCAGACGGGGGTTGTTCTTGTCATTGATAAACAGGTATTGGCCATCATATTCGCCATTGGTTTCCGAAATGGCCGGGTGGTGCGTATCACCAAACTTGATGTCCTTGCCATCAATGCGCCCTTGGGCCAGCACGGCCTTGGATTCATCATCAAAGCCATAACCCTGCCAGGGTTCGGGGGTGAACACACCAATATATTTCAGGATCCGCATGGATGGGATGCCATAAACGATCAGTTGGCCGCTTTGGCCGCCGGAACTGAACGCCAGAAATTCATCGCGCCCGCCCGTAGGCACATAGGTTTTGGCCGCCGCCAGAACGTCCTTGTCGGTCAGACCCCGGGCCTTCATGACGTCTTGTAGTGTATCATCGCCAAAGGCGGCACTGGATGCCGCCATAGACAGGCCGACAACCGCCGAGCCCATGAGTAAATGCTTGGTAAAGTGTTGCATAGTCATCCCCTCCAGAAGGTGTGCCACAGCGACTTCCAGTGCCCTGTGCCGTAGAAACTTCTGATAGGTATCACCAGGCTTGGGGCGCTGATAATGCGACAAAACTACTCTGCGACAAAACTACCCAACCGAAGGTTTCATTCCTTGACCTTGGTCAAGGCGCCCTTTTCATTAGGACGATATGCGATCAATACTTCATTTCAACAAGGGCTAGCAGGATGATGTACTTCAGTCATAAATTATCTTTACGTACAATACGTACAATCGGTGTTGGGGTGGTTCTGACCCTGGTGCTGGCCGGGTGTACCCAACAGGGAGCCCCGCACGCCCAGGGCGTCGCCGACAGCCCCCCCGCCATGGCACAAAATACCCGTGGCGAAACACAAAACACCCCCATTGGCGGACGTTTCATTCTGCGCTCTCATACCGGAAAAGTGGTCACCGATCAGGATTTTCAAGGACAGTTTCTGCTGATCAATTTTGGCTATACTACCTGCCCGGATGTCTGCCCCACCACACTGGTCAAGCTGGCCGAAGTGGACCATCTTTTGGGTGATTTGGCAGACCAGGTACAGGTATTATTCATCAGTGTTGATCCGGATCGCGATACCCCACAGGTTCTCGAGGACTATGTCACCAGCTTTGATCCTGCCTTTATCGGCCTGAGCGGCACCAGGGCGGCGATTGATTCGGTGACCGGCAAATACCACGTCAAATACGCCTTTGTCGGCCGCGATAACGACACCGACACAGACTATACGGTCGACCATACCTCCTCGGTCTTTTTCATGGGGCCGCACGGCGAATATATTGGCCGGTTCAGCTATTCCACCCCCGCCGAAACCATTGCCAAAAAGGTCAGTGAAACCATCAAGGCGACCCCGCCACCGGCCAAAGCCCCTTAGGTCGTCGGCGTGTGGCTCCAGTCGGCACCGGTTTTGCCAAACATAAAGCCATTGCTATAGCGCGGGGAGATGGCCCGTTCTTCCAGCATGGACAGGGCTTCACCGGCGGAAATATTGCCATCACAGGCAGCGCGAAAGGTCTGTGCCACATGGACCATGTCTTCGCTATGGGGTGACAGCCTTAGCGAGGTGACCCCGGCCTGGCCAATGACGGTCACATCACCAACCAAATTGGCTCGGCTTTCCGACAGGGTCTGCACGCCATTAATGGCCAGAAACTTCTGATCATCCAGGGTATCCACCGCCAGACCGTCCATATCCTCCTCGCACACAAACAGGCACGAATCCTTGCTGCGCCCGGCCAGACGCGCATGATAACAGCGCCCCGATATGGCCAGTGGCAAACGGCCATAGGCCCAGACCTCGATCCCCGCGCCGGCTTTTGCACCATGCCCGGCCAGGGTTGTCACCGTCTCTATGGGCAGTTCGGGGGGCAGACAGATATGGGTGGCCCCACGGGCCATCAACCAGCCCAGCGTGCCGGTATTATAGACGTTGACCAGCGGCCCCACGGAAAATTCCTGATCCTTTGCAAGATAGCGCATCATGGTCAAATCATTCACCTCGATGGCAAAGCCGGCCTCGGCCAGGTCAGACAGCATGGCCTGTTCCCGTTTCAGAGTGACCAGCCCCAGAGAGGCCAGCACCACGTCCTTGCCACCACGTTGTAACCGTTCGGCAATTTCGGGGATCAGGGCCTCGTAAAACGGCAGGCGTTTGGAACACACCACCTCGCCCAGTACCACCCGGTCTATTGGTGCCTCATCGGCTATGCGGGCATAAAAATCCCGTATCAGGTCAGGCTTCCAGTGGAACATTAATGGCCCCAGAGTCAGTTGCATGGCCGGCTCTCCTTTATTAACGCCAGGTCTTGCGATAGGCGCCAACGGTGTTGTCCTGCCCCTCGCTCAGGTTTGCCAGGGCGCTGGGCGGAATGGGTTGGCCGGCGGCACAGGCCTCAACCGCCTGGCGAAAACTGCGAACCACGGCGGCAACATAGGCGCGGCTGCGCTGGCGACCTTCGATTTTCAGGGCGGTGACCCCGGCCTTGGCCATTTGCGGGATCAGGGTGGCGGCATCCAGACTGATGGCATCTTCAAACACATGGCCGGTGCGCGCGCCGGCGCTGAAACAGCCCTTGCACAGGGTTGGGTAAGGGGCGGGGGCGTCCTGGCCCACCTTGTCGATGGTAAACTCGCCCAGTTTTGAGACCAGTTCGCCGCCGCTTTGTTCGTACACCACATGGCTGGCCGGCGAGCATACCCCGTTCATATTGGGCGATTGCCCGGTGGCATAGGAGGACAGCGAACAGCGCCCTTCTTCCATCACACACAGGCCGCCAAAGACAAACACTTCGGTTTCGGTATCAATTTCGCGATTAATCGCGGCGATTTCCGGCACGCTGAGCACCCGGGGCAACACCACCCGTTTGACGCCAAATTCTTCGGCATAAAAATTGATCACATCGGGATTGGCCGCCGCCGCCTGTACCGACAAATGCCGACGAAGCGAAGCGTGATGCTTGGCCGTGTGCGCCAACAGGCCGATATCGGCCAGAATCACCGCATCAACGCCGATGGTGTGCGCATCAGCCACCGCCCGGTGCCACAGGACCTCATTTCCCGCCTGGGGAAAAGTATTGATCGCCACCAGGACTTTGGCCCCGCGCTCATGGGCATACTCAATCCCCGCCGCCATTTCTTCGCGGGAAAAGTTCAGGCCCGGAAAATTGCGTGCATTGGTCTCATCGGCAAAGCCGCAATAGACCGTATCGGCCCCGGCCCCAACCGCGGCGCGCAAAGAGGCCGGCGTACCGGCGGGACATACCAGTTCCAGCATGGTCATGACGTAAACTCCGCCCGGCGCAACGCGACCCCGGTTCGTTTTTGCAATTGACCCAACAGGGGCAGCATGCCCGGTTTGACATAACGCCCCACCGGCCCAAAGGCGGCCAGAAATTCTTCGAACAGGTCCAGTTCTGAATCATCAATGGCATTGCGCAACGCCAATACGGCCGCGGTATCCCCCTCCAGCGCGATATCGCGGGAAAAGAACAGCGCATCCCCGTCATAGGCCCCGTGAACCATGCCGATCAAGGCGGCCAGCGAACCGGCAATGCGCCCATCCCAGGGCCTGACCCGCCCGCGCCGATGCAGGGTAATCCGCGGGGCGTCGGGCACCGGAAACACATGAAATACAAAGGGAAGGTCAACCGGGTCAATTTGAAAACACTTGCCCGCATGGGTGCCCAAACGCGCAAAAAGCGAGGGGTGACGACGCACCATTTGCCGCGCCAGCCGGTTCATCACCATCGCCAATACGGGCAAAGGCAAAGGCCGCGCCAAAATACGTATGGCCGATGGCAATCGGGGAATGGTACTGGATTGTGAAGACATGACGGCATCCTAGGGGGCCGCGCCTCCGAAGATTTGAACCCTCAAACCCCGTCGCGGCTCTGCTCCCAGCATCGCCGACCTTGGTCATCAGCGCCAACCATAAAGCTTGCGACAAATGGTCCCAGCACGGTGCCTTCTGAACAGTGCCACCATCCGGTAATTTGCATTTTGCAATGGCAAGACTGGCCCATGAATTACATAGATCCCAATCCACAACCACGTCTTCACCACGATTCCTGGGTACCATCTGCGACCGTCATGAAACTGCGGGCAGATCATGATGCCAGCACCCCAGGGTTGGGGGCCGAACGTGCCCTTCATTACACGGCATTTTACAAGGCATCACAGGAACCATCGGCCACATTGAAAAAAGCCAAGGCCCTGGCCGATCATCTGGCTCGGCGCACAATCCAGATCTGTGAGGGCGAAATGATTGTGGGGCACCATACTGAACACCGTATTGGTGCCATTTGCTATGCGGAACTGGCCGGCGTTGCCATGCTGGAAGATATTTTCCGGTTCGAATCGAGCAAGACCACGCCCCTTTATGTGGACCCGGCTGCCAAGCGCAAGTTACTGCTGTCGGTTATTCCCTATTGGCTGCCCCGGCATTTGGCGGCCAGAGCCTTTCCGTTTGCCAAAAGCATCCGATATTTGAGCGAACAATTACAGGCGGAGCGCTTTATTATTACGGAAACCGGCGGCGTTGCCCATTTCGTCCCCCATTACGAGGACATCATCACCCAGGGCACCGGAGGCCTGCGCGCGCGGGTAAAGGTCCGCCTGCAAGATCCGAACCTAACGCAGGAAGAACGCAACCAACTGAACGCCAATTTAATTGCCCTCAAGGCAGTAGAGACGTTTTCGGATCGCTATTTCCAACTGGCGCAGAAACAGGGCCGCCACGACATCGCCGATATATTGGAGCGCATCCCGAGACAGCCTGCCGCCAGCCTGCGCGAAGCCCTGCAGATGATCTGGTTCTTTCAGATGGTCATACAGATCGAATCTCTGGACCAGGGGATCAGCCTGGGGCGACTGGACCAGTATCTCTATCCACTTTACCAGAAAGAAATGGCCCAAGGCACCTTTGATCCGGATGCCTTTCGGGATATTTTTTGCGCATTTTGCCTGAAACTTTCAGAAGTCATCCCGCTTTTTTCCGGTCGGCTAACGGAAATGTTTGCGGGCTTGCCTAGCGGACAGGCAATCACCCTGGGTGGCATCGGGAAAGATGGTCAGGACGCAGCCAACCCGCTGACCTTTTTATTGCTGGATGTGATTGACCAGTTCAAAACCCGCCAGCCCAATTGGCATGCCCGGATCAGCAAAAACAGCGATAGCGCCTATGTGCGCCGGGTTTTCGAAGTGATCAGTCACGGCGGCGGTTCGCCTGCGGTTTATAATGATGATGTTATCATGCCAGCGCTGTCCAAACGTGTCGATAGGCCGGATCTGGTGTGGGATTATGCCACCATCGGCTGTGTAGAACCGGGCATTCCGGGCATCAGCTATAACTCGTCCGATGCAGTGTTGTTCAATTATGCCAGAATATTGGAAACCGTGCTGGGGCGAACCCAAGACCATAATAACATCCACCAAATGTCCAATCTGATAGAGGCACTGGAAGCGGAGCTTCGCTCGGAAATTGCTACCCTGAAGGAATATCTGGACGCCATAGAGCGCGCCAATTGCAAAGACCATCCGGTGCCGTTTTCCTCGCTTACCGTTCAGGGTTGCATTGAACAGGCCCGCGACCTGACCGCCGGCGGTGCCCGCCTGAACGCCAGCGGTATACAGGCCGTGGGACTGGCCGATCTGGCCAATTCGCTGGCCGCCATCGAAACCATGGTATTTGAACGCAAAGAAATGAGTCTGGGTGAGCTGGCCATGGCCTGTCAGCAAAATTTCGAACATGACCCGGCGTTAAAATCGAAACTTGCCGGTTTAGACAAATTCGGCAATGACAAGGCCAATGTGGACACTCTGGCCCGCCAGATGCTGGCTTTGTTCGACCGAGTCATTTCCGAAAACGTCAACACCCGCGGCGGGCGCTGGATGCCGGGTGTATATTCCATGACCTGTCATCGTTCCATGGGCCGCAAAATGGCCGCCCTGCCTTCTGGACGAGCGGCCGGCGCCCCCATGGCCGATGGAATTGCGCCAACCGATGGCACGGATTGTCTGGGACCGACGGCCTCTTTGAATTCAGTGGCCAAACTGGATCCCATGCACACACCTAACGGGGTCAACCTGAACTTGAAATTTGATGCCAACACCGTCAAAGGCCCTGCCGGCGCCGCGCTCTTGCAAGGTCTGGTCAAAGGGTATTTTGATCAGGGCGGCATACAGGTACAGATCAATGTTCTGGATCCTGAAACACTGATCAAAGCGAAGAAAAACCCAGAAAATTTCAAAAACCTACTTGTGCGCATATCAGGTTACAGCGCCTATTTTGTGGACCTGACACCAGATTTGCAGGATGAAATTATTGCCCGCACCCTACAGGCAGCCTAAGCCGTGAAACCGCTAAGCGCCCCCATTTTCGACATACAGCGCTTTTCAATCCACGACGGGCCCGGAATCCGTACCACAGTATTTTTCAAAGGTTGCAACCTGGCCTGTGACTGGTGCCAGAACCCAGAATCGCAAAGTGTTACGCCGTTGGTTTCTTTTTATGAAAACCGGTGCGATCAGCATTTTGCCTGCGCCCGCGCCTGTCCCGAAAATGCCATTAGCAAGGACGGGTTTCGGATTGATTACGCGCGCTGCTCACGGTGCCTGCAATGCATAGAGGCCTGCCCAAACGGGGCCCTGCAACTGATCGGCAAGTCCCTTGGCCCGGCACAGCTTTTCGAACAATTGCTGGCCGATAAGGCCTATTATGAAAGCAGTGATGGCGGCGTCACGTTTTCAGGCGGCGAGCCAACCCTGTATCCAGCCTTTATCGAGCGCGTGCTGGGGTTTTGTGAAGAACACAGCATCCATACGACGCTGGAAACCTGTGGCACCTTTTCTCAAAAGCGCTGGACGTCGATCTTGCCCCGTTTGAACCTGATTTATTTTGACCTGAAAATCATAGATGCAAAGCGCCACAAACAGGCAACCGGGTCGAGTAATCGGCGCATACTTGAAAATGCACGATATCTGACGACCAACGGTTATCCGGTTGAATTCCGTTTGCCATTGGTGCCGGGGCTTACCGATGATCCCGATAATCTGGAGAAAACTGCCGACTTTCTGAAAGCGTTGGGGCAATCCAAAATCCACCTGCTTGGTTATCACAGGATGGGCGAAGCCAAGATCGATATCATTCAGGGAAAGCAGAAAAAACTGGGCCTGCAAAACTATGCAGCAGACAAACTGGCCGACGTCGCGCAATGGTTTGAACAACGCAGTATCGCCACGGCTGCAACCTGACCGCCATATTGTTCAGAAAAAGAAATCCTTGATCAGACCGACAGCCGCCCAAAAAGCAAACCAGAGCACAATGAAACCAAAAATGCCCAACACCCCTTTGATGAAGCCAAAACCGTCCATCCAGACGATCCCTTTTTGCAGCGGGTCCGTGGGGCCAGCACCGGAAGCCGCCGCCTCGTTTTCATCCATTTCACGGGTGCCGGTAACCGGATAACGCTGCCGCTTAAAGGCTTCCAGCAAAGAAGGAGACGAAAATAACAGGAATATAACAACCAGGAAAATCAGCTCACCCCGCGAAAGCCCTTTGCTGACCCCCATGATCAGCCCAATGGCCCCGGTGGCAATCAGGGCCGCGCCCAGATAAACCCCACCAGAGCCCGCCGATGCCAAAGTCACGTTGTGGCCACAATTTGGACAGATAAAAACGCTTTCCGTTCCAAAGCCACTCAAGGTGCGCTTGGTCGAGATCATATTTGGATCACCACACACCCGACAACGCCGGGTATATAAGTCAGGAGGAAGTGCATCGTCTGTTGGAGTTGTCATGCGTAAATTGCCGTGTCATTTTGATTCTGGGGACAGATTAATCTAAGGCCGGCAATCACGAGCGGCAATGTATATTCATCTTTCTTCGCGTAGAAGGCCGGGGGGCAATGCTACAGCACGAGATCGTGCTTCCTCTTGTTTTCGTATGGTTAAAACAATAAGCGCGCTCGCCCTGTTGAAAAAAACATAGGGGGGCGTAGAGGATTTTCTCAGTTGGTTCCGTCTCTGTCATGAATACAGAATTTGACATTCACAAAAGGCGGGTTGGGTGCCGGCCAAGACTGGGGACAAGTAGCATTATGTTTTTAGGTAAAGTCGAATTGCGGCCACATCGGGTTGCCTTGTTTACTGGCAATTACAATTATGTGATGGACGGACCAGCACGGGCGCTGAACCTGTTGGTCAAGTTCCTGGAACGCCAGGGCATGGAAGTTCGGGTTTATTCACCCACGTCGGACACCCCCGCCTTCAAGCCGACCGGCACGTTGATTTCGGTCCCCTCCATCGCTTTGCCAGGCCGCCGGGAATATCGCCTTGGCCTGGGCATGCCCGCAGCCATCAAAGAGGATCTGGAGGCCTTCAAACCCTCAATCTTTCATATTGCCTCGCCAGACCTTTTGGGTCATGCCGCGCTGAAACTTGCCCGAGAATGGGACATTCCGGTGGTGGCCTCCTACCACACACGGTTTGATACGTATTTGCGTTATTATGGGTTTGGCGTACTGGAACCTTTGCTAACCAAGGCCATTATCCGCTTTTACAATCAATGCGACCAGGTATTTGTACCCTCTGCCTCCATGGCCGAAGAATTGCATACACAGGGCATTAACACTGATTTGAGAATTTGGAGTCGCGGCGTAGATCATGCCCTCTTTAATCCAAGCCAACGGGACAAGGCTTGGCGTCTGTCACATGACATTCGGGACTCTGAGGTATTGATCACCTTCGTTGGGCGTCTGGTCTGGGAAAAAGGTTTGCAGTTTCTGGTGGATACGCTTGAGAGTTTACGGGCCCGGTGCGTGCCGTTTCACTGCTTGATTGTTGGCGAAGGGCCGGCAAGAGCCAAGCTGGAGAAAAAGCTGCCAGGGGCCATTTTCACCGGTCATCTAAGCGGCCAAGCGCTGGCGCGGGCCTATGCCTCTTCCGATATCTTCCTGAACCCCAGCGTTTCTGAAACCTTTGGCAACACCACCCTGGAGGCCATGGCCTGTGGCGTGCCCTCGGTCTGTGCCAATGCCACCGGCAGCCGTTCGCTGGTTACGCATAACCATACGGGCTTTCTAGCCAAGCCCAACGACAAGAATGATTTCGTACACTGGCTAGCAAAACTGGCGAAATCACCAAAATTGCGTACTGCATTTTCCAGGCATAGTGTTGAAAGTGCACAAGAGTTCGAGTGGGATGCCATCCTGAATGACGTCATGAAAAATTACTATGACGCCATTGGTCAACAATTTGTTCTGGTCGAGTCTGACCTGCCCTCTGATGGGTTGGCGGCGGCTGAGCAGACATTGGCAAAACCGGGTTTTGATTACAATCGCTTGCGCTATAGAGGGACGTTGCAACACTCGTTTACCCCTCTGCAGGCAGCCAATATGGGGGGCGAATCATGAGAATCGTCGACATTGCAGAGTTCTATAGTGAGCAAGGCGGCGGTGTTCGCACGTATATTGAACAAAAACTGGAATACAGCGCCCGCAATGGCCATTACACCATGATCATCGCCCCCGGGGCGGAAGATCGCGAAGACCATCGTCCCGGGGGCAAAATCATCTGGGTCAAAAGCCGACGCCTGCCGGTGGATCCACGGTATTTCCTGTTTTCTGACCCGGTACCGATTTACAAAATTCTGAACCGCGAAGCCCCCGATGTGGTCGAAGGTTCCTCGCCCTGGAAAGGTGGCTGGATCGCCGCCAAATGGCGCGGCCCGGCGGTGCGCTCTTTCTTTGTCCATGCCGACCCGGTGGCCGCCTATCCGCAAACCTTTCTGGAACCGGTGTTTGGCAAAAAAATGGTTGAACAGATGTTTGCCTGGTTCTGGCGCTATCTGAACCGCCTCAGCGCCCATTACGATACCTCGGTGGTGGCTGGTAACTGGCTGGCAGACCGCTTTGCGGGATATGGGCTTAGGCGGCCACAAGCGATTCCACTGGGCATTCAGCGCGAATTGTTCTCGCCGCTATTGCGCCGCGAATCCATCCGTCTGGATATGCTGGACAAATGCGGCATTCAGGATCCCAATGCTAAATTGATGATCACCGTCAGCCGCCATCACCCGGAAAAACGCATTGGCACCATGATCAAGGCCGTCTCGCGCCTGAATCAGAAACGTCCCGATGACCAACAGGTGGGTCTGTTTATTATTGGCGATGGTCCGGATCGCAAACGGGTTGAACGTCTGGCCAAAAAGGCCCGCGGCATTCATGTCGGCGGGCAAATCAAGGACCGGCCACAATTGGCGCAGATGATGGCCAGTGCCGATGCCATGGTTCATGGTAGTTCGTCAGAAACCTTTGGCATTGTGGTGGGCGAGGCCCTGTGCTCTGGCTTGCCGATCGTGGTGCCTGATATTGGCGGTGCCGCCGATTTTGCCCGACCAGAATATGCCGAAACCTATGCCGCCGGCCATATCGAAGGCTGTCAGCAAGCCATTACCCGCCTGTTGGCGCGCCCCCCCGAAGAATTGCGCCGCGCCGCCCTGAGTGGAGCGGCCAGCCATGTGCACTCACCCGATGATCACTTCAAGGCCCTGTTTGAACATTATGCGGCGCTGACCCAGCGCCCCGAAGAACATGTGGAAGAGGTCTTCGAACCGGCGGCGAGTCTGGTATCATGACACGCAAGACAGAGGATGCGAAATGGGCCGTTGTACTGCCCTATTATAACGAGGAAAATTATCTCGAAAACACTCTGCATTCCCTCTGCCGGCAATCCCTGCGCCCTGACCAGATGATCCTGGTGGACAATGCCTCTACGGACAATTCCACCGCCATCGCCCGCTCGGTGATGGCCCAATATACGCATATCAATGCCGTCTTTCTGCGCGAAGATCGGCCGGGGAAAATTCATGCCCTGCAAAGCGGGCTGGCTGCCGTGGAGGCGGAATACACCGCCACCTGTGATGCCGACACCTATTATCCACCCCATTATCTGGTGCTGGCCCACCTTTTGTTTGAGGGAAATCCATCAGCCAGCAGCGTTATGGCCATTGATATTTACAGCGAAGTTCATTCCAGAAACGCACGCGCCAAACGACTGAAAACCTGGCTGGTATCCAAAATTCTACCGCGCCAGTGCCATACCGGCGGCTTTGGACAGATGTTTCGCACAGAAAAACTGCGCCAATGCGGTGGCTTTAGCGCCCAGGCCTGGCCCTTTGTGCTGGAAGATCATGAAATTGTGCACCGAACCCTGAAACACGGTACCTCACTTTATCATCGTGACCTGTGGTGCCAGCCCTCGGAACGACGCACCAATGGATCCAGTGTCAATTGGCGCCTGCCCGAACAGATTTTATACCACCTTACGCCCTGGCCGTTAAAAGACTGGTTTTTTTACTCCTTTTTGACAAAGAAACTGCACAGTCGGCAATTGGACAACAGCAAGCTACGGGAGCGTAGCTGGGTATGAAACAACTCCTGCTTAGCGTTCATGATGTGACCCCGCATCATTTTGAACGGCTAAAGGCGATCCATGCGTTCTTACAAGACCTTGGTGTCGGGCCGCGCTATGCCATGCTGGTGGTGCCCGATTTCTGGCGGCAATGGCCGCTGGAAGAGCACTCAGACTTTGCCAGCTGGATCCGTGATCGGGCCAATGAGGGCGTGGAGATGATCCTGCACGGCTTTACCCATCGCGATGAAACCTCTCATCCATCAGCGTTCAAGAGCTGGAAAGCCCGCACCCTGACCGCCCGCGAGGGCGAATTTTATGGCCTGTCCCGCGATCAGGCCCAAGAGCGCCTGGAAAATGGCATTAAGGTGTTGCGCCAGGCCTGTGCGCTGGAAGTTCAGGGCTTTGTCGCCCCGGCCTGGCTCTATAGCGACGGGACGCGCGATGCCCTTGGCGCCCTTGGGTTTCGTTTTGCTGAAGACCATTGGCATGTCTGGTCCCCGGCCCGTCAGGCCACTTTGTGCCGCGGTCCGGTCATCAGCTATGCCAGCCGCAGTGAAAGCCGCATTCGTTCGTCCCTGTTCTGGTCAAAACTGGCCGACAGGCTGCTCAGGCCTTTGCCGGTATTGCGGCTGGCCATTCATCCCCACGATCTGGACAGCCAGCGTCTGGTCGAGGAAATCAGGCGCACCATTTCCCGCCAGCAACAGCGCCGTAACCTGTGCCGCTATGCGGAGTTGGCGGCATGATGCAGAAGATTAAAAATGCTGGTCAGAAGCTGCACGGAGTGTTTCATAAATTTTCCCAAAGCAAAGCGACCCTGTGGATCCGCCTTGGGTTTTTGCTGGCCGTTGGCATTTATCTGTATCTGGAAATCACCAAGATTGGTTGGGCCGAAGTATTGGCAGCCCTGCCGGCAAACCCGGCATTTTACCTGGTATTTGTGTTGATTTATCTGGCCCTGCCGCTTTTCGAAGTGGTGATTTATCAGCGATTGTGGAAACGCCCCTTATGGCGCTATACGCCGTTTTTCCTGCGCAAACAGGTCTATAATGCGGCCCTGATCGGCTATTCCGGCGAGGCCGTTTTTTGCTTTTGGGCACAAAACAAGCTGGGCCTGCCCAGCCGCACGGCCCTGATGGCGATCAAGGATAACAACATCCTGTCGGCCATGGCCTCCAACAGCGCCACTATCTTGCTGGTGCTGGCCTTTATTGGCACCGGTCAGATCAGCTGGCTGAACACCTCAGGCAACAGCACCGGCCTGTATATCGGCTTTGGCGTGGGCTTTACCCTGCTCAGCAGTATGGCGGTTTATTATTTTCGCAAAAAACTAATCGCCATGCCGGGCAAAGATGCCGTCTTTGTGCTGTCTATCCATGTGTTTCGGGTGTTTGCCGTCATGCTGTTACAGGCCCTGCAATGGAGCATCGTGATCCCCAACGCCCCCTTTACCGTCTGGCTGGCTTTTCTGACTGCGCAATTCCTTTTGACCCGCATTCCGTTCCTGCCCAATAAGGATCTGATGTTTCTGGGGCTAAGCCTCAGCCTTGGCGGTATGATCGATGCGCCCAGCGCCGTGGTCGCGGGCATGTTTCTGGCCTCAGGTGCTTTGATGCAGGCGGCCAATCTGGTTGTGTTCCTGGCGACCTCGTTGACCGATAATGTTACCAAGGCGGTGAAGCCAGAGGAGACGGTGGCGTGAACCCGTTTTTTGGCCAGATCAATCGTTTTGTTCTGACCAGCATTCTGGTTCCGTTTTTTGGCACCATGGCGGTGGCCATTTTTTTGCTGACCACGGATCAGATGCTGCGTCTGTTTAATTTTGTGGTCAATGAAAACGGCCCGATCAGCCTGGTGTTTATGATGCTGGGTAATCTGTTGCCTGAATATGTGGCCCTGTCTCTGCCGATCAGTTTTTTTATCGGCATACTGATTGCCTTTCGTCGACTTTCCCTGAATAGCGAACTGGAGGTCATTACCGGCAATGGGGTGGCCTTGCGCAATCTGTTGCCGCCCATTTTGGCCTTTGGCTTTATCCTGGCCGCCGCCGATGCCTATATCGAAGGCACTATCAAGCCCCAAAGCCTATATCGTTATCAGCAATTGGGTTTTATGGCGCAACAGCATATGTTCACCTCCAAACTGCGCCCGGGGGAATTTCTGCCCATATCAGACCGTCAGGTTTTGCGCTTTGCCACCATCGACAAAACCGGACGACAGGGAAAACAGGCATTCTTTCGCACCTGTGATGAAGACAAGCCCTGTACGGTGATCACCGCCAAGGACGGTGTTTTTGCTACCGCCCGGAACAAGGGCCATCTGGTCCTGCATCTCAAAGATGGCCGCCAGTTGGTGTATTTGCTGGATGACGAGCATCCGATGTTTCTGGATTTTGATCGTCTGGATATTGATATCCCCCTGCCCGATCTGCCCGCATTTCGCAAACGCGCCGACATTGGCGAAGAGGCCACCAATGGCGAAATCCTGCGCGTATTGCGCGACCCCGAGGCCCAACACACAGAGCGCTTTCATAATTATCGCGCCAATCTGCACGGGCGGATCATTAACGCGCTCAGCTTTATTGCCCTGCCGTTTCTGGCCATCGCCTTTGGTCTGACCAGCAAACGGCGCAATTCCTATGGCGGTGTCATTCTGGGTATTGGTTCATTGATCCTGTATCTCGAAGTGATCCAGTCGGCCACGGTCTGGGCCAAAGAGGCCACCTTGTCACCTTGGTTGGGCATGTGGCCGGTATTGGGACTTTTCACCCTGTCCAGCATGATATTGTTTGTTTATGTCTCTGAAATCCCGGGGGCACAGGTATTGGGGCAACTACGCCGGATATTCTTTGATTGCGTGAATGTCATCAAGCCCTATCTGTTGCCCCTGCAACGGAGGCGCGGATAATGACCCTGCCGCTTCTGGACCGCTATATTGTTGGTCGACTGATGGTATTTACCTTTGCCATTCTGGTCTTGATCATCACCATTTTACAAATGCTGGACCTGCTGTCCCAGGCAGACGAGATCATGGCCGCCCCCGGGGCCAGCCTGTCCAGCCTGGCCAAATACGCCTATCTGCGCGCCCCTGACTTTGTGGTGCGCTTTACCCCCTTTGCTGTCTTGCTGGCGGTATTGCTGAACCTGACCCAATTGGCCAGTTCCAGCGAAATCATTGCCATGCGCGCCGCCGGTATGTCGCCAACCCATGTCCTGCGCCCCATGCTGATCGGGGCGGCCGGGATTGCCTTGTCCCATTTTGCCTTTCAGGAACTGGTCGCGGCCAAAACCTCCAGCCAGTTACAGGTCTGGCAGGATCTGGATTACGCCCGGCTGCATTCCGGAGCCGATCAGGAAAACAGCAATATCTGGCTGTCTACCGAAGGATTAATCCTGAACGCCGGGACAGCTTCGCGTTTTGGTCCCAACATTCACATCACCAATATGGTTGTCTATCAGTTTGATGAAGATGGATTGTTGACCGGGGTGATCAAATCCAAAGAGGCTCAGCCCGGCACGCCTTCCTGGGTATTAAAAGACACCCTGCGATGCACCTCTGAAGACAGTGAATGGACCAAAGATGATCAGATCGGCTGGACGGCGCCGCTGGAAGCCAGCGAGTTTTTCCCCAATGCCCAGCCCAATTCCGTGCATCAATTGCACCGGGAGGTCACAAAAAGACGCCTTAGGAACGAACCCTCGGCCGCCTTAAGCACCAGCCTGTTTTCCCATTTTTCACGCCCCCTGTCTGATCTGATCATGCCCCTGATTGGTCTCTTTATTGGCTTTGCCCTGCCGCGCAGTGGCCAGTTTGCCAAACAATTACTGGTGGGATTAAGCATTGGATTTGTATTTTTTGCCCTAGACAGTTTTTTTATTGCTGTAGGCAATTCCGGGGCGGTACCCGCCTTTGTCGCCGCCTTTGGCGCACCATTTCTGTTTGCTGCCTCTGGCGCCTATACGCTGATCAATCTGGAACGATAGGCTGGTAAGACAAAACAGTTTTTCCGAAAGGCTGGCAATTTTCTGAACGCCCCCTAATACTGGACAGGTAAATACGTAAAGGCCAAATCATGTCCCAAAAGAAACACGGCAGTATTACTTATACCCGCCCCGATGATGACTATTTTGAACAACGCCAGCTAAAACGCTATGCCGGGGTCTGGTCCTTGTGGGCCCTGGGGGTTGGGGCGGTGATTTCAGGACATTTTTCCGGGTGGAATATTGGCCTTTCCGCCGGTGGCTGGGGCGGCATGTTTATCGCCACCATCATCATTACCGTGATGTATCTGGGCCTGACCTTTTCAATCGCAGAAATGAGCCCAGCGTTGCCTCATACCGGCGGGGCCTACTCCTTTGCCCGCACCGCCATGGGGCCGCTTGGCGGATTTATTACCGGGCTGGCGGAAAATGTTGAATTCGTACTGACCCCAGCGGTGATTGTATTTTTTATCTCGTCTTATCTGGCCGGCATCTTTGAAACCCCCGCCAGCGTTCTGCCGTTTTACTGGTTTTTGGGCTATGCCCTGTTTGTCACCCTGAATGTGGTCGGGGTAGAACTGTCCTTTAAAATCACCCTTATGGTAACCCTGGCGGCGCTGAGCTGTCTTTTGGTTTTCTGGGTATCAGCCATCCCCCATATCGATTTTGCCAAATGGGCGCTGGATATCGGCAGCAATGGCGAAAAGCTGGCCAATGGCCATGGCCCGTTCCTGCCCTTTGGCATTGGCGGTGTGTTTGCGGCCATGCCGTTTGCGGTGTGGCTGTTTCTGGCGATCGAACAATTACCATTGGCGGCCGAAGAATCGGTGGACCCCAAACGCGATATGCCCCGGGGCATTATGGCGGGCATGCTGACCCTGATCATATCGGCCTTTGCCATTTTGTTTTTAAACGCCAGCCTTACCGGCGTTGGCTCTCATGCACTGGGCCAGTCCGGCGAACCCTTGTTGGACGGATTTCGTGCCATTTACGGCAGCGGCATTGCCAAATTATTGGCCCTGGTAGCGGTGATCGGCCTGATTGCCTCGTTTCACACCATCATTTTTGCCAGTGGTCGCCAGATCTATTCCCTGTCCCGGGCCGGCTATTTTCCCCAGCCCCTA
This sequence comes from Robiginitomaculum sp., assembly GCA_015485335.1. Taxonomy (GTDB): domain Bacteria; phylum Pseudomonadota; class Alphaproteobacteria; order Caulobacterales; family Maricaulaceae; genus Robiginitomaculum_B. Next base: position 38,702 of record WFTT01000036.1, read on the forward strand.
TCCATCACCCATGGATCGCGCAAGACCCCCCATGTGGCCATGATCTTTGGGGCCACGGTTGGCCTTAGCGTTATGATGCTGGTCTGGATTTTGGCCGGGGCCAAGCAAGGTGAACATATCATTGGCGGTACCTTGCTGAACATGGCGGTGTTTGGGGCCATGTTTTCTTATGTCCTGCAAGCCATATCATTTTTGATGTTGCGTAAAAACCGCCCCGACATGGTGCGCCCGTTCAAAAGCCCGCTGGGCCGGTTGGGCGCGGTGGCCACCATCATCATTGCGGTCATCACCCTGATCGCACAATTGCTGGACCCCACCTATCGGCTGGGCGTTTTTGCGGTGGCGGTATGGTTTGCGCTGGGCATTACGTATTTTGTTCTTTATGGACGGCATCATCTGGTGCTCTCACCCGAAGAGCAATTTGCCATCGATAATGGTAAACCTGAGGCCTGATTGAAAACCAGCCCCCTTCTGCACTGACAAAAAAATCAAATTATTTCCTTTATTTTACAAAACCTCACTTGCAAGTAATCACTTACTCACTAAATTAGTAACATGTTGGCTAGGTGAGGCAGGATTATGGCAACCATCAGCAGGAAATATATGCGCAAAATGGTGCCCGCACGCGCCATGGGCGATACCACAAAACGTCTTATTCGCGTGCTGGTCGGGGTTTTCTTACTGGCGACCACCGCCTTTGTGTTGGTGGCCAAGCTGAAAGCGCATAACGCCGTACCCCCACCGGCCAGTGAACGGCAAATGGTAGTCAAGGTGACCACCTTGTCCCCGCAAACCCTGGAATTCACGCGCGATTACAGTGCCCGTATCAGCGATGACAGCCGCGCCGTTTTGTCGGCCCGGCTAAGCACCACCGTCGCCGCGGTGTTTTTTCGCGAGGGAGAACGCGTCAAGGCCGGTGATCTGCTGGTATTGCTGGATACCCATGATACCCGTACCGAAATGCACCGGGCCAAGGCCGCGGTCGCCAAAATCGAAGCCGATATCGATTTTTTTAAAAAACAATTGCAAATCGATACCGCCCTGTTTGAAGGCGGCGCGATTTCGCAAACTGCGCTGGATGATACCCAACGCAAACTGAAAGGCCTGCGTGCCAGCATCAAACAACAACAAAGCGCCCTGAAACTGTCTGAACAAAAACTGGGTTATGGCAAGATATACGCCCCGGTATCCGGGCAGGTGCAACGGGTTTACATCAGCAAAGGCGAACAGGTTCTGCCCGGCAAGCCGGTGATGGAAATCATCGGTGATGCCAATTTCAAGGCCGTCATTGCGGTGCCTGAACGGGACATGCACGCCATTGCCCCGGGCACCCGGGCCTATATTGAACTTCCCGACGGTCATCAATGGCCCGGCCAGATAGACCGCATCTATCCCGCCCTTGATGAACGCACCCACACCGGCACCGCCGATATTTTGCTGGAACCGCAAATCAGTGCCCGTTTTTTTGCCGGCTCCATGACCCGCGCCAAACTGGTGATGCAAACCTATGAAAATGCGCTGGCCGTCCCGGCCCAGGCCATCTTTACCCGCGATGGCACACAGGGGGTCTTTACCCAGACCGGCGGCATCGCCCATTGGATCCCCGTTACCACCGGCAATAGCAATGGCAGGCTAACCATTATCAAAAGCGGCCTGAAAGCCGGCGCACAGGTAATCACCACGCCCTATCCGGGCCTGCACGAAGGGGTCAGTATTCGTGTATTTGACGGCGTGCCCTCATGAGCTGGCCAAAGTTTTCACTCAAATATCGCTATACGATTTTTGCTGCCCTGATCGGCATCACCATTTTGGGTGTGTTTGCCCGTCTGGCCATTCCGGTAAAACTGTTCCCCGATACCGATCCGCCGGTGATCACGGTGATCACCGCCTATCCCGGCGTAGCCGCCGCCGATATCGCCAAGAATGTCAGCAAAATCATCGAAGAAGAGGTTAGCGGCATTGATGGTATCAAGAAGGTCAGCTCCACCTCCCAGGTGGGCCTTTCCATCGTCAAGGCAGAGTTCCATTATACCAAGACCACCCAGAGCGCGACGCTGGATACCCAAAACGCGGTGGGGCGCATCCGATACAAGCTGCCCCCCAAAATCCGCGAGCCCCAGGTGCTCAGCTTTTCCTCCGCCGACAAACCCATTTTGACGTTTGCAGTCTCCAGCCCGTCTTTGTCTTTGCGTGATATTCGCGAATTGGCGGATAATGGCCTGAAAGACGCGTTCCAGCGCGTCGATGGCGTGGCCGCAGTGGATGTCTTTGGCGGTTACAAAAAACAGATGGAAGTTGCCCTGAACCGGGATCAGATGCGCCGCTATGGCGTCAGCATTGATCAGGTAAAGCGCACCTTGCAAAGCTGGAACCTTACCGCGTCCGGCGGCCGGGTGAACAAAGGCACCCAGGAAGTGGTCATCCGCTTTGATCTCAGCCTGGAAACCCCCGAACAGGTGGAAAAAATTGCCTTGGCCAATATGAATGGCCGCAATATTTATATCGGTGATGTCGCCAAGGTGCGCTTTTCCACCAAGGAAGAACGATCATCCTATCATTTTAACGGGAAAACCGCGATCGCGTTGCAGGTAATGAAGCGCAGCGAAGCCAACACCGTGGAAGTGGCCAAGGCAGTCAAAAAAACCTTGAGCGAGATCGAACAGAAATACCCGCTATTGACCATTGAAATCGCCGATGATGATTCGGTTTTCACCTCTTTGGTGATCAACAATATGACCTCAACCGTGCTGATCGCATTGGTGTTGACCATTTTTGTGGTGCTGTTGTTTTTGGCAAATATTCGCCAGGCCGCCATTATCGCCCTGTCCATCCCCATTTCGTTTCTGATGACCTTCATTCTGATGGATTTTGCTGGCATCGACCTGAACATGGTGACCATGTCGGCCATTATCCTGTCCATTGGTCTGTTGGTGGATGACGGCATTGTGGTGTTGGAAAACATTAACCGTCATATCAAACAGGGCCAGCCCCCCTTCAAGGCAGCCCTGACCGGCACTGAAGAGATTTTTCTGGCCGATATGGCCGGCACCGTGACCACCATAGCGGTGTTGGTGCCATTAATGTTTCTGGGCGGATTTGTCGGCAAGCTTTTTGGGCCTTTGGCTTTGACCCTCAGCTTTGCGCTGGCCTCCTCCTTTCTGGTCTCGGTCACCCTGATCCCGCTGTTGTCGGCATTGTGGTTGCGTGATGATCACCAGAACCATTTGTTGGAACGGGTGCTATATCCGTTTCACGCTTTGTTGGATTACGTAAAGGGCGTGTATCTGGGCTGGTTGCGGACGGCCTTGCGCTATCCCCGCCTGACCCTGGTGATTGGCGTTCTTTTGCTGGTACCCGGCGTGCGCATCATGACCTCTTTGGGCAGCGAGATGTTGCCCAAATTTGATGGCGGCAGCATTCAGGTCTCTTTGGACACCATTCCCGGCACCCCCCTGTCTGACACGTTGAACATCGTCGGCCAGATCGAAAAGAGCTTTTTGCACGAAGATGGCGTCATTTCGGTCAGCACCATGACCGGATACGAAGCCGGTGGGCGTTATCTGGGTTCCCGTGGGGCCATGGGGGTTAATCAGGCCGAAATGACGGTCACCCTGACACCGCGCAATAAACGGGATCACTCTATCTGGGAAGTTATGGACCGGGTGCGCCAAAACACCAGCGCCATTCCCGGCATTACCTTGCTAGTTCTAAAAGAAAAAGGCGGCACCGCCCGTTCGACCACCGTGGCCCCGATTGATGTGCGCATTGCCGGGCCGGAACAGGAACAATTGGACGCGTTGGGACAACAGGTGATGGCCCTGGTACAAGCGGTGCCCGGCACCAAGAATGTTTATCGCAGCTGGTCCATTGATACCCCCGAAGCCAAAATTGTTATTGACCAAGCCCGTGCCAATGAGCTGGGGCTGGATGGCACTGCCATCGCCAATGCGGCCTATGAGGCAGTCATCGGCGTGGTGGCCACGCCCTACCGCCAGGAGTTTGATCAGGATCTGGACATTTTTGTGCGCTATGTCGAGGGCGATCGCGATACCCTGAACGCCTTTTTGGATGTCAATCTCATGAGCCGGGATGGCATCAGCTATCCGGTGCGCGAAATCGGCCATATCGAAGAATATCTGGCACCGCGTATTGTCACCCGCGAAGATTACCAACGCACCCTGAGCGTGCTTGGCTATAATTACGGCCGCCCCCTGTCCGGGGCCATCGGGGATATCCAGAAGGGCCTGACCTCGATCACCCCGCCGGAAGGCTATCAGATCGTCATTTCCGGCGAGCAGACCGACTTTATGGAAGCCCAAAAACGCATGGTGCGAGCGCTTCTTCTGGGCATTCTGGCGGTCTATCTGGTGTTGGTGGCACAGTTCCGCTCGTTCAAACACCCCCTGACCATTATGATGGCCATCCCCATGCAAATCACCGGCGTGGCGCTGGCGCTGTTACTGGCTGGAAAATATCTCTCTATGCCCGCTTTGCTGGGCATCATTTTGCTGACCGGTACCGTGGTCAATAATGCCATTGTGCTGATTGATTATATCCTCGCCAGCCTGCGCGAAGGCGCAGCGTTAAACGACGCTTTGGTCAAGGCCGTATCGGTGCGTTACCGCCCCATTATGATGACCGCCTTTTCCGATATTGCCGGCATGTTGCCATTGGCCCTGGAACTGTCGGTCGGGGCGGAACGTTTTTCCCCCATCGCCACCGTGGTCATTGGCGGCATTTTAGCAGCAACCCTGCTGACCCTGGTTTTCATCCCGGTTCTTTTTTCATTGTTTTACAAAGAAGCCGACATGAAAAAGGAGAAATATTATGAAGATAAACTGGCCTGAACCCCTTCGCCTCAGTGCCATGATCGGCGCGCTTTTTCTGAGCCTGACTGCCCCAAGCCTGGCACAAGAAGCGCTGAGCGTGAATGCGGCCATAAAAACTGCCCTGCATAATAATCCCGGATATCAAAGCCTGGACATGGGGGTGGATATTGCCCATCTGGAACTGGACAAGGCCAAGGCAGGTCGGTTGCCAACTTTGGATCTGCGCGGCGGATACACCCGCTATTCCGACCCGATGATCGTAGTACCGATTCACCAGACCGGCGTCTTTCCGGAACTGGACAAGGATATTTTCAGCGGCGGCCTGTACGCACAAATGCCGCTTTATGCCGGGGGACGCCTTAGCGCCTCCAATGCCATGGCCCGGGCAAAAATCGAAGGCACACAGCAACGAAAAGAAATCATGAAGCAGGACCTTATTTTTTCGGTGATGCAATACTATTCCGAACTGTTGATTATCGAGAAATTGCAACGGGCCTCGGACCAGCGCCTGGCCTTTTATACCCGGGAAAAAGACCGGATTGCCCTGTTGCTGGAAAAAGGCAAGGCCACCAGGCTGGATCAGGCCAAGATCAATACCCAGCTGGAAAATGCGCGCCTTGAACGCATGCAACTGGATATGAGCTATGATCAAAACGCCGTTATGCTGGCCAGTTTGATGAGCGCAGAACTGCCATCTTCAACATCCCTGCAACGATTTAGTGTGGCCCCAAATACCTTGCCAGCCTCTCTGGATGTGGCGCTGGATATTACCCGCCGGGAACACCCGGCCCTGTTGGAGGCCAAGACCCAGATGGATGTGGCGACCAGCAAAATGAAAATCGCCAAAGCCGCCAAACGTCCACAGGTCAGCGCCGTTGGCAATGCCCGCTCCATGACCGGCGGCGCCTTGGTGGCACAAAATGAATGGCAGGTAGGCGTGCAATTATCAATGCCGCTTTTTGATGGTAAAATCCGGAAAAAATCCGTGCAACAGGCCCGTCTGGAACAGACCCAAACCCGCCTGGCCCTGAAAAACCTGATCAATCAGACCAAGGCAAACACCATCACCGCCTGGCAGTCCATGGCCGTTGCCAAAAACAGTGTGCGGGTATCCAGAACCGCACTGGACCAGGCCCGCGAGGCCTTGCGGATCGAAACTTTGCGTTATGAAAACGAACGTTCAACCGTCAATGATCTCACCCTGGCCGAGGCGGCGTTTTGGGAGGCGTCCTCTGCGCTGGCCCGGGCCGAAAATCTTTATGAGTTGAGCAAGGCCCAATTGCTGAGAACCATGGGAGTGCTAAACGCCGCCAGCATACAACCGGCGGCCTGATTTTCCCTAATTCCGAATGGCGGCGTGGATAAACGCCCACAAGGGGGCCGCCTCATCCTGCAGGGTAAAATCAAAATCAAAAATTGACCAACGCATGATCAGACCCTGCATCAGGGCAGCCACCATACGGGCCGTTTCCTCGGCATCAATATCACGGCGAAAGCTGCCCTCGGCCTGGCCATCGCGGATCAAGGACGCCATCATATTATAATAATTCCCCATAACCATCTGTATGGCGCCTTTCAGCGCAATGGAATCATTGTGCAGGCGGTCTGAAAACAACAGACGCGGCAGGCCTTTATTGTCACTGATATAGTTCAATTGCGCGTGGATCAGGTTTTTCAGACGCTCATCCGCCGGGCCGGTCTCTGTAAAATAACCACCAATGGCGGCAAACATACCTTTGCCGATCTTTTCGATCGCGGCACCAAAAATATCGTCGCAACTTTTGAAATGCCGAAATACGGTGGGTTGGGCAATCCCTACAATATTCGCTATGGCCTGGGCAGAAATATGACGAACCCCTTTGTTGGCGGCCAGAAAGATGGCGGCATCAACAATTTCCTGCTGTCGCGTACTGTGTGGTTTACCCATGGTGAATTATGTCCATATTCAATAAAAACAAGCCCCTTAACCCTGACTCTAGGCGATAGTTTTGCGTTTAGAAAGCAATGTTTACGGCGATTGCATAGGCAAATCAGCGCACAATGTTGTGATTTCAAAAAACTGCCTGCCCGGCACCACCAATGGCCCTAAAAAGTCTATAATCATTCTAATTTCCCCTTGAAGTTTGGAAACATCCGTGAATTTCTGAACCCCTAGCCTTAACCAAAGAGAGCCCCATGCCCTTTCCCACCATCCCTTCCCTGTCCACCAAAAAAGAGAAGGTTTTGCGCGACGTTTATGACCATCTGTATCCGGGCCGCATTGACCGCCTGTTGGAAGGAGGCATTGCCTTTGTGCCGGACCGGCGCGAGGGCTATCGATATTGGGACATGGACGGCCATGAGGTGTTCGATCTGCACCTGAACGGCGGCACGTTTAATCTGGGTCATCGTAACCCAGACCTTGTGGCAGTGCTGCAAGATGCCATGGTTCATTACGACATTGGCAATCATCATTTTCCCTCCAAGCCCAAGGCGGATCTGGCCGATGCCCTGATTGCCGCCGCCCCCGGCGATATGCGCTATGTGGTGCTGACCGCCAGCGGCAGCGAAGCCAATGATGTGGCAATTAAATCGGCGCGCTTTGCCACAAGACGGCGTAAAATCGTGGCGCTGGATGCGGGCTATCACGGGCGCACCGGACTTTCCGGGGCCGCCGGTGATGATGAAACCGCGCAGTTTTTCAATAGCCATTATCCGGACGAATTTATCAAAGTGCCGTTTAATGATTTGGCTGCTATGGAGGCGGCGTTATCGGCATGTGATGTGGCGCTGGTGCTGATGGAGCCGGTCCCCGCCACCTGCGGTTTTCCCTTGCCCAAAGATGATTATCTGCCCGGGGTGAAACGCCTGTGCGAGAAATACGGCACGCTGTTTCTGGCCGACGAGGTGCAGACCGGGCTTGGCCGCACCGGGCATGCCTGGGCCGTTGAGGTCTGGGGGGTAAAGCCCGACATGCTGGTCACCGGCAAGGGGCTATCCGGCGGGCTTTATCCCATTGCCGCTTTGGTGATGAGCGAAACCTGCGGCGCGTGGTTACAGGATAATGGCTGGGGCCATGTTTCCACTTTTGGCGGATCAGACCTTGGCTGTGTGGTGGCGCAAAAGGCCCTGGAGATGAGCATTGCGCCCCAAACCCTGAAGAATGTGAAGCAGCAGGCGGCCTATATCCGCAACGGGCTGGAGCGGATCAAGCCGAGATTTCCGTTTTTTACCGCCATTCGCCAAAAAGGACTGGTGATGGGCCTGCAATTTGCCGACAGCACCATGGCCTATGGCATGATGCGCGCCCTTTACGAGAACGGCATCTGGGCCATTGCCGCCGGGTTTGATGATCGGGTTTTACAGTTCAAGCCCGGCCTGTTGGTCGATCAGGTCTTTTGTGATGAATTGCTGGTACGCTTTGAAAATGCCTGTATCTGGTTGGTCAATAATCTGGGCGATCTGATTACCGGCGGTACGCCGGATGCGGATGATCCAGAGGTCATGGCCGCCCGGGCATTGGCGCAAAAAGCGCTGGAAAACTGGGGCCTGGAAAACGCTGATATTTCCCTTTTAAAACACCGCGAAAACACGGTGTTCAAAATCACCTCCCCGGATGGCACCCGCTATGCCCTGCGGGTGCATCGCCATGGGTATCATACCGATGCGGCGCTAAAATCCGAGCTCGTATGGATGCAGGCCCTGCAACAGGATGGCATTGATACCCCGGCGGTGACCCCCACCAAAACAGGTGATCTGTTTGTCACCATAGAGCATGAGGCCGTGGCCGAACCGCGCCAATGCAGTCTTCTTTCCTGGGTGGAGGGCACGCCTTTTGACGATCTGGGCCGCGTGGAAAAGGGCATGCAGGCAGAGCTGGTCGAGCGCTATCACCGCCTTGGCGCGCTGGCGGCAAAGCTGCACAATCAGGCACAAAACTGGACACCGCCAGAGGGCTTCACCCGCCAGAAATGGGATGAAGATGGTCTGTTGGGCGATGAGCCTCTTTGGGGGCGGTTCTGGGAACACCCGGTGCTTAGCGCCCATCAAAAAGACCAAATTCTCAAGGCACGTCTGGTCTTGCAAGGCCTGCTCACGCAGATCGGCAAAGACCCGGCGCATTATGGCCTGATCCACGCGGACTTCCTGCCCGAGAACATTCTGGTACATGAGGGTGATCTCTATCTGATCGATTTTGATGATAGCGGCTATGGTTGGCATTTGTTTGAAATGGCCACCTCACTTTTCCCCCAGGCTGATCAGCCATTTTTTGATGATCTGGTGGCGGCCTATGTGGCCGGTTATCGTCAGCACCGGGCGCTGAGCGACGAGCATGTAGAGCTGTTACCCGCCTTTATCATGATCCGCGCCTTTACCTATCTTGGCTGGTTGAAAAGCCGGCAGGGCAGTATGAAAAATGCCGATCGGATTGCGCAGAAACTGGGCGAAGTGCTGGAGGAATATATCCCCGAACTGATGGCGGAACTGACCCGGCCACAGCGACTGGGGGTCGAGGTTTTGCATTTCATGACCAAGCTGAAAACCGCCATGGCGGGCCGTTAATCCCATGTGCGATACCCAGATCATCCAGCAAGGCGGCCACACCTATTTTGCCAAAAACAGTGATCGCGAAGCCAGCGAACCACAGGTGATGGTGCGCCGTGCCCCGGTGCACGGCGATACCGCCGCGACGGTGCACACCACCTATATAACCGTGCCGCAGGTGCCGGATCGTTTTGGCCTGATCCTTTCCAAACCCCACTGGATCTGGGGTGCAGAAATGGGAGTGAATGATCAGGGCGTGGTAATCGGCAATGAGGCGGTCTTTACCACGCAAATCATACGCAAAGGCGAAGCCCTTCTGGGCATGGACCTGTTGCGGCTCGGGCTCGAGCGTGGGGCCAATGCCCGCGCCGCCCTATCTGTGATCACCAATTTGCTGGAAACCCATGGACAAGGCGGCCCGGCGGGCTATCGCGACAAGGCGTTTCGTTATGATAACAGCTTTATCATCGCCGATGCCCATGAGGCCTGGATATTGGAAACCGCCGGGCGGCAATGGGCCGCCAAAAAAGTGGCTGGCTTTGGGGCCATCTCCAATTGCCTGAGCATCCACAAGGACCATGACCTGCACAGCGATGGTCTGCAAGACACCGATTTTGCAGAAAAATTTGATACCCGCTTTATGACTTTTATGGGCAAGGCGCGCCAGCGACAGGCGCTGAGCACGCAATGCCTAGGGGGGCTGGATCAGCACAAAACAGCGTCGCTGGCCGCCATGGCGGCAAACCTGCGCCGGCACCAGAGCGAGGATAAAAATTTTGCACGCCACACCAATGGCGATGTGTGTATGCACGCCGGTGGCCTGACCCGCCCCAGCCAGAGCTGTGGCTCGATGATTGTAAAACTTGGCCCCAACCAGTCACCGCAGGTGATGGTAACCGGCACCTCCGCGCCCTGCCTTTCCCTGTTCAAGCCGGTAAGTTTTGATTTTGCACACCCCTCTTTTTTTGATCATGCCAAGGCGCAATCCGGAAAAGATAGCCTGTGGCATCACTACGAGCATGTGCACCGGCGCGCTTTGTTTGACCTTGGCTTTCGTAATGACCTTCTGATCTCGCGCGATGATATGGAAGGTAAAATGCTTTCGGTGTTTGAGGGAAAAATGACGTTTGAAAATGCCGATGCGCTGGCCCGGCACTGGCATGAAGACTGGTATGCAAAGGCCCGCCAGAAACCTGTGCGGTTTTCACCGCTTCGCCCTTATGACCGTTTCTGGAAAAAACTGAACGCAAAAGACGAAATTATCGATCGCTAACGTTTTCACGGTCAGCAATATCAAATTACCGTTACCGACAGGGATTGTTTTTGCGCCGACCTATGCATAGGTTTGATTGCTCTCTTTTGTGTTCCCCCGGCGAATGTGCCGGGATTTTTTTGGATGACTTTCTATGACCAGCCCTCTTTTCACGCCGTTTTCCTGCCTTGGCATGGATTTGCCTAACCGTATCGTTATGGCCCCGATGACCCGCAGTTTTTCACCCAATGGGGTGCCCGGGCAAAATGTCGCCGACTATTATGCGCGCCGCGCCGCCACCGATGTGGGCCTGATCGTTACCGAGGGCACCACCGTGGATCGCCCGGGGGCCTCCAGCGATCCCAATGTGCCAGTTTTTCATGATGAAGCCCCGCTGGCAGGCTGGGCCAATGTGGTCTCGCACGTACACAAGGAAGGCGGCAAAATTGCCCCACAGCTCTGGCATACCGGCATGACCCGCAAGCCCGGCACCGGGCATCACCCCGATGGCGCCACCGACAGCCCGTCTGGCCTGACCCATAAAGGCAAGTTGGTCGCACCGGTACCCAGCGAAGCCGAAGTGGAAGACATGGTCGCCTCCTTTGCCCGCTCTGCTGCCCAGGCAGCAAAACTGGGTTTTGATGCCATCGAAATTCATGGCGCCCACGGCTATCTGGTTGATGAGTTTTTCTGGAATGTGATGAATGTACGCGAAGACCGCTATGGCGGTGGCCTGACTGAACGGGCGCGCTTTGCCGCCGAAATCATCAGTGAATGCCGCCGTGCCATCGGCAAGGACATGCCGATCATTCTGCGGTTTTCACAATGGAAACAACAGGATTACAACGCCCGGCTGGCCGAAACCCCGCAAGAGCTGGAAGCCTTTTTGAAAGTGTTTGTCGATGCCGGTGTGGATATTCTGCATTGCTCGCAACGCCGTTACTGGGAAAATGAATTTGAAGGCTCGGACCTGAATCTCGCCGGATGGGCCAAAAAACTCACCGGCCTGCCCACCATCACCGTTGGTTCGGTCGGGCTGTCCAGCGACTTTATCGGGGCATTTATGGGCGAAGGCTCCAAGGCATCATCACTGGATGATATCGAAGCGCGTCTGGACAAGGGCGAGTTTGACCTGGTCGCCATTGGCCGAGCCTTGTTGCAAGACCCATACTGGGCGCAAAAGGTCAAAGAGGGCCGCCTTGACGAGTTGAAAAACTATGATGCCGCCGCCCTTAAAACCCTGTATTAAATGAGACTTCCCCCATGGAGGGAATCCCCATTGCCCCTTGCATAAGAATTTGCTAATATTACAGGGTTGGGCCAATCGGGCCCTGTAATTTAATTCGGGGGGAAAAATGTCTGTAGAACGTCTGGTGTTTGCCATTGCCGGGATTTTCATTCTGGTCAGCTTGGTTTTATCACAAATGTATACGCCGTATTGGTTGCTTTTTACCGCCTTTGTCGGGGCCAATATGTTGCAGGCCTCCTTCACCGGCTTTTGCCCGCTGGCCAAAATTTTGCGCCTGTTTGGGGCCAAGCCCGGTACGGCCTTTAAATAATCCAGCCAACGGACCTGTGATCCTGATGGGGCGGCCCCTTGAGCGCATGAGGGCGGTTGTGTAAAACCGCGCCATGACCAAAATTGTCGTTGCTGCCTTTTACAAGTTTGCCGCCCTGCCGGGGTTTGAAACCTATCGGGAACCGTTATTGGAAACCGCCAAGGGTGGCGATGTTTTTGGCACCATCCTGTTGGCCCATGAGGGCATAAACGGCACCATTGCCGGGCCGCGCGCCGGGGTGGATGCCGTGTTGGCGCATCTGAAATCCTTTCCGGGTTGTGCGGATCTGGAATGGAAAGAATCCTATACCGGGGAAAACCCATTTTACCGCATGAAAGTGCGCCTGAAAAAAGAGATCGTCACCATGGGCGTGACCGGCATTGCGCCAGAGCAAAGCCACGAGCGCTATGTCCCGCCCGAGGAATGGAACGACGTCATCTCGGACCCAGAAACCCTGGTGATCGATACCCGCAATGATTACGAGGTCTCCATCGGCACGTTTGCCGGGGCAGTAAATCCCAAAACCACCTCGTTTCGTGAATTCCCGGATTGGTTTAGGGATTATCAGCGCAAGCATAATTACAAAAAAATCGCCATGTTCTGCACCGGCGGCATTCGCTGTGAAAAATCCACCGCGTTTTTACGGGCCGAAGGCATTGAAGACGTGGTGCACCTGCAAGGCGGCATTTTAAAATATCTGGAAACGGTGCCCGAAGAACAAAGCCTGTGGCATGGCGAATGTTTTGTCTTTGATAATCGGGTTTCGGTTGGTCATGATCTAAAGCCCGGCAGCTATGATATGTGCCATGCCTGTCGCCAACCCATTACCGAGGCAGACAAGCAATCCCCCCATTATACCAAAGGCGTTTCCTGCCCGGCCTGTTATGACCATCATGATGCAAAGCGCATCAAGGCCCTGCGTGAGCGGCAAAAACAGGTCGATCTGGCGCAAAAACGCGGTGAGCGCCATATTGGCGCGGCCCAGCGCAAGGAAGCCTGAGCGTTTTGGCAGCCTTGCCAATTCTTTATTCCTTTCGCCGGTGCCCCTATGCCATGCGCGCCCGCCTGGCCATCGCCATTAGCCAGCGGCCCGTGCAATTGCGCGAAGTGCGCCTGGCGGACAAGCCGGACGAGATGATTGCCCTTAGCGATCATCCCACGGTGCCGCTATTGGTGGATCGGGGGAGCGTGGTCGAAGAAAGCCTGCGGGTGATGCACTGGGCGCTGTCGCAAAACGATCCCGAAAACTGGCTGATCAGCGCCGATGACCCGTTGATTGCGCAAAACGATGGGCCGTTCAAGCATGATCTGGACCGCTATAAATATGCCAGCCGTTATGACGGCATTAACCCCATAGCGCACCGCGATGGCGGCCTGCGCCATTTGCATGCGCTGGAAGAACGGCTGGGCAAAGCCGCTTATCTTGGCGGCGCAAAACGCAGCTTTGTGGATATCGCGCTCTTTCCCTTTGTGCGCCAGTTTCGCATCCCCGACAAAGACTGGTTCGATGCCCTGCCTTTGCCACACCTGCACCAATGGCTGAGCACCCTTACCGGGTCAGCGCTGTTTTTGGGCGTGATGGAAAAATACCCGGTCTGGAAAGACACCGGCGAAGCGTTTATTTTTCCGCCACCCGCCATCTAGTCCAGATCATCCCAGTATAACAAGGCATTATAGACCAGCGCATGTTCGTGATGATTCAGATAGCGGTGCATGGGATTCCAGCCATAGAAAATAGCCTGCCCATCGCCCACTTTCGTTCTGATGATCGCCGGGGCACCGTTTAGGGCCTTTTTGCCACTGAGCAGACCGCCGGACAGAACCAATGGGTGTTCTTTGGCGGCCTTGGCTTGTGCCTTTTTC